>NZ_CP032544.1:1730000-2052815 GCF_003867075.1 Tenacibaculum mesophilum | reverse complement strand
AATAATTTCTAGCCAAACATCAATAGGATTGTAATCAGCATACTGCCCAAAAAGGAAATCAAAAAGTTGGCTCATAATCGCTACGATCGGTTTTTACGATTTTCATAAATAGCAATCCGTTGTCAATCAATTCAAAGGCATTTTTCAATTCTGAAGTAACCAAACGCATCACAGTATCATAATCTCCATACACTTGTGTGCTTAACGGATTTTCTAATACGGTTAATCCCGAGGCTCTTAGTTTTTTGATGAAATTGATAATTGGTTCTTCAAATTCGTTCTGAAGCGGACTTAAGGTCAATTCTACGGATATTTTCATGGTTGTTCCTAATTAGAAAGATGCAAAGTTACTAAAGTTAAGCTGTTGTTGTGCGGGAAAGGTTTTTGGAGATTTTTTAGTGGCAAAGTTTTTTAGTTGCAGAGTTTTCAGAGTTTTGGAGTGGCAGAGTTTTTTAGTTGCAAAGATGTAGAGCTTCAAAGTCTCATAGTGGTAAAGTTGCGAGTGCGAGGTTTTTGGGTTTTAGACTAGGTATTTTTTAACAAGCGCATACGCAGGTGAATCCTTCCATTTCTAAAAAGTGAATGTCGTACTCAGAGGTTTGTCCTTCGTACAAGATTTTTCCTGTGGTTTGATTGGTGTCAAAAGAGAAATCTTCAATATAAATGTTTTCTAAGAAGAGCAATTTTTTCTTTCCGTAGATTTTATACAAGCTTTCTTTGGCGCCCCAAACAATAGTTAATTTGCTTACCAAAGCATCGTGGTTGGCAATAGATTTGTATTCTTCTATAGGAGTGAATTTGTGTGCGATTTTCACAATTTTGTCGCGCTGCATTTCAATATCTATTCCCACAGGTTGTGTATCGGAAATAATAATTGCCGAAAAGGTAAATGAATGGGTGATTGAAATAAATTTGCCGTCTTTTAAGTGTGGTTTACCGTAGCCATCGTATAGTAAATCATCATCGGTATAACCAACTTCTTTTAGTAAATGGCGTACGCTCATAAAGCCTCTTTGGTGTAAATCGGACTTCATGCCGTCTACTCTTTGTTGATTTCCTTTTGTTAAAGAAACACCGTTAGAAAGTTGTTCAAAAGATTCTTCAATCTTCCAAATCAATGCTTTAGCATGGTTGTTTACCGTTAATGTTTTGTAAAGAGGCATATTTTAGAAAGTTATTTCGTAATTTTGCGACTCAAATTTAAGATACATAAATATACAAAAATATGAGCACAAAAACCGCGACATATGTTCCTTACAAAGTTAAAGATATTTCTTTAGCTGATTGGGGAAGAAAAGAGATTGAATTGGCAGAAGCTGAAATGCCAGGGTTAATGAGTTTACGCGAAGAGTACAAAGATGAGCAACCTTTAAAGGGAGCAAGAATTGCAGGATGTTTACACATGACGATTCAAACTGCGGTTTTAATTGAAACATTACAGGCTTTAGGAGCTGAGGTTACTTGGAGTTCTTGTAATATTTTCTCTACGCAAGATCAAGCTGCTGCTGCTATTGCTGCTGCTGGAACTCCTGTGTATGCTTGGAAAGGTATGAACGAGGAAGAGTTTGATTGGTGTATTGAACAAACATTATTCTTTGGTGAAGATAAGAAGCCATTAAACATGATTTTAGATGATGGTGGAGATTTAACCAATATGGTTTTAGATAAATATCCTGAGTTAGCTCCTGGAATTAAAGGGTTGTCTGAAGAAACTACGACTGGAGTACACCGTTTATACGAGCGTATGAAAAACGGAACGTTACCAATGCCTGCTATTAACGTAAATGACTCGGTTACTAAATCGAAGTTTGACAATAAGTACGGATGTAAAGAATCTGCAGTTGATGCAATTCGTCGTGCTACGGATGTAATGTTAGCTGGTAAAAGAGTAGTGGTTTGTGGTTATGGTGATGTTGGTAAAGGTACTGCGGCGTCTTTCCGTGGAGCTGGTTCTATTGTTACTGTTACTGAAATTGATCCTATTTGTGCGTTACAAGCTGCAATGGACGGTTTTGAAGTAAAGAAATTAGAAACTGTTGTTGGAAATGCTGATATCGTAATTACTACAACTGGTAACAAAGATATCGTTCGTTCTGAGCATTTTGAGGCAATGAAGGACAAAACAATCGTTTGTAACATCGGTCACTTTGATAACGAAATCCAAATGGCTTGGTTAAATGAAACATACGGTGATACTAAGGTTGAAATTAAACCTCAGGTTGATAAGTATACAGTTAAAGGAAACGATATTATCGTATTAGCAGAAGGACGTTTAGTAAACTTAGGTTGTGCTACTGGTCACCCAAGTTTTGTAATGTCTAACTCATTTACAAATCAAACTTTAGCGCAAATCGAGTTATGGAATAATTCTGATGCGTATAAAAACGAGGTGTACATGTTACCAAAACACTTAGATGAAAAAGTAGCAAAATTACACTTAGCTAAGATTGGTGTAGAGTTAACTGAGTTACGTGAAGACCAAGCGAAATATATTGGTGTAACTGTTGAAGGTCCATACAAGCCAGAACACTATAGATATTAGATTTAGATTATTATAGATTTGAGATTTTAGAATCAAGAATCAAGACACAAAAAATCCCGCAACATTGTTGCGGGATTTTTTTATGCTTTTTATAAACGTTTTGTTTTATTCAGTAGGAATGCGCTCATCAATCATTTTTAAAGGCATACCTTCCATTAAATCGATTAAGTCTAAAATGTCTCTTACTTTTTCTTCTTCTTCGGCTTGTTCTGTTACAAACCATTGTAAAAAGATTTCAGAAGTGAAATCGCCTACTTTTCTTGCAGTTTTAAATACGTGATGAATTGATTTGGTAACTTCTATTTCTGCATCTAAAGAAGCTTCAAAAATAGCTCGTAAGCTTTCAAATTCGTGAGAAACTTCAGTAGCTACAGGTGACATTGCACTACCGCCATTATCGTTAACGAATTTAAAAATTTTCATCATGTGCTCTCTTTCTTCTTCCGCTTGCTTATAAAAGTATGCTGCACTATTTCTAAGTTCTCTTTGGTCGCACCAAGAGGCCATCGCTAAATACTTAGAAGAGGCTTGTTGCTCCATTGTTATTTGGTGGTTTAGCAAATCAACTACTTCCACGTCTAAAATCATGTCTCTTCTTATTGCTGTTTCCATAATATTTTGTTTAGTTTTAATACTATAAAGATACAGATTATAAGGCTTTAAAAAGAATGGAGTGCCTAATTTAAAGCTAGTCTTAGTAAAGGGTTTTCTGCTTAAAAACAGCTAAAAGAAGTTCTCGTAATTCTATAAGTTGAGGTACATCTAAGAATAATAAGTGTTTGTTGTCTGCTGCAAAAAGGAGTACGAAGTTATCACCGTCGATAATCGTTTCTAATGATTCGTACGAAGCGCGTTCTAATACTTTTTTCCTGAAGGCTAATAGTTGGCAGAAAGTAAAATCTATTACTTTATAGCCTAAATCTAGCTGGTAGCAGTTTCTGCCACCACAAGATACTTTAAACGATACATCTTCTGTTAAAAAATTCATTCCGCAAATATAATTATTTTTAATCAATCTAAAGAAGAATAATGTAAGGAATAAAAAAGCCCGCAAATTTGCAGGCTTTTTATTATAAAATGTCTTTTAAGACTAGATATTTAATGATTCAAATAACTCAACTAATTTAGGATTAGAAGGTCTTGGAGCATTAGAGTCTATAATCTTTCCTTCTGGATCTAATAAAATAAATCTTGGAATTCCTGATACTCTATACGCATCCATGAAAGCTTTATCTTCTTTAGCATATAATTGTACTCCTGATAATTCTTTATCAACAATCATTTTTTTCCAAGTTTCATAGTCTTTTTGTCTGTCAACAGAAATACTTACGAACTCGATGTTTTTATTGTGATATTTTTCTTCAACTTTCTTTAAGAAAGGAATTTCATTTTTACATGGTTGACACCAAGTAGCCCATAAATCGATATACACATACTTACCTTTTAAATCATCTAAAGAAGTAGTACCACCAGCATTGTTTTCGTAATTAACAAACTTAGGAGATTCAGCACCCTTAGCTAATTTTTTAGTAATGTATTGCTTGTCGTTATACATTTTAGTTAAGTAATTTTCTAAACCAGCAATACTTTGTTTTTGACTTGCTACAAAAGTAGAATCTAATGAGGCTCCTTCAAATCTTTTGTTAAAATCATCAACAAAATTAGAAACTTTAGATCTGAAGTCTAACTCTGGTAAATTCATTAATTCTTTATCTTCAAATAATTTCTTTTGCTCTAATGAAGCTTTAGCTAAAAAAGCACTTTCTTCAAAACCAACCCCTGTATAAGTTATAGTTTCGTCAAATTTTTTAGCATCAATCGTCATATTAATATCGGCTCCGTTTTTTAAGTATAAAGCAGTATATTCTTTACCATCAAAAAATCTGTAGAAACCATCTTTTACATTCATAGTATCTTTAAAAGTTCCATCCTCACCAACTTTAATTACTTTGTTGAATTTAAATTGAGGGTTAGAAATAGTAACTGTTTCAGAGTTTTTGTTGGTAATTTTTCCAGAAAAAGTCACATAATCTTTTTGTTTCTCTTTACATGAAACTAAGGCAATAGAAAATGCCAATAAGTAAACTAATTTTTTCATTAGGGTGTATGTTTAATTTTGCTGTTTAGCTTTTTAAATAAACGCCTAAATTAGTGATTTTATATGAAAGCACAATTTTTTAACATTTCACTAACTGTCTTAAAGTTGTATACTTTATTGAATTTTAACTTTATAATTATCCTAACCAACCTTCACGATCTAGACTTCTATACTGAATTGCTTCGGTAATATGTTCGGATAGTATATTTTCGGAAGAAGCTAAATCGGCAATGGTACGAGATACTTTTAAAATTCTGTCATAAGCCCTAGCTGATAGGTTTAACTTTTCCATGGCCACTTTTAATAAGCTTTTACTTTCTTCTGATAATTTACAAAATTCACGAATTTGCTTTACATTCATTTGTGCGTTGTAATGAATGTTTTCAAGGTTTTTAAATCTAGTTGTTTGTATTTCACGAGCAAGGGTAACTCTTTTTCTAATATCTACACTACTTTCTCCTTTTCGTTCATCAGAGAGCTTATCAAAAGGTACTGGTGTTACTTCAATGTGGATATCGATTCTGTCTAACAAGGGACCAGAAATTTTGCTTAAATAACGTTGCATTTCGGCAGGAGAGGAGGTAACCGGTGAGTCGGGATTGTTGAAATATCCAGAAGGACTCGGATTCATACTAGCAACTAACATAAAACTACTAGGGTAGTTTACGGTAAAACGCGCACGTGATATAGTAACTTCTCTATCTTCTAAAGGTTGACGCATTACCTCTAAAACGGTACGCTTAAATTCGGGAAGTTCATCTAAAAATAAAACACCATTATGTGCCAAAGATATTTCTCCAGGTTGTGGGTATTGTCCTCCACCTACGAGCGCAACATCTGAAATTGTATGATGTGGTGAGCGAAAGGGACGTTGATACATTAAGCCAGTATTTTTTACTTTTCCTACCACTGAATGTATTTTAGTGGTTTCTAAGGCTTCGTGTAAGGTCATAGGAGGAAGAATGGATGGTAAACGTTTTGCTAACATTGTTTTACCTGCTCCTGGAGGTCCAATAAGAATGATATTATGTCCACCAGCAGCGGCAATTTCCATGCAACGTTTTATAGATTCTTGTCCTTTTACATCAGCAAAATCAAACTCAGGAAAGTCAATATGCTTGTAAAATTCAGCACGGGTGTCAACGGTTGTAGGTTCAATTAGTTTGTTACCATCAAAATGGTTTATAACTTCCATAATATTGTCTACCCCAAGAACATTTAAGTCATTAACTATAGCAGCCTCTTTGGCATTTTCTTTTGGAAGGATAAAGTGTTTAAATCCTTCTTCACGAGCCTTAATAGCAATAGGTAGAGCTCCTTTTATAGGTTGTAAACTTCCATCAAGAGAAAGTTCTCCCATAATAATATATTCATCAATCTGTTCTGATTTTATTTGATTGGAGGCAGCCAAAATACCAATAGCTAAAGTTAAATCGTAGGCAGCACCTTCTTTACGAATATCGGCTGGTGCCATGTTAATAATGATTTTCTTTCCAGGGAGTTTGTAACTGTTATTAGCTAAAGCGGCAGAGATTCGATACGAACTTTCACTTACAGCTTTATCGGGTAATCCAACTAAATGATATCCTATACCTTTATCAATATTAACTTCAACAGTAATTGTGGTTGCTTCAATACCAAAAACAGCACTTCCATAGACTTTTACTAGCATATTTTTCTCTTTTCGCTAAAGATAGAGAAAAAATAAAACTTATTGTAATTGCATCTGCTGTGGACTCCAATGAGTTGGATCATTCTTTTTTAAGAACCCTTTTAAAAGGTTGTTATTTTGATAATCTATATAGTCATCATAAATAAAAGAAGTAGGTTTTTTATTTAGTTTATCAAATGGAATAGAGAAAGAATTGTTATCAATGTCTTGTTGATTTACAATAAAAAAAGATAATCCATTTAAATCTAAATTTTTATTAACTGTTGATGAATCATAAAAAGTAGAATAGGTATTGGAGAAAGTATAAATGCTTCCAGGGGCTTTCTCTTTTTTCTTAATTTCTTGTGCTGAAGTAGAAAGTATGACGGTAATTAAAAAGATGGTAGTAATATTATTTTTCATAAAAGTTAGATTTATAAAAATAACACTAATAATTATACCTTTTTTGATTTAGAAAAAATGTATTTAAACATTTTACGTATACTAATAAAAATCAAAATAACTAGAATAATAGCCAGTATAGGAAAAAAAATAGAAAATGCAGACATAACTAACGAGGTGCCTGTTTCTACGGTTGAAATAATTGGATTGGCAACTCCTCCAGTTGTTGCTGTAGAAGTAAGTCGAGTAGAAGCAGCAGTGCCCTTTATAGCTGATGCTGTTCCGCCACCAGCAATAATTGCTAAAGCCCAAGTAATAACTGGTGATAAATCTGCCACAGTTGAAACCATTACTGCAGTACCTGCAATTGCGGCTAACGGAACAGCTATGGTATCGAGTAAGTTGTCAAACCAAGGAATATAATATGCAAATATTTCTAATATTGTAGCTACACCTAATGCTATAATAGCAGGGGTACTTGCTACCCACAGCCAGTTTTCATTTAATGGAATAACATTGTAATATCCTGCTAAGCTTAACGTAAATAGAGGTAAAAATACTCTAAACCCTACGGAAGCAGCTAAGCCAATTCCTAAAAATATGCTGATAATAGTTTCTGGTGTCATATATTTTTTATTGAAAGATATAAAAAAAGCCTCTTTTTTAAAAAAGAGGCTTTTAAATATATAATATTTATATTATAATTAGTTAGAGTTAAATCTATCTAAACCAGTTTTTAACCAATTATAGTATGTTCCGTGATCTGTATATTGTTGAGGTGAGTTTAATATTTCAAGTTCAGGACTCATTAGTACATAAAATGGTTGAGAAGCTGTTTTAAAGTTAGCAGACTGGAAAGTAGCCCATTTATCACCATAGGTTCTAATTCTTTTTACTTTCCCATTAGATTTAATAAAATCAAATTGCTCTTCTTCTGGTAACATTCTTTGATGATCATCAACATATAATGAAATTAATACATAATCATCATTTATTAATGAGTAGATATCTGGTTGACTCCATATGTTTTCTTCCATTTTACGACAGTTAACACATGCCCATCCTGTAAAATCTAATAAAACAGGCTTGTTAACAGATTTTGCGTAAGCTATACCTTCATCAAAATCTTTAAAACAGTTTAAGTTTAAAGGACATTGATTGTCTTTTTTGTATATACTATGGAATTTAGGTGGAGCAAACCCACTTAATAATTTATTTTGACTCCAAGAAGGGTTTTCCATTACACCAGGAGCTAAGTATACTGCTAAAGCTAAGGCTCCAATTCCTACTAAAACTCTAAATAAGGTCATTTTACCATACCTTTTTCCTATGAAACCAAATAAGTACAGTGCTAAAAGGAACGCAATTAAAGCCCATATTCCAATAAAAATTTCTCTTTTTAGTATTCCCCAGTGTCCTACTAAATCAGCATTTGATAAGAATTTAAATGCAAAAGCTAATTCAATAAATCCTAAAACAACTTTAACAGTATTTAACCATCCACCAGATTTTGGTAATGTGTTTAACCAGTTAGGGAACATCGCAAAAAGAGCAAAAGGTAAAGCTAATGCTAAACCAAAACCAACCATACCTACAGATAATTGCATTGCTCCTCCACTTAATGATCCTGCTAATAATGAACCTAAAATAGGTCCTGTACAAGAAAATGATACAATAGCTAAAGTTAATGCCATGAAGAAAACTCCAAGAACGCCTCCAACATTTGAAGCGCTATCTGCTTTATTACTCCAAGAACTAGGTAGTGTTAATTCATAAAAACCGAAGAATGAACCTGCAAAAAATATTAGTATTACAAAGAAAAATAGGTTTAACCATATGTTTGTTGAAATACTATTTAATATTTCAGGATCTAAAGTATCTAAGAAATGAAAAGGAAGACTTATTAAACCATAAATTAATACGATGAAAAAACCGTATAGGATAGCGCTACCAACACCTTTTCCTCTTTTTTCTGTACGTTTTGTGAAAAACGATACAGTTAAAGGAACCATTGGAAATACACATGGAGTTAGGAAAGCTAATAATCCACCAACAAAACCTAATAGGAAAATATTTAAAAGACTATTGTCTTCCTCTTCTTCACCAGTATTTGTGTCAGTTGAGCTTTTTAATAAAATTGTATTTTTTAAGTCTAAATTTAAAGTTTGAGATAGTTCTTTACTTTTGTCATCAACTTCAGCAACTGTTTGTGTTACTTTTTCACCTGTTAAAGAAAATGTAAAATCTTCATCAAAAGGTAAACAGTATTCTTTACAAACTTGGGCATCAAGATTTAATGTAACTTTTGTTAAAGTTGAGTCTGAAACAGTAATTCTTTGAATTAACTTACCTTCGTCAACAAAGAAGATTTCATCTTTTCCCCAGATTTCACTAAACTGAGTTTCTGTTTCACTTTCTTTTGCTTTACCATTTAAGGTATATCCAGATTGTCCTTCTGCTGGTGCAATTGTCATAGGTAGTGAAGCATCTTCAGGGTTGTATTGAGAATATAAATGCCAGTCTTCAGCAATTAACACGTCAAAAATTAAGTCGTACTCAGTATCAGAGATTTTCTCTACCTTAGGAGTAACAACTACGGGGTTATCGTCAGATTGAGAATAAACCGCTAAACCTATGAATAATAAAAATAGAGTAAAGAATTTTTTCATTCTATATGTAGTTTGATGGGGTTAATTAAATACTAATTTTTAATAGTTTGGTTGTTTTTTCTGTTGGTAAAAAGCGTCTATCTTGTCGTTTTCCTACTATCCAAATAACTTCGTTTTTACTAGAACAGAGCAACCAAATTTTATTTTTGTTTACAATTGATATTTTTTCGTCTTTAAAATATTTACTTACTTTTTTTCGACCTATCATTCCTTTAGGATAAAAAAAGTCGCCGGATTTCCACCGTCTGAGTTTTAGAGGGAAGTTAAGAAGTTCATAATCAACATAAATGTTTTCTTTATTAATGTTAGTTTTTTTTAGAACTTTTTTTAGTTGCAGCTTTATCGGTGCTGTAATTTCTTTGTTTTCCTCCCTAATAATGAAATATTCCTTGTCAAAGGAACTTTTTTCATTAGTGCGTAAAAGTAATAAAAAATCTCTGTCTTTCAACAAAGTATAAAATTTTGTTAAAATCTGCTTGCCAGATTGAGCATAAATCAAGTTGTAAACATCGTTCCATTCCGTGAATTTATAGGACTTTAGCAGCTGGTAGAGGTATGCTTTTGGGTTGGATAACTTTAACAGTTTTTCAATATTTATTTTTAATAAATCTCCCTCTTTTGAGACAATTTCATGGGTAATGTCCGCTATTTTATCATCAATAATTTGTTGAGACTCTTTTAAATGATCAATTGTTTTATTGAAGTTTTTTAAAACGCTGTCATTCAATTCTTTTAGTGTAGGTACAATCTGGTGGCGTATTTTATTTCGAAGATATTTGGTTTCTGAATTACTTTCATCTTCACGCCATTCAATATTATTTTTTTTGGCAAAGGTTATAATCTCTTCACGAGAAAAAATAAGTAAAGGTCTAATGATATTTTTATTAATTGAAGGAATTCCTGTTAAGCCTTCTAAACCAGTACCTCGAGAGAGATTAATTAAAAATGTCTCTAAATTATCATCAGCATGATGGGCTGTTAATATATAATCAAAATTATTTTCTTTACTTAGGGAGTCAAACCAACTGTAACGTAACTCTCTTGCTGCTAGTTGTGTTGATAATTTATTTTTAGTAGCATATTCATTAGTGTTAAAGCGTGTTGTAAATGTTTGAATGTTCAAACTTTTTCCTAACTCTTTAATAAAGAGTTCATCTAAATCACTTTCTTTTCCTCTTAGTTGAAAATTACAGTGTGCTAACGAAATATTAAACTGTAGTTGATGTAAGAGGTGTGTTAGTACAACACTATCAACTCCCCCAGAAATAGCAATTAGTAACTTTTTTTCTTTTAAAAAAGAAAATTGTTCGTCAATATGTTTTGCTAATTGTTGGAGCATGTGAATAATAATTATTGTAATTGAGTGTTTAACCAGCTTACAACATCTTGTAACATTTCTTCTTTACATAAGTCATTTTGTAACTCATGATATCCTCCTTCGTATAGTTTTATACTAGCTTTAGGCGTATTGTTAGCAAAAGCCTCCGTGCCTTTATAATCAATAATTTTATCACCTGTACCGTGTAATAATAACATTGGAGTTTTTAAAGAAGATGCATTATTAATAGCCCATTCACCAGCATCAATAAATGATAAAGAAAAATTAGGGCTCACCTTATCATGAACTAATGGGTCATTACTATACTTTTCAACTTCAACAGGATCACGAGATACATCATTAGCATCTAACTCATTTCCTAAAGTCACTGAGGGAGCTATTTTTTGCATTACTTTTCCTAACGAAAGCTTCCAAGCAGGTGGCTGAAAAGCTAAACGTAAAAAAGGACTAGTAGCTATGACTCCTTTTAGATGGTGTTTTTCTCTAAGCGTGTAATTAATTACAGTGTTGCCTCCCATAGAGTGCCCATATAAAAACGTAGGTTTATCACCAAAAACCTCTTTAGTTTTTTCAATAAGTTTAGTAACACTTTTTAATACATAATTATACCCTGGATTGTGTCCTCTTTTCCCTGTTGTTTTTCCATGACCGAAATGGTCAAAAGCAATTACACCAAAATTATTATCGGTTAGTTTTTTGGCAACGTGTTCATATCTGCCAGAATGTTCTCCCATTCCGTGAATAATTACCACTATAGCTTTTACAGTTTCCGGTTGCCAATACTGACCAAAAAACTCAGTTTTATGAAAATTGAATGTGAATGTATGGTGTGTCATTAGTCTCTTGTAATGTTTCCGTCTTCTAAAATATTAAAAATAATAGTAGAAGGAGCGTCAGAAATATATTCAACTAATTCAATACTATTTTTATTAAGAGTAGAGGTGGTTTTTAACATTCCTTCCGCAATTTCGTCATAAGCCAATACTTGACTATTAATTATATTAAATTGTTTATCGTAAGTTACCAGCATAGAGATTAACTCAGTATTATTTGGATAGAAATAATATACTACTGATTGAAAGCTTTCTGATATTTTTGGGAGATAGGAAACACCAATTTTAGCATTCTCTTCATCTAATTGCTCTTCAAAAATTGAAGGAAGTTTTAAAAGCTCTTGTTGTGGTTTTGTTAATAATTTACCCTCTACATGATTGCTAAAGTTTGTGCTATCAACCAAAGGAACATTTTTAGTAGGATAGTCGTTTAAAAACGAATACTTGTTTGCTTTACAAGACGTCATTGATGCAATAATAGCAACGAATAGTATAAGTTTAATTGTGTTTTTCATTTCTTTATTTTTTGTAATAGTTTTTTGATTAGAAATACTTTTTCTGAGTATTTGCTATAAATATAGTTAACTTTTGTTAGTGTGCGTTAAAACATATTTCATAGCCTTGGCTTTGAGTAAACATTCTTCATACTCCTTTTCTGGAGTAGATTTTGCTGTAATAGCCCCACCAACTGAGTATGAAACGTATTTGTTCTCGGAATTGTATAAAATACTTCGGATAACTACGTTAAAATCGAAGTCGCCATTTGGAGTAAAATAGCCTACGGTTCCAGAGTATAGGCCACGTTTGGTTTCTTCTAGGTCTTCAATGATTTTCATGGCAGAAATTTTTGGAGCTCCGGTCATACTTCCCATAGGAAAAGTATCTTTAATTACATCAACTGGATGTGTGGTATTTTCAATTTCTGAAACTACGGTAGAAATCATTTGATGTACTTGCTTAAACGAATATACTTTACATAGTTCTTCTACTTGGACACTTCCTTTTTTAGCTGTTCTTGATAAGTCGTTACGAACTAAATCTACAATCATAATATTTTCTGACCGTTCTTTTTCATCACGAGCTAAATCAAAAGCTATTTTTTCATCTTCAATCGGGTCAATCAAACGTTTTGCTGTCCCTTTAATAGGTTGCGAAATAATTTTAGAATTTTCTTTTCTAATATATCGTTCGGGAGTTGCAGATAGTAGGTAATGATTGTCGTTTCTGAAAAAAGTAGCAAATGGAGGTTCCGATATTTTGTTTAATTGTGTGTATACTTTATAGGGGTTTATAACTGTGTTTTCTGCATAGAATTCTTGACAGAAGTTAGCTTCATAAATATCTCCTCTATGTATATGTTCTAATACTTTTTCTACTTTTTGATAGTATTCATCTTTATGGATACGTAGTTTTATTTTTACTTCATCTGTTTCTTCTTGTTGATAATTATTAATAGAAGGGTTTGTTTCAATAATATCTTCAAAATCTTCTTCTAATTCATCATCAATCATTTGTAAGTAATGAAATTCAACAGTATTTCCTTTGATGAATAGTAGTTTTTGAGGTTGAAAAAAATATAAATCAGGAAGATGAAGTCCGTCAAAATTCTTAGAAGTCAGTTTTTCTACATCATTTTTAACATCGTAACTAATGTAACCAAAGATGTAGTCTTTGGTGAAAGATTGATATTCTTTTAGTTTATCAAAAGCATTATAGTAATCTGTTTTAATAGAAGTAAACTCTTCTACAGCTAAAGCACAATCGAAAGAGCTATATTGTTGCTCGTAATTGTTAGAATCTAGCCAAATAGCTGTTTCAAATTGTTTAGCCCAAACAAACAGCTTTTGCTTGAAGAGCTCAGGGGTGTCTATAGAAAAAATACGGACGGTTCTTGACATCGCCACAAAAATAAGAAACCCGATAGAAATACTGCTATCGGGTTTGAGTTTTATATAATTTTGAGGGTTATACCATTTACAACTTGAAATTACCGTAATAAAACACCTTTTTTCCCTTTCTTCTTCATTTAAAAAAGAAAACGTAGCTAAGGCTATGTCTGATTTTTGAAACTTGGATAAAGAAAAAAATCATCATTTTCTTTTACCGTAATTTCAAATCATAACTGGTATTATTCTTTTTTTGAGTTTTCGTACTCTTTAATTTTTTGTTCAACTTCTTCTAAAGTACCTTCAAAAGTTTTTTCTTCAGTTGTTTCTTCACCGTTTTTAACAATTGTAGTAGAAATAATTGCTTTAGCAGTACCATCATCATTCTTTTCAATGTTTACTTTAACGATATTTTCTAACTTGTTCTCAGTAGTAAATTCAGTATCAGTAGAAAGTTTTATTTCATGTTTTTCACCGTTTTTGTCAATCCAAACTTTAATATTTTCTGTCTCTTCATGTGTTTCAGAAGAAGTATGTCCGCCTAATATTGGGGCAATAACTAAACCAACTAAACACGTAAGTTTAATTAAAATATTCATTGATGGCCCAGAGGTATCTTTAAAAGGGTCACCAACAGTATCACCTGTAACGGCTGCTTTATGCGCATCAGAACCTTTGTAAATCATTTCTCCGTTAATTTCAACACCAGCTTCAAACGATTTTTTTGCATTATCCCAAGCGCCACCAGCATTATTTTGGAAAATAGCCCACATAACACCCGATACACAGACACCGGCCATATAACCACCTAAAGGTTCAGCACCAAAAACCAATCCGATAATAATTGGAGTGATGATAGTAATTAAGCCTGGTAAAATCATTTCTTTTAAAGCAGCTTTGGTTGAAATATCTACACATTTTGCATATTCAGGGGTGCCCGTTCCTTCCATAATTCCTGGGATTTCTCTAAACTGTCGACGTACTTCATGTACCATTTCCATAGCTGCTTTTCCTACCGATTGCATGGCTAATGCTGAGAATATAACAGGAATCATTCCTCCAACAAATAACATTGCTAATACATCAGCTTTAAAAATATTTATTCCGTCAATTCCTGTAAAAGTCACATAAGCAGCAAATAAAGCTAAGGCTGTTAAAGCTGCGGAAGCGATGGCGAATCCTTTACCAACTGCAGCAGTAGTATTTCCTACAGAGTCTAATATGTCGGTACGTTCACGGACGTGATCTTCTAATTCACTCATTTCAGCAACTCCACCCGCATTATCTGCAATAGGACCGAATGCATCAATAGCTAATTGCATTGCCGTTGTTGCCATCATTGCTGAAGCTGCTAAAGCAACTCCGTAAAATCCAGCGAAATAATATGAGCCATAAATAGCTGCTGCAAATAATAAAACAGATAAAAAAGTAGATTTCATACCTACCGCTAAACCAGCAATAATATTGGTTCCAGCACCTGTAGCACTATTTTGTACGATAGCTAACACTGGTTTTTTACCTAAACTGGTATAATAAGCTGTAACCATTGAGATTAATGCTCCTACAGCTAAACCAATACAGGCAGCCCAAAACACATTGATAGCTGCTACTTCTTTAAAGCCTTCTCCGAAGAACTTCATTTGCATTGTTTGAGGAAGCATCCATTTAATCAAGAAGAAACTAGCTATTAATGTTAAAATAATAGCGACCCAGTTTCCAGTATCTAGTGCTTTTTGTACTTGTGCTTCTTTTGCACTATTATCCTTAATTCCTACTAAAAAAGTTCCAATAATGGAAGCAATAATACCAACTCCTGCAATTACTAAAGGAAGTAAAATAGGTCCCATTCCGTTAAAGGCATCAGAAAAAGGTGAGGTTATAGACATATCTCTAATAACATAGTTTCCTAGTACCATGGCTGCTAGTACGGTTGCTACGTACGAACCAAACAAATCGGCCCCCATACCTGCAACATCACCTACGTTATCACCTACGTTATCTGCTATAGTAGCTGGATTACGAGGGTCGTCTTCTGGAATACCAGCTTCTACTTTTCCAACTAAATCTGCACCTACATCGGCGGCTTTGGTGTAAATACCTCCACCAACACGAGCAAACAAAGCGATAGATTCGGCTCCTAGAGAAAAACCAGCTAAAGCTTCTAGTACGACAGTCATTTCATTATAGAAATTTCCACCATCTGTAATAAATTGACCAACAAATATTAGAAAAAATAAACTTAGACCTAAAACAGCTAAACCTGCAACACCAAGACCCATTACGGTTCCTCCTCCAAAAGATACTTTTAAAGCTTGTGGTAAACTTGTTTTTGCAGCTTCTGCTGTTCTCGCGTTAGCATCGGTAGCTATTCGCATTCCTATATTACCTGCTAAGGCAGAAAAGATTGCTCCTATAATGAATGCAGGAACTATCATAATACTTGTCGTTTCTACTAATTGAGAGATTCCGAATAAAGCTAATGAGGCAATAATTACAAAGATTAGTAACAGTCGATATTCAGCGGCTAAGAAAGCAAGAGCTCCTTCTTTAATACTTTTTGAAATAGATTTCATTTTATCATTTCCTGCATCTTGTTTTTTAACCCAGACCATTTTTATGTACATAAAAACGAGTCCTAAAATTGCCAATAGTATTGGCACATATATCATGTTTTGTTTCATGTTATTGTTATTTGATTAGTTATAAGTGTTCGTAAATATAACAAAATCAATAACTAAACAAAAAACCTCTCAGTTACAACTGAGAGGTTTTTTGTTTTATTTAGAAGAGAATTCTACAAATTAAATAGTAAAACTTCCTTTTGCTTTATGCTCGCTATTTTCATAACGCTCTAAACATTTATCTAATATTTCGTAGGCTTCATCAGCATTACCCCAGTCTCCAATATCAACTTTTTTCTTTTCTAAGTCTTTGTATACTTGGAAGAAGTGAGTGATTTCTTTTTGACGGTGTGGATTTAGATCAGTAATATCGTTGTATCTGTTCCAAATTGGGTCAGAAACAGGGACACAAACTATTTTTTCATCTGGCCCTTTTTCGTCTGCCATATGGAAAACACCAATTGGTTTTACTTCCATAACACACATAGGAAAAGTTGGTTCAGCACCCAATACTAATACGTCTAATGGGTCACCATCTAACGCTAAAGTTTGAGGGATAAATCCATAGTCTCCAGGATACATCATTGATGAGAATAACATTCTGTCAAAACGAATTTTTCCTAAATCAAAATCGTATTCATACTTGTTTCTACTACCTTTTGGTATTTCAATTAAAACATCAACTGTTTTTCTTTCTTTTGCGGTCATATATTCTAAACTTTTCTTCGTTTTCTAAAAATCGGTTTGCAAAAGTAGTGATTTATTAGTTTTTTTAAAGAAAAAACAAAGGTATTTTATGGTTAAATGTATGATTATAAGCCGGGTTTAATACCAATACGGATAGCAAATTTAGGTGTTGGAGCAACAATTGATCCTGCAGGAGGTGTATAATTACTTCTCCAAATAGCGTCAATTCTCAGAAAACGTAAGTTACCATATCCAATATTTTCTAATCCTACACTGTATTCGTAATATAGTTTGTTTGGAGCGTTATAGTTAACATTATGCGCTCCACTACTATTGACTAATCCATCATTTATAGCTCTATTTTGTTGAGAAATGTTCCCGTAAGCAGCTCTAAAAGAAACTAAGCTTCTTAGTTTTAGTTTTTTTAATAGGGGTATTCTATTTAGAATATAACCATTAAAATGGTGTTCAAAATGTCCTGCCAAATATTCATCAGCTACAAAATCGTAGTAATTTAGTAATGCGAAAGTGTCTTTAACTAAAGAAAATGTTTGGTTGGCAGGGATAGGGCTTAATAAGGCAACTGGAACTGTTCCAAATGTTTTTCCAGCTTCAAAACTAGCGTCTAAAGTTCCGAATTTACTTAATAAAATAGGTTGGCTGTATTTAAACTGAATTTTATCGTAACTGTGAGTTCCGTTAAAAGGCCCTTTGTAACCTCTTCGGTAGTTCAGTACAAAAGTAGGGAATACATTTCGTCCAAAACGCCTTTCTACCCCCAGTCCATATACAAACCTTCCGGGAGTGAAAGAAACATAAATATCAGAAGCCACATCAGTAACTTGTGATTGAATATTTCCGTTTTCATCTCTGTAATTCATAGAGAAATCTTTCTCAGAAGCTGATTTAATTTTTGAGTGAGAAAAATTAAAACCTACATGTAAGTTTTGCTGAATTTGATAATCAAAGTTTGCAGCTATTTTTTCAACATCAGATAAAAAGAAATTGTCTCCTCTTGAAAATAATGCAGTTGTTCCAAAGCTTCTTCCTAAAAGTTGTGTTGTGTTTAAAAGAGTACTACCGAGTTGCTCAATATCGTTTTGGTATGCAACTCCAACGGCAATTCTAGGTTTGTAAGATAAAAGATAACGTGCTTCTGCACCATATTTTACTCGTTCGTCTTTAAAGCCGTAAGCAATATGCCCACCTAAACGAAAACGATCGTCTTTGGTTACAAAGGTTCTGAATCCAACTTTAGTTCTAAAGCCTTCTACTTGGTTACTGGCAAAAGCAGTCCACAAAGGTCCAATTTGAACACCTAGTTTGGTGTTTATATAACCACTGGCTACCGTGTTTATTAATCCTGTTAAATTTTTTATTTGTTTTTTTTCTTTAACACTTTCAATTAGTTTGTGTGTTTTTTTACTTTCATCGGTTTGAATATTCTTCCAGTAAGAATCTTCTTTTTCATATTGATCAGGTCTAATTTTCTCAATAGTTTGTTCATAGAAGTTTTTAGGAAGAGCTTTGTTTAAGACATAATTCTTAAAAGTAATATCTTTTTTAATTGTTAATCCTTTATTGCTTTCGTTTTTATCGATGAATGTAAAATCACCTTCATAAGCATTTTTGGTAGGGATGTAAATACTGTCGTTTCGTACCTCAAACTCTTTTTCAAAGCTAAGTCCTCTTACAAAGTTTAAATTAATACTTTTATGAACTTTCATTTTTAATTTTTTGATAGAAAAATTTTTGTCAGCTACCCAAAAATTACCTTGAAAGGCCAAATCTCCATCGCGCCTTGGAAAGAAATAAATATTGTAAAGCTTTTTATTGTTGTTTACGACACTATCGTAAAGAACATAGTCATATGTAGAAAAACCATCAGTAGATAAAGGACTGATAAAAGGCTTTTGAAGTAATGTAATGTTGTTTTTAAAAACATCAATATTTTGAAAGGTGTTGGCCATTCGGTCAAAAATAAAACCCTGAGCGCTAAGTCCTTCTGATTTCTCAGCCTCTATGTCTTCTCTGATATTATTATTTTTGTTGTCTCCATAGACATTGGCAACTTGTTCATTTAAATAAATAGGGATATAATAGTTTATTCCGTCGCTATCATACTTTATTTCTTGAAGTGCTTGTTTGTATTCTTTCTTAAATATCTTTTTTAAGAAAAGAGTGTCTAAATTATTAAGACCTATTTCTATGGATGTGTTTTTTTTATATTGATAATGATCAACTAAGTCAAGTCCATTTTTTCTTTTACGTTTCCAAATTTCTTTTAAAATTCTATAAGCAGGATTTTCTTTTTTCTTTAACCTTTTTTTAGGTTTGGTAACGATAACAACTTCTTCAAGTTCATTACTTTCTTCTTTTAAAACAATATTCAAAAACTTTGTTTTTTGACTCACTTTAATAGTGTGAGTTTGAAAACCTACAAAGGAAATTTCTAGTGTGCCCCTATATTTGTTGGTTTTTAGGAAAAACTTTCCATTATCGTCTGTTGTGGTTCCATAAGTGGTGTTTTTTAGAATTACATTAACGAAAGGCATAGGAGTGTCAAATTCGTCAACCACTTTACCTTGTATAGTTAATTGTGCACTTAAAATACTGGTAGTTAGTAGCAGTAATAAGGTAAGAAGATGTTTCATTATTTTTTTTACTACAAAATCCTTTTGACCTGAGTCAAAAGGATTTTAATTTATTTTTTCAATTTCTTTTTTCTTCAATTACTTGCGGTACATCACTTCTTTTACTGCTGAAATAACATCATTCGCATTAGGTAACCATTCTTCCAATAATACTGGAGAATAAGGTGCAGGAGCGTCGGCAGTTGTAATTCTTTTAATAGGAGCATCTAAATAATCAAATGCTTCGTCTTGTACCCTAAAAGTAATTTCTGATGAAACACTACCAAATGGCCAAGCTTCTTCTAAAATAACTAATCTATTTGTCTTCTTAACAGATTCTAAAATAGCTTTATGATCCATCGGACGAACTGTGCGTAAATCAATAATTTCAATAGAAATACCTTCTTTAGCCAATTCGTCAGCAGCTTTGTATGCTTCTTTAATAATTTTACCAAAAGAAACTACCGTAACATCGGTACCTTCTCTTTTAATATCAGCAACTCCAATAGGGATGATATATTCTCCTTCAGGAATTTCCATTTTATCACCATACATTTGTTCAGACTCCATAAAAATAACTGGATCATCATCTCGAATAGCAGCTTTTAATAAACCTTTAGCATCGTATGGATTAGAAGGAACAATTACTTTTAATCCTGGGCAGTTTGCATACCAACTTTCAAAAGCTTGTGAGTGGGTTGCTGCTAATTGACCTGCAGAAGCTGTTGGTCCACGAAAAACAATAGGGCAGTTGAATTGTCCACCACTCATTTGACGGATTTTTGCAGCATTGTTAATAATTTGGTCAATTCCTACTAAAGAGAAATTAAAAGTCATATACTCAACAATAGGGCGGTTACCATTCATTGCTGATCCTACAGCAATACCACCAAAGCCTAGTTCGGCAATAGGAGCATCAATAACACGTTTGTCACCAAACTCGTCTAGCATTCCTTTACTGGCTTTATATGCTCCGTTATACTCAGCAACTTCTTCACCGATTAAATAAATGCTTTCATCTCTACGCATTTCTTCGCTCATTGCTTCGCAAACGGCTTCTCTAAATTGTACTGTTTTCATACGTTTTATAAGTAGTTGTTTATCAAGAGTGCAAAAATAATAAAAATAGGGGTAATATTGTAGTTTTAAAAACAACAAATGATTATGTAATAATAATACCTTAATTTTGAGACTGATTAATGTTAAGGAAAAAATTTATTATGCGTGCATAATAAATTAAAAAAAATCCTTAACTTCGTGGCATAAAATTAAGTTTCTTTAAAACAACGATATATATGAAAATATTAGTTTGTATCAGTCATGTACCTGATACTACTTCAAAAATCAACTTTACTGATAACGATACAAAGTTTGATACTAACGGGGTTCAATATGTTATTAATCCATACGACGAGTTTAGCTTAACTCGTGCCATGTGGTTTAAAGAAAAGCAAGGAGCGAGTGTAACTGTAGTGAATGTTGGAGGAGCTTCTACAGAGCCTACTTTACGTAAAGCGTTAGCAATTGGAGCAGATGATGCAATTCGTGTAAACGCTGAACCAACTGACGGTTTTATGGTAGCTAAAGAATTAGCTGAAGTTGTTAAAAATGGAGGATATGATTTAGTATTAGCAGGAAAAGAATCAGCAGACTATAACGGACAAATGGTTCCTGGAATGTTAGCTTCTTTGTTAGATTTTAACTTTGTTAATGGATGTGTTGGTGTAGAGGTAGACGGAACAAATGTTACTTTGAATAGAGAGATTGATGGAGGTGAAGAAAAAGTATCCTCTACTTTACCAATGGTGATAGCAGGTCAAAAAGGAATTGTAGAAGAAAAAGATTTACGCATTCCTAATATGAGAGGTATTATGATGGCACGTAAAAAACCATTAAACGTGGTAGAACCAACTGGAGCAACAGCAGCAACAGCAACTCAAAACTTTGAAAAACCAGCACCAAAAGGAGCTGTTAAGTTAGTTGATAATGTTGATGATTTAATTGATTTATTACATAACGAAGCAAAAGTAATTTAATCAGTTGAACTGTTTTAATAGAGTTTAAAAGAAAGAATAAAAATACTTGTTAGTGCTTAGTTAATGATTAAAAACTGACCACTAACGACTAAAAAATAAATAAATATGTCTGTATTAGTTTTTGCCGATTCATCGGAAGGAAAATTCAAAAAAACAGCTTTTGAAGTTGTTTCATACGGAAAAAAAGTAGCAGAACAATTAGGAAGCGACTTAGTAGTGTTAACTATTAATGGAGGTGATGCTTCTGAATTATATACTTACGGAGCAGAGAAAGTAGTAGAGGTAAAGAATGACTTATCTTCATTCAATGCTAAAGCATATGCTTCAATTATTAAACAAGTAGCAGAAGCAAAAGGAGCTAACACGGTAATTATCGATTCTAGTGTTGATGGATTAACTGTAGGACCGTTAGTAGCTGTAGCTTTAGAAGCTGGATATGCTTCAAATGCGGTAGCATTACCAAGTAGCACTAGTCCTTTTGTTGTTAAGAGAAAAGCATTCTCAAATAAAGGCTTCAACAATACTGAAATTTCAACTGATAACAAAGTAGTGGGTGTTGCTAAAAACTCATATGGAGCACATGAAAATCCGGTAAGTGGTTCTACTGAGAGTTTTGATGCTACATTACCTGAATTAGGAGTGAAATCTGAAAATATTAATAGAGCAACTGGTAAAGTTACTATTGCTGATGCTGATATTGTTGTTTCTGCAGGTAGAGGTTTAAAAGGACCTGAAAACTGGGGAATGGTTGAAGAGTTAGCTGATGTTTTAGGTGCTGCAACTGCATGTTCTAAGCCTGTATCTGATTTAGGATGGCGTCCTCATAGCGAACACGTTGGTCAAACTGGTAAGCCTGTAGCTTCAAACTTATACATAGCTATAGGTATTTCAGGTGCAATTCAGCATTTAGCAGGAATTAACGCATCTAAGGTAAAAGTCGTTGTTAACACAGATCCAGAAGCACCTTTCTTTAAAGCTGCCGATTATGGTATTGTTGGTGATGCTTTTGAAGTTGTACCTCAGTTAGTAGAAAAATTAAAAGCTTTTAAACAAGCATAAAATAGTGGTAATTTTTTCTTTTTCTAGAAATTAGAGTTCAACTCATAATTTTTAGTAAATTGTGCCCACTTTAGAAGGCTGTCTAAAATTTTAAGCAAAAGGCCTAAATTTAGACAGTTTTTTTGTATTTTATGATGATTGATTGTACATGAGTTTAATTAAACTAACTATAAAAGGGATTTCGTATAGCCAAACACAAAGTGGGGCATATGCTTTAGTGCTAAGTGAAATGGAGGGAACCAGAACACTTCCTATAATCATAGGAGCGTTTGAGGCACAATCAATAGCAATAGCCTTAGAAAAAGAAATCCGTCCACCAAGACCACTTACTCACGATTTATTTAAAACGTTTTCTGATCGATTCTCTATCACCGTTAAACAAGTAATTATACACAAGTTAGTTGATGGAGTATTTTATTCAAGCTTAATTTGTGAAAGAGAAGGAATAGAAGAGGTTATTGATACAAGAACATCAGATGCTATAGCATTGGCAGTTCGATTTGAAGCTCCAATTTTTACATATGAAAACATTTTAGATAAAGCAGGTATTTATCTAAAAATGGATGAAGAATTAACAATTGAAGAAGATTTAGAATCTGATGAAGATGAAATCGAGTTTTCAATAGAAGAAGAAGGAAAGGATAATTACTCACACTTGTCACTTAAAGAATTACACGAACAACTTAACGATGCTGTAGCCAATGAAAATTATGAGTTGGCAGCTAGAATTCGTGATGAAATCAGCAAACGTTCTTAATTTAAAATATTAAAAATGAAGAAACTATTTACTTTCATAATGCTTTGCGTTACGATGATAACTTTTAGCCAAAGCATTGAAAAAAAGTGGAATTTCTCATCAATTACAACAACAGAAGGAGATTCAATTGTTTCTATAGATCCTACAGATATTTTTACTTTATCAGAAGGAAACTTTACATACTCTTTAGTAGAAAAAGATAGTTTACAAGCTTCAGGAAACTATATTCATCAAAACAACTTATTAATTTTTAACTACAAGCAACCCAACGATACAGTTCGTTATTACAACGTGGTTGAATTAACAGATGAAGTTTTAACTCTCTCAGAAAAAAACATACTATATAATTTCACAACAGAACCAATAGTTGTTTTAGGGAAAGACGTTGAAGAAGTAGTCAGTAAAACAAAAAAGATAATTCCAAGTCAAGGTTTTTCGATGCAAAGTTTGTGGAGAGGAGCTCTAGGGATGATAACATTACTAATTATTGCTTTTTTATTTAGTGCAAACCGAAGAGGTATTGATTGGAAAACAGTAGGATTAGGGTTGGCTTTTCAGTTATTAATAGCAATTGGGGTTTTAAAAGTTCCTTTTGTTCAAAAAACATTTGAGCTAGTTGGAGGCTTGTTTGTAAGTGTGTTAGACTTTACAAGAGCAGGAAGTGAGTTTTTATTTAGCGGTTTAGTTGCTGATATGGATTCTTTTGGATTCATCTTTGCTTTTCAAGTACTACCTACCATTATATTTTTCTCGGCATTAACATCAGTATTGTTTTATTTAGGACTAATACAAAAAGTAGTAAAAGGCTTAGCTTGGTTATTATCTAAGTTTTTAAAAATATCAGGAGCTGAAAGTTTATCAGTAGCAGGAAATATTTTCTTAGGTCAAACAGAAGCACCTTTATTAATTAAGGCATACTTAGAAAAAATGAACCGTTCTGAAATCTTGTTAGTAATGATAGGAGGAATGGCAACCGTAGCAGGAGCAGTATTAGCAGCTTATATAGGGTTTTTAGGAGGAGATGATGAAGCGTTACGCTTATTATATGCAAAACACCTATTAGCAGCATCTGTAATGGCAGCACCAGGAGCTATTATCATTTCCAAGATATTATACCCACAAACTGAAGAAGTAAATACAGATGTACAAGTTTCATCAGAAAAAATTGGTTCAAATATTTTAGATGCTATAGCTAATGGAACAACTGAAGGCTTACAATTGGCAATGAATGTTGCAGCTATGTTATTAGTTTTTATTGCTTTTATAGCCATGATAAATGGTATTTTAGGAAGTATAGGAGGTTTTGATGGAATTGAATATTTTGATTGGAAATTTACTTCCTTGAATAAATTAATTGAAGGAACTACACCTTATGAAGCATTGTCATTAGAATTTATTTTAGGTTATGCTTTCGCTCCTTTAATGTGGTTAATTGGTGTTGCTAAAGAAGATATGGCATTAATGGGACAGCTATTAGGTATTAAATTAGCTGCAAGTGAGTTTGTAGGATATATCCAGTTAGCTGATTTAAAAAATGCAGCAAGCGCTACACATTTAACCTATAACAAGTCAGTAATTATGGCTACGTATATGTTGTGCGGTTTTGCCAATTTTGCTTCTATAGGAATTCAAATAGGAGGAATAGGTTCTTTAGCACCAGGTCAACGTAAAAATTTATCTGAGTTTGGAATGAAAGCCCTAGTTGGAGGTACAATTGCTTCGCTAATGTCTGCAACCATAGCAGGGATGATTATAGGATAAAAATAAAAGGTTATAGGTAATTGGTTGTTTTTTAATACAATAGTTTTGTTTATTCTTTTTTTTTGATATATTTATACCAATATTAACCCCCAAATTAAATCTATCATGAATAAACTTAAAAGTTTAAAAGGAATTAAAGTGTTATCAAAAAATGAGCAAAACCAAGTTAGCGGAGGTCGTTATACCTATTGTAAAGGTACACGCATGTGTTGTACAAGATTTGCAAATGGTCAAGAGTTTTGTGACTACGGTTACTGTCAAAGTAACGGAACTTGCGTTTGGGCATAGTTATAGTTGATAACTTATTAATATAATTTTAAAAGCATCTACATTTTTTGTAGATGCTTTTTTATTTTTACGTTGTTAAACAGTTCAAGAATTTTAACGATTAAAAGCAGAAGGATGAAGCAGTATCACGATTTAGTAAAACACGTTTTAGAAAACGGAAACGAGAAAGGAGATAGAACAGGAACAGGAACTAAAAGTGTTTTTGGATATCAAATGCGATTTGATTTAAGTGAAGGGTTTCCTATGGTAACAACTAAGAAGTTACACCTAAAATCGATTATTTATGAATTACTATGGTTTATAAAAGGTGATACAAATATTAAGTATTTGCAAGAAAATGGTGTACGTATATGGAATGAATGGGCTGACGAAAATGGTGATTTAGGTCCAGTGTACGGACATCAGTGGCGTAATTGGAATAGTGATGAAGTAGATCAATTAAAAGAAGTCATTGAAACCTTAAAAAGTAATCCAAACAGCCGTAGGATGTTAGTGTCTGCATGGAACCCTTCTGTGTTACCAGATACATCAAAGTCATTTGCAGAAAATGTAGTGAATGGTAAAGCAGCACTTCCACCATGTCATGCTTTTTTTCAATTTTATGTAGCAGATGGGAAACTTTCATGCCAATTGTACCAACGTAGTGCAGATATATTTTTAGGAGTTCCCTTTAATATAGCATCGTATGCTTTATTTACAATGATGGTTGCTCAAGTTTGTGGTTATGAAGCAGGAGAATTTATTCATACATTTGGCGATGCTCATATATATAATAATCATATGGAGCAATTAGAGTTGCAATTATCACGCGAATTGAGACCTCTTCCGAAAATGAAAATAAATCCAGCCATAAAAAATATTGAAGAATTTACTTTTGAAGATTTTGAGTTACTTGGTTATGACCCGCATCCACATATAAAAGGAGTTGTAGCAGTATAATTTAACTTTATTTTATATATATTGTTTAGTAGCTTTGTAAGAAACCACCAAAAAAGTTATAAAAATGAATATAGACGTTGATGTTTTAAAAGAAGATCTCTACGACAAAATAGCTGAAATTAACGATGAAAATGTATTAAAAGCAATTCATACATTGGTTGATAACATGAGAAATGAAACTTTTGAAGAAGCTACAACAGAGAAACGAGATCTTACAGGATATATTAAAGAATGGGTGAAAAACATGTAAGCAACACATATTAAATTTATGATTACACTCATCGCTGCAATTGCAAAAAATAATGCGTTAGGAAAAGATAATGATTTAATTTGGCACCTACCTGCCGATTTAAAACGTTTTAAAAAAGTTACGACAGGACATCCTATTTTAATGGGGCGCAATACTTTTGAAAGTATTGGAAAACCTTTACCTAACCGTACATCCATAATCATCACTAGAAATAACAACTACTTTATTGATGGCTGTTTAATTGCCAACAGTATTGAGCAAGCCATAGAGTTAACGGGTGGAAAGGATGCATTTATTATAGGAGGAGCACAAATTTATAAGGATGCTCTAGAACAAAACTTAGTTGATAGGTTAGATATAACTGTTTTACATCACGAATTCGAAGCAGATGCTTTTTTCCCTGAAATAGATATGGGAATATGGAAAGAAGTAGCAAGGGAAGACTTTAAAGCTGACGATAAAAATAAATACGATTATAGCTTCGTTTCTTATGAAAGAAGGTAATGGAATTTAAAGAAGTAAATAAATTATCTCCACTTTTTAAAGAACAGGTTAGGTTACTTTGGAATCGTGAATACCCCTATGTAATTGCACAGAAAAGTAATAAAGACTTCAATGAATATTTAGGATCGTTAAAGAATAAAAACCACCTTTTAGTCCTTGAAAAGAATCGAGTACTGGGTTGGTGTTGTGATTTTATTCGTGAAGGAGAATGTTGGTTTGCGATGATTTTAGATACAGAAATTCAAGGAAAAGGAATAGGAAAAAGATTAATTGAAAAGTTAAAAAAGAGGCATAATAAATTAAATGGTTGGGTAGTCATAGAGGAAAGTTATGTAAAAGAAAATGAGCAACCATATAAATCACCAATAGGCTTTTATAAGAAACTAGGATTCACCGTTTTTGAAAAAGAAAAGCTCGATTCATCAATATTAAATGCTGTGAAAATTCAGCTGAAATCATAAGAACTAAATGTCGATAGAACTTACCTCAATAATAAAAAGATACGGAACACAAAAGGCGGTTAATAATATTTCTTTTTCAGCAAAAAAAGGAGAAATAGTAGGGTTTTTAGGCCCCAATGGAGCGGGCAAATCTACAACAATGAAAATCTTAACAGGATTTATTCAGCCTTCAGAAGGAACTGTATTGGTTAGTGGAATTGATGTAATTTCGAATCCTATAGATGCGCAAAAAAAAATAGGTTATTTGCCTGAACATAATCCGTTATATTTAGATATGTATGTGCGTGAATATTTACAGTTTCAAGCATCTTTACACAACGTAGAAAAGTCTAAAATTAATGAAACTATTGAAAAAGTAGGGTTAACGATTGAAGCACATAAGAAAATAAATCAATTATCTAAAGGATACCGTCAGCGTGTAGGTTTAGCTGCTGCTATTTTACACAACCCAGAAGTGTTAATTTTAGATGAACCTACTACAGGATTAGACCCAAATCAATTGGTTGACATCCGTGAATTAATAAAAGAGCTAGGAAAAGATAAAACAGTATTGTTATCTACACACATTATGCAAGAAGTAGAGGCTATGTGTGACAGAGTTATAATTATTAATAAAGGAGAAATAGTAATTAATAAACTTATTTCAGAACTTAAAACAGATAATGAACAAGTAATTAAAGTAACGTTTGATTATAAATTGGAAGAGCAGTTTATAAAACGTTTACCCAATATAATATCGTACAAAAACACTCTAGAAAATAATTGGATACTCGTTTTTAATTCAGTTGACGATATGCGTCCTGTAATTTTTGATTTTGCACAAGAAAACGGATTAAAAATTCTAGGGCTAAATACCGAAAACAAAAACTTAGAAAGTTTATTTAGAGAGTTAACTCAATAGAAAAATAACAACCTAAAAAGAAAGACTCCTTGCATACATTATGTAAGGAGTTTTTTGTTTTACTTACTAGGTATCTCCAAAATTTAAGCCTTACTATTTAAAAAAGTAAGGGTGATTTCCCCCTTTTTACTACCTGTAATTCTATTAGAAAATATTTAGGAGAAACTACTTTTTTAAAAGAGTTTTTCATTGCGGTTACTCTTGGTAAGAGCGATTAATTTTACAATGTCTGATTGCTAACCCTTCAATCTACAAGCAAAACTAACCAAACTTACTATTAAAATGATTTTTGAAATATTACAAATCATTACCGAAGAATTAAATGATTATTTCGATGAAAAAGCTGTAGACCTATCAAATATAGCTATGGCGGACGGAGATGGAAATTCCCCAGCAAACACTCCAGATATTTCATTAACATTAATCAATACACAAGAAGAATTTGCGCTAAAAAATACTTCTAACAATCGTGTAGAAGGAACTACAGTTAGTTACAGAAACCCAAAAGTATATTTAAACCTTTATGTTTTATTCAGTGTAGATAAATCCAGTTATGCTGAATCTTTAAAGAGTTTAACAAAAATATTAGCCTTTTTTCAGGGGAAAAAAGTATTCACACATCAAAACACCAACTTTGAAGGTATAGATGGATTAGGAGACCTAAAGACGTTTAAATTTATTACTCAACTATATACACCTTCTTTTGAAGAGTTAAATTATATATGGGGAACTCTAGGAGGTAAGCAGTACCCATCTGTACTTTACAAAATAACATTACTAGAAATAGAAAGGGATGTTGTGACTAATGAAGGAACAGTAGTCTCAGGTATTGAACAACAATCAATAATTAAAAATTAAATGATTATGTACAAAACACTGTTCAATATCAATATATACCACTCTTACTTCCTAAACGAAGGAGAACGAACTTTTTTCGAATTAAATGGAGGAAATAATGGAGTAACACCTCTTACAGAAGAAGAAAAAAAACGTTTAGAAGAACAATATGATATCAGCAAGTTTCTATCAATTCAACCTACTGAAGAAACTAGAAAGAGTTTAAAAAATCATAGACTATTACTTAGAAACCATAAAAAGGGAGTTCGAGTACTATCAGAAACAATAAAAGTAACTACAGAAGAAGGAAATCAAGAAGTAGATAGATATAGTCCAATAATTACTTTATCTGATTCACTAACGTTAACTTTTTACTTAAAAGTACACCATCCTTATTTTGAAAATTTTTCAGACATAATTGAAAAGAAGGAGGAGCAACTATATTACTTATCAAACAAAAGTTCCTCAGCAATCAATTTATTTGAAGCAATTTCAGAAGTAAAAAAATGGAGCTCTTTTTTGATTTCAGATAGTGAAACAAGAAAGCTTTTACATCAACTAGAAAGTGAAAAAGAACTTGAAACAGTTACACCAAACTTAGTAACTATTGCAAATGTAGAAGCATCAGAGTTAGATACTATTGAGTCTAAAATAACGAACGCTATTCCTTTAAATGTAGAAGAGCAAAAGGTGATAGATGCTATCAATTCTTTTGTGCAAAGAATTAAAAATAGTGGAGTAATAGGTATTGCTCAAATCCAGATATCAGGAGACAACAATACCAATTTAACAGAGGAAGTATTAGCCAAGAATGAAGAAACAGAAGTCTTTGACGTATCAAAACAATGTCTACTAAAAGAGTTTCCTGAGTTTACTATTTGCATTGAAAATAGGAATACATTTTGGCGTTACACAAAAAGAAGTGAAAACCTTGTAATGACTACATCAGAAGAAAAACCATTGACACTTAATGGGCGTGTAGAGATAGAGAAACAAGACGTTATACCAGAACCACAAGAAGATTATTATTTCCCTAATCCTACTCCTGAAAGTATTAAGAAAGAATCACAAGATTATTATTCGGAAGTATTTATATAAACAAAAATTAAAATTTAAAACAAGTAATTATGTCAGCGTACAAAACACCAGGAGTCTACGTAGAGGAAATTGTAAAGTTTCCGCCTTCGGTAGCTCAAGTAGAAACAGCAATTCCAGCTTTTATAGGTTATACTGAAAAGGCAACCAGAAAAGTAAAAGGAGATTTAAAAGGAACACCTACACGAATCAGCTCTATGTTAGAGTATGAAATGTACTTTGGTGTGGCAAAAGCAGAAACAGGCATTGAAGTAACTGTAGAAGATGGAAAAGTGTCTGTAGAAGCTCCAAATAGTGCAGAAAAGTCACCTTTTTTAATGTACTATAGTTTACAATTATACTTTGCCAATGGAGGTGGTCCTTGCTATATTACTTCTGTAGGTAGGTATGGTGAATCAAACTTATTAGATGGTAGCGATTCGCAAGTAACAGCCATTACTTCCGATTCAGATTTTAATGATGGATTAGCTGAAGTAAGAAAAGTAGATGAAGTAACTTTAATAGTGTTTCCTGATGCAACTGCATTAACAGATGACACCACTTTTTACAGCCTATATAACTCAGCGTTAACGCAATGTAATGAATTACAAGACCGTTTTACAATTATAGATACTAGAACTTATGATACTATAGACGCTTCTTTTCCAAACGTAGGCATTTTAAGAGATAGAATAAGTTCAGACAAAAATTATCTTAAATATGGAGCCGCTTATTATCCATTTATAAAAACTATTCTAGATTATAGTTATGATGAATCTTCTACAAATGTTACAATAAGTACAGCGTTACCCAGAAATATTCAAGCAGAAGCTCAGTTGATTGCAACAGGAATAGATACGACCGATTTATCTACTTTTTTAACAGAGATTGTAGCAATATCTACTACTGTTGATAATCTGTCTGGGCCCGATGAAAATACAGATGCAGTTGCCGAAGTTCCTAATATAGTAGCAAGAATTAATAGCATTAAAAACTACTTAAGCAACTTAGAAGTTGAGTTGAACAAAGCATTAAATTTGGCAAGAACAGATGGTGCTGCAGTTGCTGAAGCAAATGCTTTAGACACTTGGATAACTAATGAGATCGAAACATTACAGCTAGAATTAAATAAAGTGAAGGATCGTCTGAATGACGATGATTCTAAAATTACAGTTTTCAATGAAATCTCAGAAACTACAACAAACAATCCTTCTTTACAGAGAGCTCTTGGAATTCATAATGACTCTACAGACTCTATCGTAGATAAAATTAACACATTAATAGCTTCAGGAGAGCTTGATGATTTAATAACAAACTTACCTACATCTAGTGGAAGTGCCACAGTAAAGGCGTTAGATGTTATAAAAACTGAAGATGATGCTCTTTATAATCAAATAAAAGCTGAAATATCCAACCTACCATTAATATTACCTCCAAGTAGTGCCATAGCAGGTGTTTATGCAAGAGTTGATTCTGATAGAGGTGTATGGAAAGCACCAGCTAATGTAAGTTTAAATTATGTAATTGAGCCAACCGTTAACATTTCTCACGAAGCACAAAGGGACTTGAATGTAGATACAGTAGCAGGTAAATCAATAAATGCAATTCGATCTTTTGTAGGTAAAGGAAATCTAGTATGGGGAGCAAGAACTCTTGCAGGAAACGACAACGAATGGAGATATGTATCTGTAAGACGTTTCTTCAACATGGCAGAAGAGTCAATAAAAAAAGCAACAGAACAATTTGTTTTTGAACCTAATGATAAAAACACTTGGGTACGTGTAAAAGCAATGATTGATAATTTCTTAACACAACAATGGAGAGCAGGAGCACTTGCAGGTCCTACGCCAGAAAAAGCATTTTATGTAAGTGTTGGTTTAGGAGAAACCATGACAGCTCAAGATGTTTTAGAAGGAAATATGATCATAGAAATAGGTATGGCAGTAGTACGTCCAGCTGAATTTATCATCCTTAAATTCTCTCACAAAATGCAAGAAGCATAAGTAAACTAACTAACCAAAAAAATATAAATAAAAAATAAAGAATCATGGCAGAATCATATCCAATGCCAAAGTTTTCCTTCGAGGTAACCTTTGGTGATACGAAATTTAATTGTACAGAAGTATCAGGGTTAAGTTTTGATAATAAAGTAATAGAATACCGTGGAGGAGCAGATAAAGAGTACCACAAATCAAAACAACCAGGCTTGTTCGAGTATAGTAACATTACTATGAAGAGAGGAACCTTTGTAGATGAAAGTAAACAGTTTTACAAGCAATGGGCTAAAACAGTTTATTTCCAAGAAGGAGGTGAGCAGTTTAGAGGAGACTTAACCATCAAGTTATTAGATGAGACAGGGCAACCAGCAGTAGTATGGGAAGCTCAGAATGCTTATATCACTAAAGTACAGCCTACAGATTTAAAAGCTGATGGTAATGAAATTGCCATTGAAACTGCTGAATGGGCAATTGAGAAGCTAAAAATGTCATCGTAATGAGCTATCATCCACCAGTAGGATTTAGTTTTAAAGTAGAGTTTGAAGATATCTCAACTTCAAGCGGCGACAACTCATTTCAATCAGTTTCAGGTCTCACGGTAGACCTTGAAACTGAAGAAATAGCCGAAGGAGGAGAAAATAGATTCAAACACAAAATACCTGTACGTTCCAAATACCCAAATTTAGTACTGAAAAGAGGGATGCTTGTAGACTCGGAAGTAATCAAGTGGTGTAAAAAAGCTTTAGGAAACTTTGAAATACAACCCGTAAACATCAATGTAATGTTATTAGGAGAAGACGAACAAGCCATACAAACTTGGAATGTAAAACATGCATATCCTGTAAAATGGAATGTAGGTGACTTTAACGCTGAAGAAAGTAAACTGGTTATTGAAACACTTGAGTTAACCTATAATTATTTTAAAATAGTATAAGATGCCTATTACCATCAAAGAACTACATATCAAGATTAATGTGGATGAGAAATCAGAATCACAAGGAAAAACTAGTGGATCAAAAAACGGAAATACTGCAGCTATAGTTTCAGCATGTGTGGAAGAAGTAATGGATATTCTTGAAAGGCAAAAACAACGATAATGAGTCAAGGAGAGTTAAAAAAATTAGTAATAAAGGCCTATTCTGACGATAAGTTTAAGGATGAAGTAGCCAATGGAGAGTTTACAACACTTATAAACCCAGAAAAGTATATGATTGCTTATAAGCCAGAATATACTGAAGAGCAAGGGCAAGGTACAAGTGGTTCTCAGCCTAAGTTTACAAGAATACCTCCTCAAGAATTAGATTTAGACTTGTTATTTGATAGTAGTGGAGCCATTGATGGAAAAAGTGATCTAAAATATGGAATCATAGATAAAATAGAAGCATTCAAAAAAATTGTATTCGAATATAAAGGAGAGGAGCACAAACCTAACTATTTAATGATTAAATGGGGAGCTCTCCTTTTTAAAGGCTCTTTAGTCGATCTTTCTATAGAATATAAATTGTTTGCACCAGATGGAACACCATTACGTGCCAGTGCAAAGCTTAAGGTAAAAGGTACTGTTGATGATGATTTAAGAGTAGCAAGGGAAAATAATCAATCACCAGATTTAACACATTATCGTAAAGTAAAATCAGGAGACACTTTGCCACTTATGTGTCATCGTATTTATGGAGACTCCAAGTATTATATAGAAGTAGCTCGTGTTAATAAAATAATGCAGTTCAGAAAATTACAACCTGGTCAAGAAATTTTTTTTCCACCCTTACAAAAATTCGCATAAATGAATAATACAGGAACTATACAAACTTCAAAAAGTGCAGATTTAGTCACTTTTAAAATCTTGATTGAAGGAGAAGAACTTTCCAAACAATATGAGGTGAAAAATATTACTGTTTCAAAAGAAGTAAATAAAATACCAACGGCTCAAATTATTTTAATTGATGGAGAAGCCTCACAGAGAGATTTTAAATTAAGTAATGAAGAGTTGTTAATTCCTGGAAAAGAAATTGAAATTACTGCAGGTTACCATTCTGATGAAGAAACCATTTTCAAGGGAATTGTTATCAAACATAATCTAAGAATTAGAGCCAGTTCAGCACAGTTAATTGTTGAATGTAAAGATGAAGCGGTAAAAATGACCGTAGGTAGAAAAAGCAAATACTTCTATGAAAGTACCGATAGCGACATTTTTGAAGAAATTATAGGAAAATATGGTTTATCTAAAGATGTAGAGGCTACCAATTATAACCATGCAGAATTAGTACAATACAATGCGTCAGATTGGGATTTTGTAGTTTCAAGAGCCCAAGCAAATGGGAAACTGTGTTTTGTTGATGATGGAACCATTACCATAGCCAAACCCAATGTAAGTCAGTCAGAAATTGAAACCGTAACCTTCGGTAGTTCCTTATTAGATTTTGATGCAGAAATAGACGCACGTCATCAAGTTAAAAAAGTAGCAGCTTATAGTTGGAATCATGCTGACCAAGAAGTAATAGAAATTGAAGGAAAAGATCCAAATGTAAGTTTAAACGGAAACTTATCGGTTTCAGACTTAAACAAAACAATAGGTTTAGAAAGTATGGAGTTACGACACGGTGGTGTGGTAGCCGATACCGAATTACAAGATTGGGCTGATGCTAAATGGTTATTTCAACAATTGGCAAAAGTAAGAGGGCGTGTAAAGTTCCAAGGAATCCCATCGGTAAAACCAAATACCATTTTAAAACTAGAAGGAGTAGGAGACCGATTTAACGGAAATGTATATGTAACGGGAGTTCAACATGTTATTTCAGAAGGAAATTGGGTAGCCAATGCACAATTTGGCTTATCAACAGAGTGGTTTTCTGAAACCTTTGAAATTTCAGCAAAACCAGCTTCAGGATTATTACCAGCTATTCAAGGTTTACAAGTAGGAATTGTTTCTCAATTAGAAGAAGACCCTGATGGAGAAGATAGAATTTTAGTGCAAATACCTATTGTAAATAACGAAGAAGAAGGTATTTGGTGTAGAATTGCTTCGCCAGATGCAGGAGAAAATAGAGGTATTTATTTCCGACCAGAAATAGGTGATGAGGTTATTGTAGGGTTCATCAATGATGACCCTAACGATGCCATTGTTTTAGGAATGTTGCACAGTAGCGCAAAACCATCTCCAATCACAGCAACCGATGATAATCACGAAAAAGGAATCATTACAAGAAGTGAAATGAAGGTGTTGTTTGATGACGACAAAAAAATAATCACCATTGAAACACCCGCAGGAAAAATGATTACGCTGGATGAAGATGAAGGAGCCATAACGATTGAAGATGATAACTCTAATATAATTACGATAAACAGCGATGGAATATCAATGGAAAGTGCCGGAGATATTTCATTGAAAGCGTCAGGAGACGTAACTATTGAAGGAACTAATGTGAGTATAGCAGCCAATGCAGAATTTAAAGCAGAAGGGAGTGCTGGAGCAGAAGTTTCAACAAGTGCTATAGCTGTTTTAAAAGGTTCATTAGTTCAAATAAATTAAAAAAATGGGAAACCCAGCAGCAAGAATAACAGACATGCACGTGTGTCCAATGGTTACAGGAGTTGTACCTCACGTTGGAGGACCAATTTTACCCGCAGGAGAGCCTACCGTATTAATTGGAGGTTTACCCGCAGCTAGAGTAGGTGATATGGCAACATGTACTGGACCACCTGATAGTATAGTAATGGGTTCAGGAACCGTATTAATAGGTGGAATGCCAGCTGCAAGAATGGGAGATAGTACAGCACATGGAGGTACTATCGTACTAGGAGAACCAACAGTTTTAATAGGATAATAATGGAAAATAAAAAAGCATTTTTAGGAATAGGTTGGGATTTTCCACCAGAGTTTTCAAAAGATCTAAGCGAAGTTGTCATGATTTCTGAAGAAGAAGACATTAAAAGTAGCTTGGAAATATTGTTAACTACTCGATTAGGAGAACGTGTTATGCTTCCTAATTACGGTTGCAACTTACAAGAGCTTCTTTTTGAAAAGTTAGATAGAACGCTAATAACCTATGCTAAAGATTTAATAGAAACAGCAATTTTATATCACGAACCAAGAATTGATGTGATTCATATTGATGTTTCAGAAACAGATCCTTTAGAAGGAATGTTGATTATAAAAATTGAATATAGAATTAGAGCTACGAATAGTAGAACCAATGTGGTTTTCCCTTTTTATAAAGGAGAAGGAACCGATATAAACTAAGATACATCATGAGTAAAATCATATCTAACATATTACAACGAAGTGGAACAGGTCAAGAGCTACGATACATTGAAGCATTGAATCCTGAAAATTTCGAACTTCACGATTTTACTATAGAAGATTGGATATTGTTTGCCTATAATTTTGCCAAAAAGCTAAATTATTTTCCTACAGAAAATCACGAAGTAGCTTCAGGAGATTGGCAACATTTTTTCAAAAAACTAACCACATCAACTATCCCTTTTAGAGGAACAAGAGAGTACAATAAATTAAAAGAGAATATTCAGACAACTCTTGAGAGGTATACCCAAGAAGGAAAATTAAGTCCGCATTTAACTTTATTCGTATGTTTTTTAAAGTTATTAGAACATTCAAAAGAACGATTTAACAATTTAACCAAACGTCACTTAGATTTTTATTACAAAGAAATACTTCAAGTTCAAAAAAGAGAACCAATTCCAGATCAAGCACATGTAATTTTTGAACTAGCTAAAAAAATAACGGATGAACGAATAGAAGAAGGCACTTTATTGGATGCGAAAAAAGACAGTCTTGGGAATCCGTTAGTATACGAAACAGAAGAAGAGTTAATTGTTAATAAAGCATCAGTAGGAGTTATAAAAACAATTTATAACAACAACACAGCAGAATTAAAAAAGATAAAAGTAAGTGAGGTAGCAAATACGAAAGATGGGATTGAAGAGGAATTACCAGAAGACGAACCATATTGGTACCCTTTTGGGTATCCAGCAAGTGAAAAGAATGCTACTGAGTTGCCAGATGCTGAACTTGGGTTTTCTATTGCTTCACCAATGTTGTGGTTACAAGAAGGAGATAGAACAGTAACGGTTACTATTAAGTTTAAAAACAATTTTGAAGAATCATCTTTTGAGGTAAGTGAATTAATCCCAACCATTCAGCTTTTTGGAAGTGGAAATGAAAAATGGATAACACCAACATTAATCGCAATTAACCATGTGAACGAAGGTAATTTGGAAATTACCAATGAAGTAAGTTTTACATTTACATTAGGACTTGATTCAGAAGCGTTGGTAGCATATAATGAAGAGTTTTTACTTGAAAAATACGATACATTATATCCATTAGTTCGTTTTGTTTTTGATGTTTCTAACACGAAAGGATATGATTTTTATAGGTTGTTGGCAGGTAATATACTTGAAAAAGTAACTATAAAAACAGATGTTAAAGGAGTAAAATCAGCAATTGTTGAAAATGATAATGGAGTGGTAAGAACTAAAAAACCATTTCACCCTTTTACTACACGCCCTATTGAAGGATCTAATTTTAGTGTAAGTTATAAAGAAGCCTTCTCAAAAAAATGGAAAGATTTTAAAGTAAATCTACGTTGGAAAAATACTCCAGAAGATTTTAAAGAATGGTATCAAGCATATGTAACATCATCAAACTATTCATCAATCAATAAATATATTGATGTACTCAATAAAAATATAGATGAAAGAGCCTTATTGGTGAATAATGAAACGCATTTTAAAGTAGAAAAACGATTATTACACGTTGCGGGAGAAGCCAATGAAACTGTAGGAGAAATAAAAAATCTCTTTATAAAAGAGATAGATGAAGAAACTGATGAGGTAAGCTATACGGCAGAGTTTGAAGTAGAAAATAATGCAAATGCTTATGAAATAGGAAAAGCAGAAGCCTTACAACTTAGTTTAGAGCAATCCTTTTTACACGAATTATACTCTAAACTTTATGCATTAGCAGTAAGTGCAAATGATAAAGATATTATTTTTCCTAATGAACCTTACACTCCTTTGGTTGAATCAATTTCTGTAAATTATTCAGCAGAAGAAACGATGCTTCTGGAAAAAATGGATTTAGAAGGAAATCGTATTCAACTGTTTCATGAACATCCTTTTGGGCAACATGAAGAAAATTACGCAGAAAAAAAGTATTTACAAGAAGAAAAAGGAATTGTAGATCTTTTTGATAAAGATGTTATTCAAACCACACTAGTGCCAAAATACTGTGTAGGAGGTCACTTATTTTTAGGAATAGAAAATGTAGAGCCTCAGCAAAATCTTTCACTGTTAATCCAAGTATTAGTAGGAAGTGAAAACCCACTAGTAGAAAGTTTTGGAGAAAACGAAAAGATAAATTGGTCGATATTATGTAATAATAAATGGAAAACGTTAGAGAATAATATCATTTCTAATAATACAGACAACTTCTTAAAATCAGGAATTGTTACGTTTTCAATACCTAAAGAAGCTACTTCAAATAATACATTATTACCATCAGGCTATACTTGGATTAGAGCCCAGATGAATAAGTCATATGATGCAGTATGTAAAGCAATTGGAATTCACGCTCAAGCAGTATTGGCTACCTTCAAAAATAATGATAATGAGGTAAGCCATTTAAAAAACGGGTTGCCTTGTGAGACCATCAAAAAAATGGTGACACGCATTCCGCAAATAAAATCAGTTTCACAGCCTTACAATGCATTTGGAGGAAGCACAGAAGAATCTGATGCTAATTTTTATAGAAGAATAAGCGAGCGTTTACGTCACAAAAACAGAGCTATAACTTTATGGGATTATGAACACTTAATTCTTCAGGAGTTCCCTGAAATTTATAAAGTGAAGTGTTTAAATCATACTTCAGAAACAAGTTTTACAGCAGCAGGGCATGTTACTTTAATTGTGGTGCCAGATACCGTAAATAAAAATGTATTTGATATTTATCAACCAAGAGTTAGCAAAGCTACTTTAAATAGTGTTACGAATTATATCAATTCATTAAACACCTTGCATGTAAATGCTGAAGTTATCAATCCTAATTATGAAGAAATAACGATTGGTTTAGAAGTTAGTTTTTATGAAGGATATGATGAAAACTATTACACAGAGCAGCTAAAAACTGACATCACAAAATTCCTATCACCTTGGGCGTTTGACGAGACCAAAGAAGTAACCTTCGGGATTATGCTGCACAAAAGCATATTGATTGACTACTTAGAAAAACTGACTTATGTAGATTATTTACAGAATGTAACCATGAATGGTGATGCCAAGGTGTACAAAATAGAACCAAGTAATCCAAAATCAATATTAGTATCTGCTAAAACACATAATGTAAGTACTGTATTAACTACCTGTAAAGGAACTAAAAAAATCATAGAACAAACATGTCAGCTATAAATGAACATATCAATATACCAAAGAATATATCTACCAAAGATGACTTAGATTTTTCTTTTTTAAGAAAAGAGGGAATCTCTTATTTGGAAAAATTAGGAGGTAAGTTATGGACTGACTTCAATTCACATGATCCAGGAGTTACTATTTTGGAAATGTTGTGTTATGCCATTACGGATTTAGGAATGCGTATTGATACACCATTGGAAAACTTATTAGCATCCAAAGATTCGAATTTATCGCTACAAGCACAATTTTACAAAGCTTCAGAAATTTTCCCAACCAAACCAGTCAATGAATTAGACTATAGAAAATTGTTTATTGATTTAGAAGGAGTAAAAAATTGTTGGCTACGAATTTATGACAAACAAGTGTTTGTTGATTGCAAGAATAACAAATTAAGCTATAAAAAGTTTGAAGACATTCTACCAGAATTTCAAAAAGATTTTAAGCTAAAAGGATTGTATTCTCTATTAGTTGATTTAGAAGAAGGTTATACAAAAGAGCAGGTTTTTCCGAATATCAAAACAGCTTATCATGAGAATAGAAATTTATGTGAAGATTTAATAGAAATAAAAGAAGTAGACACGCAACCGATTGCTATTTGTGCTAATGTTGATGTAATTCCTGAAGCAGATGAAGAGTGGGTATATGCTAATATTTTATTCCAAATAGAAAACTACCTATCTCCATCTTTAAAGTTCTATTCAATTCAGCAAATGCTAGATAAAGGGTATGCAACTGATGAGGTTTTTGATGGACCTATTTTAAAGAATGGATTTATAGATGTAAAAGAACTGAAAAAAGCAGAATTGAGAAAAGAAGTGCGCCTTTCAGATGTGATGAAAATTATCATGAACATTGAAGGGGTAAAATTAATTAAAGACATCTCTGTAGGTTTTTGTGATGAAAATATAGTCCAAGAAAATAAATGGGTAGTTTGTATTGACCCTGATAAAAAACCTGTGTTATGTGAAAAGAGTACGTTTAATTTTAGCAAAGGATTCCTTCCTCTCAACTTAAACTATGATAGAGTAGATGAGTATTTAAAACAATTAAAAGAAGATGAAATAGAATCGCAACAAATAGCAGATGAAGACAAGGTTTTATCGTTGCCAAAAGGAAGTTCAATAGGAGCTAACGAGTACACTACTATTCAAAATGATTTCCCGGATACTTATGGAATCGGTCAAGAAGGATTAGCCGTACATGTTACGAATGAAAGGAAAGCAAAAGCAAAACAATTAAAAGCCTATCTAACATTTTTCGATCAAATCTTAGCAACCTATTTCAAACACTTATCAGAAGTAAAAACATTATTGTCTATTAGCGGACAAGAAACGCGAACATTTTTTACACAAGCGATAAAAGACATTAAAGATTTTGATGAGCTTATAAGTGAATATCCACAATCAAATGATGATGAATTAACAAAGCTTTTATTCAATCAGTTTGATAACAATGTGGAACGCAGAAATTCTATTTTAGATCATTTGTTAGCGCGTTTTGCAGAACGATTTGGAGAATACACATTTATTATGAAAGCGTTGTATGGAACAGCAACTGATGAAATTGTACTATTAAACAAAGAAGCCTTTTTAAAAGATTATAAAGTGATTAGTAGTGAAAAAGGGCTTGCTTTTAACTATTACAAACAAAACCAAGATAAATTATGGTATACAAATAACGTATCTGGATTTCAAAAACGAATAGCACGTTTAATGGGGGTTTCCAATGAGAGAAGAAGATATTTAACGGAAACCAGTGTAGATATTTATGAAGTATCAGAGGGTAGTAACACATATAGATGGAGATTAAAAGATACTAATGGAAACATATTACTATCAGCAACTGAAAACTATGCTAAAAAAGTTTTAGCTATTGAAGAATTATATTTTGCAGTATTACAAATTGTGCAAACCAAGGAAAAAGATATAAAGGAAGCTTTTGAAGAGGGTATTACAAATAATATGCAAATTGGATTCATAAGAATTCATAAATCTACACCATCAAAACCTTCTATTCCAGTAAAGTATTCTTTTGATGTTATCAATCCAGAAAAGCCAAAGAGTAGTTCTGATTACATCATTGCAAAGCAATACAAATACTATACTAACATCAATGATTTAAAAGAAGCATTGTTAGAGATAATTTCTTTTCTAAAAAAAGATTTCACAGAAGAAGGAATGTTTTTAGTAGAGCATATGCTATTGCGCCCAGATGTTACAGAGTCTTATGTTGAAATATACGAAGAAATAGAAGGAAGCAATACCTATCGATGGAAATTACGAGATAATGATGGAAACATCTTGTTATCAGCCCAAGAAAACTATGCAAGTGAAAAAATTGCAGTAGAAGGTTTCTATTTAATTACACAGCAAGTTTTACAAATAAAAGAAATTGATTTAGAGAGAGCATTTAAAAAAGATATTGTAGATAAAAAGAGAGTTGGGTACATAAGAATCCATAATGCTACATTATCAAAACAACCAAATTCTGTAAAATATTGGTTTAATATAGTTAACCGTGAAAAGCATGAAGATAACAGTGAATCGAGTCTTGCAAAGTCAAGTGAATATGAAAATAGGAACGCATTAAAGAATGCTTTAAAGAAACTTCTCTGCCTACTAAAAAAAGATTTTTTAGAAAAAGGGATTTATAATGAAGAACAGATGATTTTACGACCAAAAAACACGAGTAACAAAATAGAAAACTTCCTACCTATTTGTGCAAAAGATTGTGAAGATTGTGGAACGATTGATCCTTATTCTTATAGAGTCAGTATTGTTTTACCAGGATATACATATCGTTTTTCAAACCCAGATTTTAGACGCTATATGGAAGATGTTATCAGGCAAGAACTTCCATCTCACATTTTACCGAGAATTTGTTGGGTAGGAGAGAGAAAAGGAACTGTTGCAGATGAAGAAAACGATTTGTTACAGTTCGAAAACGCATACAAAACATACTTGTATACAAAAACAAACTTAGAACAAAAACAACCTGTAGAAAATAACGAGCTGTTAGATTTAATACAAGCTATACAGCAATTAAATACTATCTATCCATCAGGGAGATTAACCGATTGTAATGCAGAAGACGAAGCATTAGAAGGAAGAATTATACTAAACCAATCTAGTATAGGAAACATACAATCAGAAAAAGAAAATAATAACGAAGAAAACTCATAAAAATAGTACGTGTTTATTTATTAACACAGCCAAAACATAATACGTATGGAAACGACTAATCTGAAACTAAGAGAAATTACAACTGAATATAGTAAGTTTAATGCTAATCAAGTGTTAACAGAAACACAACTCAATACATTTATCGACTATTTTGAAGATCAAAACCGTTTGTCGAGACTAGGTTTAAGTGGTGTTGGAATAGCCTGTGGGTTTGAGGTAACTCCAAAATTTACTATAGATAAAACAGCGGTGTCGAGTATTGAAATTACTCAAGGAGCAGCGGTAACTACTGATGGAGATTTAATTCAGTTTTTTGATTTAATAAAAGAAAACATAAAATCAAAAAAGTTTTCATTCTACAAAAAATTTGAGGATACCGATGGCAAATACGAGCGTTTTAGAAATACTCAAAAAAAGCAATATAATTTATGGGAATTACATAGTGAAGAAAATGAGTCGCATACCCCTTTAATTGAGTTTCCAGAGATACAAAAAATGGCTGTTTTATTGTATCTCGAACAATATCCAAACGAAGACGTATTATGTAATAAACTAACATGTGATAATCAAGGTATCGAGCAGATTAATAAGCTACGAGTATTACTTATAAGTATTGAAGACTTAGAAGCTATTGCATCAAAAGACACTATTTTTTTAAAACACAATTGGTATAAAATTAATGATGAGTTACCTGTTGTAAAAGCAAAAAGAGTGGTGTTAAATGAGAAAAACACCAAAACATTTTCAGAATTAAAAGCTCAGTTTGATAGTGTAATTAAAGACAAAAGTATAAGTGTAGATTTAATTGATGGTTTTGATACGATATTCTCAAAATTTCAAAAATCATCAATAACTACTAAAATAAAAGCATTATTTAATTATAGTCCGTTTGCTATTCCATTAGATTTTCAATACAGGTACGATGTTATCAAAGATTTGGTAGATACGTATAATGAAATTAAAGAACTTTTACTTCATATTAATGTAAACTGTTGTCCAAATATAGGAGCTTTTCCAAAGCATGTAATGTTAGGAAAGTTGGAAAAAGAAACAGCATATCCAGAATTACGTCACCGATTTTATAAATCAACTATTGTAGGTCATGAAAATGAAAACCTTCAAAAAATACAGTTGTTAATTAATAGAGCAATTGCTATTTCGAGTAATTATATAGGAAAAACAAAATCAGAAGATGTGGTAATAACCCCATCAAAAGCATATACTCCTTTAAGCGACAAAGCAATTCCTTTTTATTACAACGTTTCTTCACAGTTTTTAAAGAATTGGGATTTTAACAAAACAAAAAATTATAGAGACAACCAAAATTTAAGCTATCAAAAAGAGAATCTTAAAAAATCAGAAGCAATTCAAAACCCATTATCATACAACATTGATAACAATGATTTTTATAGAATTGAAGGGCATCAAGGAAAAATGTATCGCGAAGCACTAGCGAAAATTTTGGACGATAAAAAAAAATACGGATTAAATTTTGATGTGAAAACACTTTCCATCAATACTACGAAACAAAACATCAACATTAATAATTATGAATGTGAGTTTGAAGATTTAAAAATGTTGTTAAACGCATGGAGAGCAGAACAAAATTGCATTTTATCAGAAGTAAGTAAAACATTTTCAGCGTTTAAATTAACCAATCCAAAGGTTAACATAGTAGTGGATAGGTTAATTCCATCAAAAGATAAAAGAATAAGTGCAACTGAAGAAGTAGCAGCGGACACTGCTTTTATGGACAAAGAAGTAATAAATAAAATGAAGTTTCTTTCTAAGGAAGAAACTAAAAAACGAGAAACAATATATAAATACAATAAAACTGTTTTAAATAAATACCAAGACTATCTGATTAATAAAGAAAATATTGTAAAAGAAAACTTGACGAAAGATGAAGACTCAATAGGCTATTTAATAGATCGTGTAATAGGTAAAAATAAAGAAGGATCCGCAAGTGATATTATTGTTGAATTGAATAAAGAAACCGAGGCTATAAAAGAAAAAGAAGTTTGGAAAGAAGAACCAACGCTTAGTGATTTTATATTAACAGACCTTACAGAAACCTTAGTTCATACGTATATTTTAGACACAAAAATACCATTAAATATAAGAGATATAGATAGTCTTGTGCTAACAAGTTATAAACTGACAATAGCAGAGCTTTGTAAGAAAGTAAAAAACCTACAAGCAAAGTACAACAGTACCTCATTGGAAGTTTCAACCAAACAAATTTTAGGTTTATTAATTAACCAATTATCTATTGTTTGTTGTTCAGGAAAAAAGTTAGAAACACTACTTTTAGAAATAGAAAAAAGAAAGAAAAAGATTCTAGAAAGAATACAACTTTCAGAATTTGTAAAACAACATCCAGGTCTTGAACATAAAGCAGGAGTTATTCCAGGAGGAACTTTTGTAATGGTATACGTTACCGAAAATGCAGTAGATAAAAACACGTTTGATGATGTAGTGCTAAACATCGTATTTAAAAATCAACCAATAACTTCAGATAAAGAATCAGACATTACAAATAAGTTTATAAACTCGAAAGATCTAGCTATCAGTAAAGATGAGATTAGTTATAAAAATGGAGGAATAATAAAGCTATGGGATAAAAGTTCAACTATAGAGTTTTCATTTGTAGATGCGAATTATTTCAAAACAGCACATGCAAGATATATTAGTAACAATATAGTGCTTGTAGGTGAAACATTAGCAGAAACAGTTAGTAATTTTTCAGCTTTTTTAAATGGGATTTGGATTCAAACAGGAATGTCTAAAACTCTAAAAGCTGAAGAAACAGTTATAAACGAAGATGGTTCTGTAGGAATTCGTATTACTATTAAAGACCATTTAGTACCTAAAAACAAATACTTTTTACAGTTATATAATCCTGTTGTTTTAGAAACCAACAAGCGATTGTATTTCGACGAAAACGAAGTAATTCGTGAAAACGAAACGTTAAAAAACACGGTTGTAGCAGACTTTTCGCTACCGTATATGTGTTGTTCAGATTGTGCTCCAGTGAATTTCATAATTCCTAAAGAGCCACCATTTTTAAGCTTGCCAGTAAGTACTATTTGTTTGAAAAAAGATATAGAAATTGACTCTTTATTATTTACTGTAAGACCATTAGATGGAGAAGTAAAAGCAAATGTGTTTGAAGGTGTGGAGTCAGGAGTTTATTTAGATGAAGAAGATAAAAGATGGAAAATTGATGTAACTAAAATAGATAAAAGTTTATTAGGTAAACCAATTAAATTTATGGTTAATGATGAGCCTACAGATTGTGAACTTATTGTATATCCAGCATTAGAGTTATTAGTTGAAGTAGAACAACCTATTGAATATAATGAGAATAAATCGAAAGCAAGAGTAACCTATGTGTTACATTGGAAAGACACTGATTTTGTAAATGCTAATTTCTTTAATAACATCAAGTACTCTTGGGACTTTATGGGAGATGGTACTAGAGTGGAACGTACACCTATAAATAATAAAGTTTTTCAAAATTATGGATTGCCAATTGATGATATAAACAATGAGATACACCCAGGATTGAAAATTTCATTAGGACCATGTTCGAAAGAAATACCTATAAATCCAATAAAATTTGATACACTAACACCATCTGAATTAGCTATTCAACCATCATATTGTATCGATTTTACTAAAGAAAAAACAGCAAGAATTCCATTTACGAATGTTAATGGAACAATAACCATTGCAGATGGAGCCATAAATGGAGTAACGATTGAAAACAATGAACTAGTTGTTGATGTAGCAGTTTTTGAAAATTATGGTCAAATAATTGAGTTTTTAGAAGATGGGCAAACAACCAATGCAAGAATCACGATTCATGAAGTTAAGCAAATAAGTATTTCAGAAAGAAGTGAATCGAGATTTATATGGAAAGATGGACAATTATTTTATGAAGCAGCTTTCGAAGCTATCCTTCCAGAAGGAGTAAAACCAGAAGGGTTAAAATTCAATTGGAGTGTAAATGGTATTGAGTCGGGAGCTGAACTTTTTAATCCTAAATTATTAGTTAAAGAAGGAATAGAAAATACATATACAGTAACACTTACAATTACTGATGGTAATGACTGTTTCTCAACTGCAAAGTTTACAAAGACTATTGCATTTCCAGAGTTTACAATAAACATACCAACCACTTTTTGTTTAAGTGATAAAGAGCCTTATCCTGTTGCAGTAAGACCAAAAATTGAAGGAGTACAACTCACAGGTGGAAATGTAAAGTTTAATGAAGAAACAAAATTATGGGAGTTTGTACCAGCTAATTCTGGACTAACTAATTCAGGAACTGTAAGTATTGGTATTGTAGGAACATTTGTAACACAAACAATTAACCTTACAGCAACACCACAAGCAAGTTTTACACATAGTTTTGATTCAAAAACTAGAATAGTATCATTAACAAATACTTCAGAAAAGGGAGACGAGTATGTTTGGGTAATTAATGGAGTTGAAAGAGAACCTCAAATAAAAAGAACAACAATAACAGAAGACCTGAGCAATTTTGATGGAGGTTTAGTAAAAGTCTCTTTAACGGTAGCAAGTAAGTGCGGAGAGCATACAACAACAGATGTTATAGAAATAGAAAAAATACAAGATAAAACCTGTGAGGAAATAACAAAAGGAGCAATTGACAATTACTATAAATCGAATAAATTTAGTATGAATGATGGAATTGTTGGAAGTAAGGTTAACATGACTGTAGTAGTTCCTACAAATGATATATATAAAAAAATAATAGACGATAAAAGCAATTCTTATTTAACAGGAAAAAACAACAATCAATTAACTGAACTGTTTTTAGATTTATTAAATAATACGTGGATGCTTTCTTTACAGAACGCTGATAATAGAGCGTTACTTGTAAAATATTATAAAGCACAGGTAAGATTATTCTTTAATATTCTTCATTGTCAAAAGCAAACAGTTTTAGAGTCAGATGAAATCAAACAAGACCTCCTAGATTTGTTAATTGAAATTAACACAGGGTTTACGGAAGGACAAATAAAAAAAGAAGAAGCTTTATTAGAGTTTTTAAGAAAATGTTCAGTAGAAATTCAAGCCGAATACATATCTAAGTTTATAAAAGAAAACTTAATACAAACCGCATAATGGCTGCCCTAGAACATACCATACAAAAAGCATTTGTTGAGGTAAATACGAAAAGTAAAAAAGTAGCAGAAGAGTGTAAAAATACTATCGAAAACTTTTTACAGAAAGAAGTATTTCCAGAAATAGAAAAATATTTTAACTCTCAAGAAATCGAGTATGAAGCAAACATTCAACAAATAGAAAATTTAAATATTGAGGTTAATATATCTAATAGCAATACATCTATAAACGATAGCAGCACAAAGAGAGAAATAAAAGAACAACTTATAACAAAGCTAAAAGCAATTTTTAAAGCACCAGAATTGCACAAAGTAACTATAAAAAAGGTTACTACAACAGAATCTAAATTAGATACTTTTTTTCACTTTTTGCAACACGGTACAACAGCTTGGTGGAATCAAAAAGAAGAGAAAAGTTTTACAAAAAAGATGTTGTTTGAAATAACAGAAAGTCAATTTTTTGAAGAGCGCTTTTTAAAATCATTAAGAGATCAAGTTCAACAGAATAGATTAATTCAACAGTTTAAGACTGACGAGTTACAAATATTATTTCTAAGTATTTTTAATAAACCCAAAGGGTATGAACCATTTCTAGCAACCATTAAAAAAATTGATTTTACAAACCGTAAGATAGAAAATAAAATATGGGAATTTTTTATCAAAGCAATAATAAATAATGATTTTTCAAGAATAGTAGATGAAGTTCGAGAAGAAATAATAACATTAAAAATAACAACATTTCTAAAGGATTATACAGAAGAGTTAATGTTTTTTTTAGGAGAATTGATTTTGGAAAGCACAATATTTAAAAATCAAATTAATGTTAAAAAACTAAAAGAGCTTGGGATTAAAATTGATAAAAATAAACTTAAAAATGTTGATAAAAAACATCAAAAGCTAAAAGAAGGAAATATAGAAGTTTCTGAAGGGTTTGATAAAAATCATAAAAAAGATAAAGAAGTAAGTACCATTCAATCAAATAAAATAGACTTTGAAGTTACCAACCATGGTCAAGATATAATTAAGGAAGGAAATCTAGAGAAGAATAAAATTGTAGATGAAAAATTAACATTTAAAAATAAAGAAATAAACAGTCTTAAATTACCTATTTCAGTTGAAGAAAAAGGGAATAAAAACAAAAAAGAAACCTTAAAGAAGCAAACATCATCAAAAGAAAAAAGTAAAGAAGTAAAAGAGGAATTAAGAATAAAAATGCAAGTGAAGAGTAAGAATCCTTATGAAAATAAAGAAGTAAACTTAAAAACGGATAAAATTACTGAAGACCAAAAGAGAGCTGAATATAAAAGGAGACATCAAGAAGCATTAAAAAATACTTTTCTAAGAAAAAAAGAAGTTATAAGCGAGCCTAAATCACATCTTATAAAAAATGCAGGACTAATCCTATTACATCCCTTTTTAAAACAGTTTTTCAATTCATGTGGTTTTTTAGATAAAGAGAATAAAATTATCAAACCCAATGAAGCAGTTCACTTACTACATTATGTAGCAACTAAAAAAGAACAACAGTTTGAAAACAATTTAATTTTTGAAAAGTTTTTGTGCAACCTACCCATACAAAGTTCTATTGAAAGAAATATAGTATTGAGTGATGAACTTAAAGAGAGATCAGAAGAATTGTTAAGAGCAGTACTTCAAAATTGGTCGGTTTTAAAAAGCTCTTCAAATGACCTATTGCGTAATGAGTATTTACAAAGAGAAGGAAAACTAGATTTAACTAAAGACAACCCCAATCTAACAGTTGAAAGAAAAACACAAGATATTTTAATAGATACCAAATTACCATGGAATTTAAGCTTATGTAAACTTCCTTGGATGAAGGAATTAATCTTTACGAATTGGTAAAATATAATTAAAACTTTAAAAGTCATGTTTAAAAGAGATAAAAAACCAGAAGCTAATAACGTTCAAGCAAAAGATAAAAAAAAGGATTTGTTTATTCAGCCGAAGCTAGCATTTGGAAGAAAAGGAGATCAATATGAAGTTGAAGCAGATAATATGGCTGATAAAGTTGTAGGAAATAATAATGAAGCTAATTCAATACAAAAAAAAGAAAATGAAGAAGAAATTCAACGAAAACGATTGGCTTCTGAAGTAACACCTTTAGTACAAAAAATGGAAACTGCTGAAGATGAGCAACCTGTTCAAAAGATGGAGGAGGAGGAAGCGGTGCAAAGCAAGGAAGAGGAAGAAACAGTACAATCGAAGTGCGATGATTGCGAAAAAGAAGAGAAAGTACAAAAGCAAGAAGAAGAGGAAGCTGTGCAGTCAAAAACGGAAAAATCTACTTCAACAAAAAATAAACCTTCTTTTGAAAGTAAGTTAAAAAGAGGAAATGGAGGTCAAAAAATGGATGCACAAACACAAAGTGAAATGGAGTCAGGTTTTGGAGCCGATTTTAGCCGTGTAAACATCCATAATCACTCAGAGGCTGCTCAAATGAGTCAAGAAATAGGAGCACAAGCGTTTACGCATGGAAACGATATCTATTTTAATAAAGGAAAATACAATCCAAACTCCAAAGAAGGAAAATATTTGCTAGCACACGAGTTAACACATACCATTCAGCAAAAAGGAATGGTACAGAAGAAAATTCAAAAACTTTCTGATCCTGAATGTTCACCAACCCATTCACTACCTCATAGAGGAAATTGTAGAAGTGGCTTTATTCATACGTGTTATTCAGAAACGTTTAAGCCATCCATTAGTTCAGCTCTTAAAGGGGAGGTTTCAGTAAGTTATAATAGATCAGGGAGTATAGGACCAGAAGATTTTAGTGTGCAAGTATATAAATGTGGTATGATATGGGATACTTGCATAGGAAGTAAAAGATTAGGACCTAACATACCAGGTACATTAAATTTTTCTATAGCTAGTGTTACACCTGGAGATAGTTATTATATAAAAATCTATTCAAGATCTCATTTAAAGCTTGATGCAAACTACCGTATTTGGCAGTAAAGACAATAAGTAATGTTTAGAGCAAAACAAAATATAGCAAAACCTTCTAATCCTTCTTTAAAAAGTAAGGAAGCATCACCTTTTATTAAGCCAGAAATGAAGGTAATCAAACCTGAAAAAAAACAAGAGGAAGTTGCGCTAAAAGAACCTAAAAAAATAAAAAAAGAAGAGTCAGTAACTCAAAAAGCATCAGTTTTAGAAGCTTCTGAAAAAGAAAAAGGTGAAAAAAAAGAAGGAGGAGATAAAGTTGAGACTCTTAAAAAAGTAGCAGAAAAGCAATCTTTTAATGGGGTGAAAAATAGTGCAAAAGATGCAAGTGTTTCTGTGACAGAACCGAAAAGTAATAACACTACTCAAGTAAAAATAGAAGCTAAAGAAGGAAAAAAAGAAAAGGAAGAAACCTCAGAAAAAGATAAAAAAGAAGAAGGAGCAGTTAAAGAAAAAAAAATACCTAAAGCACCAACAAAGCCAGAAGATGATCCCGCTTTTCAACAACAAATAAAAAAAACAGAAAAGGTAAAAGAAGAAAAATCACAACATCCAGATCCAGAAGCTAAGGTAGGTGAACAGCAGCAAGCAGGTCACCCATCAGCAGCTGTACAATCAGCTAAAAACGATCAGCAAGCACATGCAGATTCATTATCAGTAACCTCTGAAGAAGAAAAAAAGAGAGAGCCATTTACACCAGAATCGTTTAAAAAACTTTTAGAAAAGAATTTAGATGATTTAGAAAAACAACTTCCTAAAAATTCAGAAGAAGCACAAGAGTTTAGAGATGAGAAGCCTATTCAAGGCATAAAGGAAAATATATCAGGTCAAGTTACAGCTGAAAGCGATAAGTTAGCAGGACCAATGAAATCTGAGGCAGATAAACCAGCTCCTGCTTCAGGACAACTAACAGTAGAAGCTGTTCCATTACCTCCTACAAATCCAGGGAATACTCCAAAACCATTAAATGCTAAAGCAGCAATTCCAAAACCTAAGACATCTCAAGAGATCTCAATGGAAAAAGAAAGTCAGTCATTAGACGATTATATGGCTGAAAATAAGGTAACGGATGAACAATTAGCAAAATCTAATGAACCTAAATTTACAGGAGCTTTAGAAGAAAAGAACAATGCCCAAACCGAAGCAAAGTTAGCGCCAGTAAAGTATAGAAAAAAAGAACAAGTTCAGTTAGGAGTAGCTCAAAAAACAGCGGCTGTAAATAGTAAAGAGGGGTTAGATCAAATGCAAGCAGCTAAAGTATTGTCAGAGAATAATGTTTTAGCTAATCAAACGGAGAATAAGACAAATGATAAAACAGAGCAAGAAAAAATATACGCTGAATTTGAAGCAATTTATGAAGAGACAAAAAAGACAGTTACAGAAAGTTTAGAGAAGCTCTCAGAAGATGTAGATAAAAAGTTTAGTGAAGAAGCAGAGAGCGCTCAAAAAACCTTTGAAGAAAATGTTGAAGATGGCTTAGGCGAAATTTATGGATGGACAGTAATAGATGATTGGATTTTTGGTGAAGATACGGAAGCTATAGATAAATTATTTAGAGTTGAAAAAGCAAAGTTTATCAGTAAAATGAACTCGGTTCTTGATGATATTTCAATTATCATAGCTGATGGATTGAATGGAGCTTTAGATGCTATTGCAGAAGGAAAGAAAAAATCAAAAGAGAAATTTGACAGTTTAGACGAGTCGCAAAAGAAATTAGCGGAAGATGCTTATAGTGATTTTAATGACCAGTATGCAGATTTAGAAGATACTGTTTATGAAAAACAGGAAGAATTAGCGGCTGATTTAGCACAGTCATACAAAGAAAATGTTGATAGTTTACAAGAAAAGTTTAATGAAATAAAAGAAAGCGTAAGTGCCGGTTGGATTGGTGCTGCGTTAAATGCATTAGCTGGTGTTATAAAAACTATTTTAAAAATAAAGGATATGCTGCTTAATCTACTAGCAGCAGCTGTAAGTGCAATAGGAGCTATAATTTCTGACCCAATAGGGTTTTTAAGCAATCTAATACAAGGGGTTAAACAAGGTTTTGTTGATTTTGGAAACAATATCAAAAAACACATGATTAAGGGAGTAATAGAATGGCTTACAGGTTCACTAGGTAATGTGGGTATTACTTTACCAGATAATTTATTTAGTCTTTCAGGAATATTCAGCTTAGTAACTCAAATGCTAGGATTAACATGGGATTATTTTAGGAGTAAAGCGGTAAAGTTATTAGGAGAGCCCGTAGTTGCTGGTATGGAAAAAGCTGTTGAAATTTTTCAGATAGTTAGAAAAGATGGTGTAATGGGGCTCTGGGAGTATATAAAAGAACAGTTCAGTAATCTCAAAGAAATGGTTATGGATGCCATTCGAGATATGATAATCACTAAAGTTATTGAAGCGGGTATAAAATGGGTTATGGGCTTGTTAAGTCCAGCAGGAGCTTTTGTAAAAGCTGCGATGATGATTATAGATATTGTAAAGTTTTTTGTTGAAAGGGCGGCACAAATTTTTGAATTAGTTACAGCATTTATAAATAGTATTAAAGCGCTAGCAGAAGGAAATGTTAAAGCTGTAGCAAAAGGTATCGAAACTGCTTTAGCCAAAGCAATACCAGTATTAATAGGTTTTTTAGCTGCTTTGGTTGGAGTAACAGGACTTACAGGTAAAATTCAAAAAATAATTAAAAAAGTTAGAAAGAAAATTGACAAAGCCATTAATAAAGTTATTAAAAAAGCTAAAAAAATCTTTAATAAGATTTTAGGGAAAAAGAAACCCAAAAAAGGGCATGCAAAAAAGATAAAAGATGATAATAAAAAGCAAAAACCAGCAAAATTAACAGCAAAAGATAAAGCGAAACATAAAAAGATTGTAGGTAAGATAGAAAAGAAATTAGGAGAAAAAGCAAAAAAAGGAGAACCGTTTGATAAGTTTTATACAAGAAAAAAGAAAGAAGCTAAAACCCTAGAAAATAAATACCAACCACAATTAAAAAAAGGGATAAATTTAGATATAAAGTTTAATGCATTAGCTAAAGATAAAGAAGATAACGATGTAGATATTAAAATTAAAATAGCACCTAATGATACTACTGGTAAGGTACAAGCAAAAGGAGATGAAAAGGATAATTTACCGTTGCTAGATCAATACTTAAATAAAAAGGTGGTAGATAAAGAAGGTATTCCATTAGAGTCTTTTACCAAAGCATTAAAAACAGATATTAATAAAATAGACAAGAAACAAGTTTATATTCTTGATAAGAGAAATTCTAGCTATAAGTTTAGAACAGGAAAAGGATTTGGTTCATATCCTAATATATACATTGAAAGTGATGGAGCTGAAGAAGGAGTCTTAAAAAAAGGAAAATCCAAGTCTTACAAACCAGCACATGGAAACTTTATTCCAGATGAAATGGAATTAATGGAAAAGAATGGAGTATATACAGCCGAATATAAGACAAAAAGAGCTGGAGACGCAAAGGAAGCAAAAGCAGGAGAAGATAGTCCAACATTTGAGATAAATATCACTTTTGATGAGGCTATAAAAGGTATTTCAGACAAAGTACAAACTAGAAAAGTAAAAGGATTCAATTTGTCAAGTAAGCCAGATGGAATTGGAAGAGGAAAATGGGATGGAGGATCAGCAGGAAAAGATGGTACTCCAGGATTTGATAATGCTCATATTATTGGAGATCAATTTGGAGGTTCAGGAGTTAATTCGGCAATGAATATTTATCCATCATCACCAATGTATAATCAAAAAGAAATGGCGCATGTTGAGAATAAGTTGGCCTCTTTCTTCAAATCTAGAGGAACAAACTTTAATATGGAAGTTACTGCAAAAATAAAGGATGATGTAAATGTTAATAATCAACTAAAAGGAGTTTTAGATACTGAATTCGGTAAAGACAATAAAGGGAAGAAAAAGGTAGATGAGAAAATTAAAGCAAAGGCGAAAAGCACTTTGACAAAGGCTTTACAACAAGCTATGACTATGGATATTGATAACTTACCAGGTCAGTTTTTAAATACTACATACAAATCAAAGGGAATTGCTTCTAAAGACGATACAGAGGTAGAAGGAGATAATCTACAAACAATTGGTGTAGAAATGGAAAAAGACAAGCGATACGATAAAGACAAATACAAAAAACTAGGAAGTGATTTCTCTAAAAATGGAGAAGGTACAGAGCTATCTATTGGGGCCGATCAAGGCTATGATGCATCTATAGAAAATTATAAAGCAAAATTTGCTAATGACGGAACGAAAAAAAAGAAATTATAAAATAAGGTAATTATGTACATAGAGGTAGATCAAATAAATAAAATAGGAGTATTTAAAGTACTGCAAGATTTTATTACCAATAGAATTGATAGTGAATTTAATGGGTATAAGCAACCAAATTTTGAATTAAACTACAATGGAGTACCTTCTCCTGTGATTGCTTTTATGAATGATAAAAATTTAGTAACTGAAGATGTTATTCTATTACTATTGGCTTTTGTACCTCACATGTTTCCAAATTTTTTAAACAATATCATTAGTGAGTTTTTGCCACAAGGAGGTGAGTTTCCAGAGTTTGGAGGAGTAAAAGGGAAAAATCATAGAGGAATTATACCTACAGGTGAAACAGCCCTTTATATTTTAGGAGGTAATGATTTTGCTTCAAGAGAAAGAGGTTTACAATTTATTTTAAGTGAAAGTAAATTGTTTAGAGATAAGGTGTTGAGAATTGAAAAGCAACTTGAAGAAGAGCCTTTAATGAGTGGTAAGCTAATTTTGGCAGAGGAATATGTACACTTGTTTTTAACAGGGAAAGAATTAAAACCACAAATGAGTCAAGATTTTCCTGCAAGTTTAATTACTACAGATTTAGAGTGGGAAGATTTAGTATTACAAGAAAAAACATTGAACAATGTTAAAGAAATAGAAAACTGGTTAGCATATAAAGAGATACTGTTAAATGATTGGGGAATGAAAACAAAAATAAAACCCGGATATAGAGTTTTGTTTTGTGGAATTCCAGGAACAGGAAAAACACTAACAGCTAGTTTACTTGGAAAATACACAGGTAAAGATGTTTACAGAGTAGACTTGTCAATGGTTGTTTCAAAATTCATAGGAGAAACAGAAAAAAACTTGTCCAAGTTATTTGATAAATCCATTAACCAAGATTGGATTTTATTTTTTGATGAAGCCGATTCAATTTTTGGTAAAAGAACAAATGTAAGAGATGCTCATGATAAATATGCTAACCAAGAAGTTTCTTATTTATTACAGCGAATAGAGTCGCATCCAGGACTAATTATTTTGGCTTCAAACTTTAAAAACAATATTGATACAGCTTTTACCAGACGTTTTAATAATATTATAGAATTTGAAGCTCCTGGTTATACAGAAAGATTAATGTTATGGGAAAATAACTTGCCAGATAACGTTGAATTAGAAGATACTGTAAGCGTAGAAGAGTTAGCTAAGAAATTTAGTTTAACAGGTTCTAATATAGTGAACATTATTCAATATGCATGTTTACAAACTATTGCTAATAAGAAAGAAACAATACAAAAACAATATTTAATAGAAGGTATTAAGAGAGAATATACAAAAGAAGGAAAAACAATTAATATCAAACTTTAAAAAGAGAAATAATGAAAACAATCAATAATATAAATGGTATTCCTCTACATTATGCCAGATTAACGAATCACCCTTATGGAACAAGAGGAGAACAACGTAATTTTTCAATTGATGAAAGTTTCTTAAGTATTTTAGAAAATGCACTTCAAGAAGTTTTTGAGCATTGTCCTCTAGGGATACCTGAAGTAATTACAACTGCAGGAATTTTTGTTGATAAGCCAGGGCAGCATAGTCACGGAAAAGCATTTGATTTAGATGCTGTTTTTTGGAGTAATGAAACCTTAGTTACAACTAATTTTATTCATCAAAAAGAGTTATATCTTGGAATAGAGTCCTTTTTAAGAAAGCACTTCGGTATTGTATTAAACTATTATTACCCAAACCATAAAGATCATTGGCATGTTGATACGAGTGTACCTGTTGATTATAATCAAACATCAAAATCAGAAACACTGTATTTACAATTAGTTTTAAAGTATATATATAAAGAAGAAATTTTGGTAGACGGTATTTGGGGACGCCAAACTTCAGGAGTAGTCAAAGAAGTTTTTGAAAGATTAGGAATCAATACACCTATAACTACAAAAGCAAACTATATAAAGTTTTTAGATATAACAGGAAAAATTGCATTTAAGTTATATGAAGAAAATACTTCTCCTAAACACTTGTTAAGTAACTTAACAGAAGTAATTGAAAATTTACCACAACAAAACAAAACAGCAGTTCGAGAAGCACTCAATAGTTTTTTAAATCACGAAGAAACAGCAACATGGTTGGGCGATTTTGAAGAAAATCATAATTTGGATGCTATTATAGAAGAAATTACAGACTAAAGCTTTATTTGGTAAACTGATTTTTAAACCAAACCTTTTTCCAAACTCTTTTTAAAATCAAAAAAGTAAGACATTCGGTGTATACATTAATATCTGTTGACTCGATATTTTGTGTGTCTTTTTCAGAAACATCTATACGGTATAAAAGATTTGTATAAGAATTAAAATCATGTAAAATTAATTCCTTTACTGATTTTTGAAGTTGCTCTTTTAACTCAGAAGGGGTGCTATTTGCAGAAAAATCTAAATCAAATCCAGTTAGACTAAAATCTTTGTTAAGTTGAACTATAAGTTGTTTATATAACTTTTGGTTAGCTACATTTGTTAATAGGTCGATACTGTTTTGATAACTAGGTAGCATTTTGGTTATTAATTCAACTTATAATTTATAAACTGTTCGTCTAATGCTTTTAAAAACTCACTAGACACTTTAATTTTAGTTGTTCTACTAGGTAAGTTTAACTCTATTTTTTCTTCGGCATCCCAAATGGTAAAATACAAACTTTGTGAGCCTTTGTTAGTAGCAAACAAGTGTTGTAGTTCTTTTATAGTATTATCTTTTACTTCTTGTAGAGGAATTTTTATGGTGAGTTTTTTACACATTTTATCCATAATATCGTGTAATAGTAAAAACTCATTAAATCCAACTCTAGGTTCACCTTTCACACCTTCTTTATTAGTCCAACCAGGTTTGATCGTAGTTTTGATAAATAGGAACGAATTTGGAACCAAAAAGTGTTTAAACTTTAAGTAATCTTCACCAAAAATTCGAAATTCAAAACTATCGTTATAATCTTCCATTGTAAAAGCAGCCCATCCTTTACCTGCTTTTGATACACGATGCTGTACATCAGTAACGATTCCAGCAAAAGAAAGTCCTAAACCTTCATATTGAGCGATGTTTTTAAAATGTGCTAGAGAAGCGTTGCAAAACTTTAGTTCATTTTTAAAATCATCAAGTGGATGTGCAGAAATATACATTCCTACTACTTCTTTTTCACGAGCTAACAATTCCATAGTTCCCCAAGTTTCACATTCAGGAATTAAAGGTTCAGGTAAATCAACATCCGAAGCTTCTCCAAATAAAGATACCTGAGATGAATTCTGATTTTCTTGAAACTTATTTCCAAAGCGAATAGCCTTTTCTAAAAAAGTTTGTCCTTTTTCATCTTTCACATAATATTGAGCTCTGTGAGTATCTGTAAAAGAATCAAAACCACCAGCTAATACTAAACCTTCAAAAGCTTTTTTGTTAGCAACACGTAAATCAACACGTTTGGCTACATCAAAAATAGAAGTGTAATGCCCATTTTCTTTGCGTTCATCAATAATTGCTTTTACAGCTGAACCACCTACACCTTTAATTGCCGCCATACCAAAACGAACAGCGCCATCTTTATTTACAGAGAATTTAGCATACGATTCATTTACATCTGGACCCAATACCTCTAACCCCATACGTTTACATTCTTCCATAAAAAACGAAACCGTTTTAATGTCGTTCATGTTGTTGGAAAGTACTGCTGCCATGTATTCAGCAGGGTAGTGGGCTTTTAAATAAGCGGTTTGATAAGCAATCCAAGCATAACAAGTAGAGTGCGATTTGTTAAAGGCATAGGATGCGAAAGCCTCCCAGTCCTTCCAAATTTTCTCTAAGGCTTTTTCATCATGACCATTAGCCTTTGCTTGATTCACAAACTTAGGTTTCATTTTCGCTAGTACCGCAGCTTGCTTTTTACCCATTGCTTTACGAAGTACATCGGCTTCACCTTTGGTAAAATCAGCTAACTTTTGCGAAAGTAACATTACTTGCTCCTGATATACTGTAATTCCGTAGGTCTCTGCTAAATATTCTTCCATTGCAGGAAGGTCGTACTGAATTTCCTCGTCCCCATGTTTTCTTCTAATAAAAGAAGGAATATATTCTAAAGGACCTGGACGATACAAGGCGTTCATTGCAATTAAGTCAGCAAAAACCGTAGGTTTTAACTCACGCATGTACTTTTGCATCCCAGGAGATTCGTATTGGAATATACCTACGGTTTCTCCACGTTGGAAAAGTGCATAAGTTTCCTCATCATCAATAGGGAAATTTTCAGGGTCGAGTTCTACACCATGACGTGCTTTTACAATTTTTACTGTATCCTTGATTAGGGTTAATGTTTTTAACCCCAAAAAATCCATTTTTAATAATCCTGCACTTTCTACTACCGAGTTGTCAAACTGAGTAACATACATGTCGGAATCTTTTGCAACAGATACCGGTACGAATTTGGTAATATCATCAGGAGTGATAATTACCCCACAAGCGTGAATTCCAGTATTACGAACTGAACCTTCTAAAATTCTAGCTTTGTTAATGGTTTCTGCTTCCAGACCATTACCATTGGCAATAGCTTTTAGCTCATTTACCATTTCTATTTCTTCAGAACGAAGCTTTTCTTTTAATCCTTTCTCATCTAAAGAAAAGATTTTTTTCAATTTCATTCCTGGAATTAACTTGGCAATTCTATCGGCTTCAAATAGAGGTAAGTCAAGTACACGAGCAGTATCACGGACGGATGATTTAGCTGCCATGGTACCATAGGTAATAATTTGTGCTACTTGGTTAGCACCATATTTTTCAATTACATAATCCATTACGCGGCTACGACCTTCATCATCAAAGTCGATATCAATATCGGGCATCGATACACGTTCAGGGTTTAAGAAACGCTCAAAAAGTAAGTCGTACTGGATAGGATCTATATTAGTAATCCACAAGCAATAAGCAACTACCGAACCAGCTGCAGAACCACGTCCTGGACCTACTGATACATCCATGTTTCGTGCTTCTCGAATAAAATCTTCTACAATCAAGAAATATCCAGGGTACCCTGTTTTAGCAATTACATCAAGCTCAAAATCTAAACGTTCTCGGATTTTATCGGTAATTTCTCCATAACGTTTTTTGGCTCCTTCATAGGTTAAATGACGTAAAAAATTATTTTCACCTCTTTTTCCTCCATCTTCAAGATCTTTTTCATCTCTAAACTCTTCTGGAATATCAAAAGCAGGTAATAATACATCACGAGCTAAACCAAAAGGTTCTATTTTATCTACAATTTCTTGAATGTTAATAATAGCCTCAGGTAAATCAGCAAAGAGTTTTTTCATCTCTTCAGTAGATTTAAAGTAGTATTCGTCGTTAGGTAAACCATAACGATAGCCTCTTCCTCGACCTTTAGGAGTAGCTTGTTTTTCACCATCTTTTACACACAATAAAATATCGTGAGCATTGGCGTCTTCTTTATCTAAGTAAAAAGTATTGTTCGTAGCAACAATTTTAATATCATGCTTTTTAGAGAATGAAAGTAGAGTTTCGTTCACAACTCTTTCATCTTCTTGTCCGTGACGCATCAATTCGATATATAAATCTTCTCCGAATTGTTCTTTCCACCAAAGTAAAGCTTCTTCTGCTTGAGCTTCACCTACATTTAATATTTTACTAGGAACTTCACCATATAAATTTCCTGTTAATACAATTACATCTTCTTTGTATTGCTCAATAACTTTTTTGTCGATTCTTGGAACATAGTAAAAACCATCCACGAAAGCAATGGAAGACATTTTTGCTAAATTGTGGTATCCCTTTTTATTTTTAGCAAGTAAAACGACTTGATATCCATTGTCTTTTTGACTTTTATTGGTATGGTCTTCACAAACATTAAATTCACAACCTACGATAGGTTTTAAAACACTTTGTGTAGGTTCCTCTCCTTTTTCTAAGGCTTCTTTATTAGCCGCTTCAGCTGCTTTGTTGTGCCCTAATACAGCCTGTACAAAATGGAAAGCAGCCATCATGTTACCAGTATCAGTCATGGCAACTGCAGACATATTATCTTTAGCAGCGGCATTTACTATGTTACCAATTTGAATGGTAGACTGTAAAACAGAATACTGTGTATGGTTGTGTAAGTGAGCAAATTTAACACCTTCAAGTTCTACTAATCCTTCTGCGGTAGAAATTGTATTAGCTGCTTCTTCAGTTTCAGATGACTTTCTTTTACGGATTTTTTCACTTTCCTTTTTAAGGTTTAAGTGCTTAAGTCCGATTACCTGTATTGGGTTCGGATTTGCTTCTGTATAACGTTGAAAATAATCAGAAGGAACGTCTAACTGTTCTTCTGTGTACTGACGTAAACGAATTAATTCTAAGAAACATCTTGTAGTTGCTTCTACATCGGCAGTAGCGTTATGTGCTTCTCCAAAACCTGTTCCGAATAAATGATTGTGTAATTCGGTAAGAGTTGGAAGTTTAAACTTTCCTCCACGACCACCAGGAATTTGACATAATTGTGCCGTATGCTCGGTACAAGTATCCAAAACAGGTAATTCTGTTAAATTGTTTTCAACACCTAAACGATGAAACTCACACCCCATAATGTTGACATCAAAACCAACATTTTGACCAACAATAAACTTCGTTTTTTGTAATGCCTTGTTGAATAGTTCTAACCCTTCACTCAATTGAATTCCTTGTTCGATAGCTAAATCAGTAGAAATTCCATGAATACGTTCTGCATCGTACGGAATATTGAACCCGTCAGGTTGTATTAAGAAGTCATTGTGTTCAATTAAATTTCCTAATTCATCATGTAATTGCCACGCAATTTGTATGGCTCTAGGCCAGTTGTCGGTATCGGTTATTGGAGCATTCCAGCTTTTTGGTAATCCAGTAGTTTCGGTATCGAAAATTAAATACATGGGCAAAATTACTTATTGAAGTGTTTTGGATAAAACAAAGTGTAAAAATACGAAGAATTTACATTGTTATTAAGAGAAGTTATTAACGAGTGTTTTTACTTAATGTAAAGGCTTGAATAGCTGATTGTAATCAGTAAATAGATGTTAAGTGTAGGTTAATTTTAAAATAAAAATGAAAAAAAGTGATTGATAATCAATTAATAAGATTACATTTGTACTTTAATATAATATTTTTTACAATGAAAGAAGGAACAGTAAAGTTCTTCAATGAATCTAAAGGTTTTGGATTTATTACAGAGTCAGGATCAAACACAGAACATTTTGTACACGTATCAGGTTTAATCGATGAGATTAGAGAAGGTGATACTGTTGAGTTTGAACTTAAAGAAGGAAAAAAAGGATTAAACGCAGTTAGCGTTAGAGTATTATAATATACCTCACAATTTATTTTTCTTAAGAGCCTGTTTAACAGGCTCTTTTTTATTTTGATAAAAAATATTTTTAGGTGTTATTTGAAAAATATTTTATAATTTTGCGCCCACTTATTACGAGATAATAAGATTTATTAATAACCAAGGTCGCGAACCTTAAAAATTAAAATTATGCCTGTAAAAATTAGATTACAAAGACACGGTAAAAAAGGAAAACCATTTTATTGGGTAGTAGCTGCTGATTCAAGAGCTAAAAGAGACGGTCGTTTCTTAGAAAAAATCGGAACTTACAATCCAAATACTAATCCTGCAACTATCGACTTAGATGTTGACGGAGCTGTAAAGTGGTTACAAAATGGTGCTCAACCAACTGATACTGCTAGAGCTATTTTATCTTATAAAGGAGCTTTATTAAAGAATCACTTAGCTGGTGGAGTAAAGAAAGGTGCTTTAACTGAAGAGCAAGCAGAAGCTAAATTTACTGCTTGGTTAGAAGAAAAAGCGGCTAAAGTTGCTGGTAAAACAGAAGGTTTAGCAAAAGCTGAAGCTGACGCTAAAGCAAAAGCTTTAGAAGCTGAAAAAGCTGTAAATGAAGCACGTATAGCTGCTGCAACTCCTGCTGTAGAGGATAGCGAGGATGCTGCTGCTGAATCAGGTGCTGATAGCGAAGAATAAAAACTGTACTACGATGATGCAAAAAGAAGATTGCTTTTATCTTGGCAAAATCGTTAAAAAACATAGTTTTAAGGGTGAGGTAGTTATTAAGTTAGATACTGATGAACCCGATCTTTACGAAAATTTGGAATCAGTTTTTGTCGATTTAGGCAATAATCTGATTCCTTTTTTTATTGAAAAGTCTTCCCTGAGTAAAGGAACTATGTTTAGAGTGAAATTTGAGGATGTTGATACTGAAGCAGATGCCGAGGCTATTTTACGTTCTGAAGTTTACCTGCCATTAGATATGCTTCCTAAACTTTCTGGAGATAAGTTTTATTATCATGAAGTGATAGGTTTTAAGGTAATTGATACTGTTTTTGGAGAAGTAGGAAATATAGTGAGTATTAATGATTCTTCAGCGCAACCTTTATTTGAAATTGATAGAGATGGAAAAGAGATTTTCATTCCTATGATTGATGACTTTATTAAGAAAGTAGATAGAGATGCTAAAACTATTGAAGTTAAAACACCAGAAGGGTTAATTGATTTGTATTTGAGTTAAAAAACATACTCAAATACACAATCTTCCCCGTCTTCAAAAACTTGTTGCATCCCAATAAACTCAAAACCTAGGTTTTTTAATAGTTTTTGAGATTTTTCATTTTTTGGCATCGTCAAAGCTAATACTTTGTCTTGTTTGAATTTAGTACGGACGTATTCAATAATTAGTTTTGTAGCCTCTGTTGCATATCCTTTACCTCTTCCTTCTGGTAGAAATGCGTACCCAATATCAATAAAATCTAACTTGTCTCTTTGCAATGCTGTAGAGGCTCCAATGGGTTTGTTGGTTTCTTTTGAAATAACCGTGAAAAAACCAAGTCCATTTAATTTAGAGTTTTTAAACAAAGTATCCTTTAGGTAGATACGGGTTTCTTCAATAGATTTTAAATTTTTATCTCCTATAAATTGAATCCAATCAGGATCATTAAATAGTTGAAAATAAAAAGGTGCATCGCTCACTAGAGCTTCCTTAATAATTAGTCGTTCGCTTTCTAATAACATAGCCTAAATATATAATTAAAAATGTACTTTTGCGAAGCAAAAAAAGAATAAAATGAGTTTATTACAAGAATTACAAGATAGAAGCGGAAATCAATGTGAATTATGCGGATCAAAAAGCGATTTGTCAATTTATGAAGTACCACCAATTTCAACAGGAGGAGTTGATGGGAGTTTGTTGGCTTGTAGTACTTGTATTGAGCAAATTGAAAACTCAGAAGCTACAGACGCTAATCACTGGCGTTGTTTAAATGATAGTATGTGGAGTGAGTTTAGAGCAGTGAAAGTTGTGGCTTGGAGAATGTTACACCGTGTTAAAAAAGACGGATGGTCACAAGACTTATTGGATATGATGTATTTAGAGGATGAGGAATTACGTTTTGCAGAAGCTACAGGTGAACATTTAGATGAAAGTGAAAAAATAATTCACAGAGATGTGAATGGAGCTATTTTACAAGCAGGAGATAATGTTGTGTTGATTAAAGATTTAAAAGTAAAAGGTTCTAGCATGGTAGCAAAGCAAGGAACTGCTGTACGTAGAATTTCGTTAGATCCTGAAAATGCTAAATATATTGAAGGTAAAGTGGGAGCACAAACTATTGTGATTATTACCGATTATGTAAAAAAAATGGCTGAAAAGGAGTAGTTTTCAGTTTAAAGAAGTAGAGTAACAAAGTCTCAAAGTTCATCTTACTTTGAAACTTTGTTACTAATTATTTCTCAGTATTATAATATACTTTATAATACTTCATTTTCTTGTCTTCATCGTATCCTTGTTCTAAATATTCAGCAGAAGCATCAGGAGCATCAACATCAATTTTAATTTGAATATTGGTGTCTAATTTAATTTCAGTTTTAAACTTACTTTTTTCTTTCTTTAAAACAACATCAGATACTTCAAAATTATTACGAATTAGTACATCGTTTAATTTTTCAAAGTGCTGCTTGTAATCCTCAAAAAGGTCTTTATGCTTGTCTTCTTCAAAAATTTCATCTTTGAAGCCATGATAATCTACACTTTCATGTTCTTTAAAATAATCAACAGTATTGGCTAAGAAATTACTTTGTTCTTGTTTTCCAAATTCAGGTTTTATAACCTCTTCAGAAAACTCCTTGCACATTTCTAAGTAATTCTGAGTGTGTAAGTTGCGATCATCAGCATATTTTACACTTAAGAAGTTTTTAATCCAGTATTGCGCATCGTATTGGTTGTTATCTACCGATAAAACTACAGTTCCTTCTGCATCAGTAGAGTTTAAAATTAAACATCCCTTATCCAATCTTTTTGTTGAAATTCCTTTTTGAACTACTACATCAAAACTATCGTCATCTAAATAGGTTTGAAAGAAGTCTACCTTACTTTCAATTTTAAAAACACCAACGGCTTCAGTTAAAACATCTTTGTATTCAATACCTTCAAAATAAGCTACAATTACATCCCCCGTTTTAATATTGGCAGAGTTTGATTGTTCGTATAGGTGATTAACAATATTTTTAGAATGTTCAATAAAAACTTCGTTGCTATCATCTTCAAAAATATCAGAAGTATATTTATTGATTTCGTTTAGACGAACATCAGCATGATGACTAAAGCGGTAACTCTGAGTAACTGAACCGAAAGGCTTCAGTAAAAAAGGGAGTAACAATTCGTAACTTTCTTCATCAAAACGCACTAGACTTTCAGAAAAGGCATTCTGCCCGCTATTATATTTGTTAGCTACTTTGTGAATAATACATTTGTTAATTTCGGTACGAGTTCTTTTAATCATCTTCTAAAAAAATTGGAAGACAAAAATAGAAAAATTAAAGTTTCAATTTTAATTGTTCTGGCAACAATTTAAATGATTTTCGGTGATAGGGAGTTGCTCCAAATTGACGAATAGCTTCGCGATGTTCTTTTGTAGGGTATCCTTTATTTTTCTGCCAGTTATACTGCGGGAATTCTTGATGAATTTTCTCCATATACTCATCACGATAGGTTTTGGCAAGTACAGAAGCAGCTGCGATACTCATAAATTTAGCGTCGCCTTTTACAATGGTTTTATGTGGAGTTTCTTGATAGGGTTTGAACTTGTTTCCGTCAACAATAATAAACTCAGGATGTACATTTAATTGTTCTATTGAACGATGCATTCCAGTAATAGATGCTTGTAAAACGTTTAGCTCATCAACCTCTTCTTGATGTATAAAAGAAACTCCAAAAGCTAGTGCATGTTTTTCAATATAAGGTCGAAGTTTTTGTCGTTTTTTTTCAGAAAGTTGCTTGGAGTCGTTTAGCAATTCATGCTGAAAATCATCAGATAAAATTACAGCTGCTGCAACTACAGGTCCTGATAAACAGCCTCTACCAGCCTCATCTGTTCCTGCTTCTAATTTATGCCCGCTATAGTTTAATTGCAACATGCTACAAATTAACAGTTTTCAAAGAAATTAATCGCGATTTTTGTCGTTAAATTATTTTACTTTTGTTGTTATGAAGAAAAATTTCTTAGTATTTTTTTGTTTGATAAGTGTTCAGATAATTTTTGCCCAAATAAGAACAGTTGACGGAGGTTTTGGAAAAATTCCAGGAAGAGATACAGATTCATTGCCCGATAATGAGATTAATGTAAAACTTAGTGGAAAAACTAAGTACACTGATTATAAAATTATATCACATAAAAATGATACTACCATTGTAGATACTACATTAACAATTCAAAAAGAGTATAAGTTCAATTTCTTAAGAAAGGATAATTTTGAATTATTGGCTTTTCATAATCAAGGACAAACTTTTAACAATTTAGGGTACGATTTTACTAATATTTCTAAGTTTCCTAATATAGGTTTTAGAGCAAAAATGTTCAATTATTTTGAAATTGAAGATGTGAATTATTATCATGTGCCCACCCCTACAACAGAAATAATGTATCGTACAGGGTTAGAGCAAGGTCAGGTATTGGATGCGCTTTTTACAACAAATTTTTCTAAACGATTTAACGTTTCGATAGCTTATAAAGGACTTCGTTCTTTAGGGGCTTACAGGCGTTCTTTAGCAAGTACGGGTAATTTTAGGGTTAGTTTTAGTTACGAGACTCCTAAAGGACAATACGGGATTAGAGGGCATGCTGTAAATCAAGATTTTTTTAATCAAGAAAGTGGAGGACTAACCGAAACTTCTTTAGATGCATTTTTAGCAGATGATCCTAATTTTAGCGGAAACAGAGGTAGAATGGATGTGAATTTGGGTAATGCTGAAAGTACTTTAGATGCTAAGAGATTATACTTTGAACATACTTTTAAATTACTTTCTTCAAAAGATAGTGTGAGTCAAAAAGACTTTTCTAATTTAAAACTTGGGCATTCATTTACTAGAGATTCTAAGTTTTATCGATTTACTCAAGGTACAGCATCAGATATGTTTGGTGATGCAAATATTTCGAGTAACATTAATAATAAAACTATTTATTTACTATATAATAATCAGTTTTTTTTAGATTTTAATTCAAAATATGTACTAGGAAAATTTCGTGTAAAAACAGAATTATCAAATTATACATATGGATATGAAAACTTACAGAATAATACAGTTGGAATTACAAAGAATAAGCTGAAGGGAGATGCAATTTCGTTTGGAGCTGATTGGAATGGAAGAATTGGAAATTTCCATGTAAATGCTTCTGGAAGTCTTACACCAGGAAGTGGTCGATTGTCAGGGAATTATCTTTCAGGAGAAGCTTTCTATAAAAAAGATAGTGTACTTACTGTGAAAGGGAGGTTAGGAATAAGTAACAAATTACCTAATTTTAATTTTTTATTACATCAAAGTAGTTACGATGATTTTAATTGGGAAAATAATTTTTCTCAAATAGGGACACGTACATTGGGAGGGGTTATTGAGTCTAAATGGGGAAATGCTTCGTTGGATATCACTAATATTAGTAATTACACGTATTTTGATGAAAATGGTCAACCGAAACAGTTTTCAGGAGATGTAAACTATTTAAAGGCAAAGGCATCTAAAGAATTTACCTTTGGAAAGTTTGCTTTAGATAACACTTTAATGTATCAAAAAGTAGCAAGTGGAAATAGTGTTTTTAGGGTTCCAGAATTTGTTACTCGTAATACACTTTACTATACAGATGAATGGTTCAAAGGAAAACCTTTGTTGGTACAAATAGGAGCTACATTTAAGTACTTTTCAAAATATAAAGCGAATTCATATAATCCGTTGTTAGCTGAATTCACCTTGCAAAATGATACAGAAATAGGATATCCTACAGTAGATTTGTTTTTCAATGCTAGGGTTCGTAGAACTAGAATTTATTTTAAAGCAGATAACATAAGTTCTTTTGTGTTAAAAAAGAATTATTTTTCGGCTCCGAATTACCCGTATAGAGATTTCGTAATTCGTTTTGGAGTAGTGTGGAACTGGTTTATATAAAATGAAAGAAAAGCTGCGAAAAAATTGGAAGTTGTTTTTAATAGCAAGTTTAACCTTAGGTTTAGCACCTTTTAGACCACCACATATTTTTGGAAAGTTACAATGGATAGCAGGAGGGAATGCCTTTTCAGGAGAGCACGCTATGCAGTCTATGGATTGGTTTGATGTTTTTTTGCATGGAACTCCTTGGGTACTTTTAATAGTATCAACTTTATTACATGTTTTCAGGAAAATAGAGCTCCATTTCAGATAAAAAACGTCCTTTAATACTGCTCTCTCGTTTCCCAATTATTTCAAAACCATGTTTTAAATAAAAAGCATCCGAGTTTGGGTCTGATAAAACATTTAATACAGCACAAGAACCGCCTATACAAGATTTTTTTACATGTTCTAGTAGTTTAGAACCAATTCCTTGGTTTATAAATTTAGGGGAGACAAATAAAAAATCTAAAAAACTTGTTCTAATATTAGCTCGATATAAAACATAAAAGCCAGCTGTAGTATCGTTAACTTGAAATTTGTAAATATTACAGTTGGTAAACATTTTAGGGGAGACTGTTAAGTCGTTTTTCCACTCTTCCATTTGTTCTTTGGAATATCCCCAATATGCTTTTGAACTTATGGCAATTTCAGTTAATAAGTTAGCGTCTTGTATTTGAGCTTTTACAATCATAAAAAAAGAACCTCACGAAAGGTGAGGTTTATAAACGTTATTATTTAGAAGCTAGTTGTTTTATTTTAATTCTGAATGCAGCAAATAGTAATGTTGTAAAAGGGCTTAGCCAATTAAACATGGCATAAAAAGCATAATCTATAACAGGAACACCTAAAACACCAGAATGATAAGCTCCGCAAGTATTCCAAGGAATTAAAACAGAGGTAACAGTACCAGAATCTTCTAAAGTTCTACTTAAGTTTTCAGGAGCCAACCCTTTATCTTTATAAGCTTGTGCGTACATTTTTCCAGGTACAACAATTGCTAAATATTGATCAGAAGCGGTGAAATTTAAACCTATACATGTACCAACAGTACTGGCAAATAATCCGAATACTGAATCAAATAAGCTTAACATAAAACTACTAATTTTAGCTAAGGCTCCAATAGCATCCATGACCCCACCAAAAACCATTGCTAATAAAATTAACCATACGGTTCCAAGCATTTTTTTCATACCACCGGCAGTAAATAAATCTTTTAACACTTCATTATCAGTAGTTACAGAGGTTTCTACGGTTATAGCTTGCATTATTCCTCTGTAGGCAGATTCAAAATCTAGCTTTTCAACTCCAGAAATTTGAGAAACAACATGAGGTTGAAAAATCAAAGCAAAAGCACCACCCAATATGGTTCCAGCTAAAAGAGCGATTAAAGGAGGTGTCTTCTTAATAATTAGAACTAAAACTAATACAGGTACAAGAAATAACCATGGGGTTATATTGAAAGCTTTGTTAATGTCGCTAAGCATTTGTTGAGTATTCGCGTCACCAGTTGTAGTTTGGGTAAATCCTAAAATAACAAAAAAGATAATAGTTACTATAAATGTAGGTACAGTAGTATAAGTCATATATCTTATATGTGTAAACAAATCTGTTCCAGCCATGGCTGGAGCCAAGTTTGTAGTGTCTGACATTGGAGACATCTTGTCGCCAAAATAAGCACCAGATAAAACTGCACCAGCAGTCATACCTAAAGAAATACCTAAAGCTTCACCAATACCAATTAAAGCTATACCTACTGTTGCAGAAGTTGTCCAAGAACTTCCAGTGGCAACAGATATAACTGCACATATTATTAAACAAGCTACTAAAAAGATAGTCGGGTTTAAAATTTGAAGCCCGTAATAAATCATTGAAGGTATAATACCGCTTACAAGCCATGTTCCTGCAAGCGCACCTACCATTAACAAAATTAAAATAGCACCTGCTGTTGATTTTATGTTTTCAGCAACTTCTTCAATCATTCTTTCGTAGGAAACTTTATTTTTAAAACCTACAATAGCCGCAACAGCTCCACCTAATAATAAAATAAATTGATTACTTCCACTTAAAGCATCGTCTCCAAATACATATACATTATATGCAAGCATACCTATTAAAGCGAAAACAGGAATCAAAGCTTCCCAAATACTCAACTCTTTATTTTGAATTATTTTTTGATTTTCTATTTCAATTTTAGATAGGTTTTTGTCGTCTTGCATGTATGGTATTTTTTTCGGCTTGTAATGTTACGATTTTGTGAAGAATTACACAAATGTAATTAGTTGATAATCTAGTTACTGTTATAGCATTTCAAGTATAATGGGTTTGAGTCCGCTAAAGAAGAACTCAACTGCGATAACCATAACTATAAGCCCCATTAATCTCATCATTACATTTATACCGGTTTGACCAAGTATTTTAATGATTTTGGAGGAGCTGTATAAGATTAAATAGGTTACTATAATTACCAAAAAAGCAGCAATGATTAATACTAATTTCATTTCAATAGAGTTAGCGTCTTCCATCATTACAATAGCATTGGTTAAGGCACCTGGACCACAAATCATTGGTATGGCTAATGGAGTAACAGAAATGTCATTAACATACGTTTTAACTTCAGAGCTACTTAGTTTTACTTTCCCTAATCTTGCTTGAAGCATGTCCATTCCCATTAAAAAGAAAATCACTCCACCAACGACTCTAAAACTATTTACAGAAATTCCAAAGAAACTAAATAACAACTGACCTGAAAAGGCAAAGATTAAGATGGTTATAAAACTAACGATAGAAGCTTTTTTGGCTGTTTGATTTCTACTTTTCTTGTCCAAGTCAGCAGTCATCGTCATAAAAATAGGCATAGTGCCTAAAGGGTTAATAAGTGTGAAAAATGAGGTGAAAGACAAAATGCCAAAAGAAATTATTTCATTCATAGCTTATAGTTTATAACACGTTTACTTCTTTCATGCAAGTTTTCATCATTTGATAGGTGCGTTCTATATCATTATCTAATCCAATAGAAAAACGAATTAATCCATCGGTAAGTCCCATTTCTTTTTGTTCTTCTAAAGGAATTTCTGATGACGTTGAAGTCCCTGGAGCTGAAAATAAAGTTTTGTAAAAACCTAAACTTACAGCTAAGTACCCTAGATTTTCATCCTGCATTAATTCCATTAAAGCATTGGCTTTGTCTAGAGATCCAGCATCAATAGTTAGCATTCCTCCAAAACCATATTCTTCATTCATCATTGATTTAAACACCTTATGAGAAGGGTGTGATGGTAATCCTGGGTATACAGTTTTTAATCCGTCAGCTTCAAACTTTTCAGCTAAATAACTCGCATTTTTACTGTGTTGCTTTACTCGTATATGTAAAGTTCTCATGTTTTTCAGGATTGAAGAAGCGCGTAAAGAGTCCATAGAAGCTCCTAATAACATACTTGCCCCATCAATTACACTTTTTTGAGAATTGATAAAATCTGCAGTTCCACAAATAACTCCTCCCATAGTGTCAGAAGAACCATTGATGAATTTTGTTAAACTGTGAATAACAATATTGGCACCCAATTGAGCTGGAGAAATTGATAGAGGAGAAAATGTATTGTCAACTACCAACTGTAAATCATGCTTTTTAGCTAATACTGAAAGAGCTTTAATATCTGCGACCTCTAATAACGGATTGCTTACAGTTTCGCAGTAAATCATTTTAGTATTTTTGTTAATGGCAGCTTCTACTCTGTCTAACTTTGTAATGTTTACAAATGAAGTTTCAATTCCTATTCTTGGAGTAAAGTTTTTAAGAAAGGCATAAGTTCCTCCGTAAATAGTTCTACTTGAAACGATATGATCTCCAGCCCCACATATTTGTAAAATAGTAGGAGTAATGGCTCCCATACCAGTAGCTGAAACATTAGCAGTTTCAGTACCTTCCATAGCAGCTAAAGCTTCAGATAGGTATAAGTTTGAAGGAGATGAGTGGCGAGAGTATAAATAACAACCATCTGTATTCCCTTCAAAAGTATCAAACATAGTCTTTGCTGATAAAAAAGTATAGGTAGAAGAATCTGAAATAGAAGGGTTAACTCCTCCAAATTCTCCAAAGTACTGTAGATCTTGTATGTTGTTTGCAGGTTTAAATTTCATATCGATTAAAGTTAATTATTAGTAGACTACTAAGTTCTGTTTTAGTTGTTTAAAAATCAATACAAAGCGGTTTTTGTAGAAAATCACACTAATTTTATGTTTGTATTTAGTTTTTTATTAGTTTGTGTTTAGGTAAGTTGTAATAAAAATAGATTTTTTTTCATATGAAGTTAGATAAGATAGATAAGAAGTTATTAGGGTTGCTTCAAACAGATAGTAAACAAACAACAAAACAATTGTCATTACAATTGGGGTTGTCTGTTACGGCAGTTTACGAGCGAATAAAGAAATTAGAAAAAGAAAAGGTTATCACACAATACGTGGCGGTGGTTGATAAAGATAAAATAGAAAAGTCGTTTTTAGTTTTTTGCCATGTTCAGTTAGAGAAGCATAATAAAGATCATATAGCGATTTTTGAAAAAGAAGTTAATAGATTAGAGGAGGTAACCGAATGTTTCCATGTAAGTGGAGATTACGATTATATTTTAAAGGTCTATGTAAAGGACATGGATGCCTACCGAGATTTTATAGTAAATAAGCTCACAGCATTAAAATATGTTGGTAATACCCGAAGTGTTTTTACAATTAGTGAAGTTAAAAATTCTATAGCGATTGCGCTATAAATAAAAAAGCGAGTAATTAAATTACTCGCTTTTTACTTATATAAAGAAGTCTTAAGATTTTGTCATTTTTTTTGCTAATACAATTCTTTCAGTTTGTTTTTCAACTAATTGATTGTAAAAGCTTTTTACAATTGCATAATATTGAGGAGCTATTATATTAGAGTTAAACTGCACTGTCGAAGAGAGCTTTATTTTATTATTTTGTATCAGAACTTTGTATATGAAAACACCTAAGTTATCAGGTAATCCAATAGCGATGTCTTCAGGATAAGACTCTATTGTATACCCTTCAGGTATAGTAATAGAAATAGAAAATTGATCTTGCCATGGCATACTAAAATCTATGGGAAAGTTTCTTTCTTTAGATTTAAAAGGATTTTCTTTGGTAGCAAGGAAAAATAAAGGAGAAAAATATAGTTTTTCATTTATTTGCTCTACAAAATCTTCACTGGTAAATTTTATTGTTTGTGTTAAAGATTTATTGACATCTTTAGCATTAAAAACTTTAAAGTTTTCTATTTCAATGTTGTGGGTTTCTTCTGTGTTTGTAATGACATCTTCTTCTTTTTTTATATTATTTTTTTGACGATAAAACATTGCAGAATGACCAGATAGGGTTTTTCTTAACATTCCATTTATTTCTCCCAAGTTGTCAATTTTAACATGTAGAATATTATTTTCTTTCGAGTGAGAAGAAGGGTGTAGGTTAACCTTTTCTGAATATCCTTTCTCAAAAACTTCTCTTCCATACCAATTCAGACTTCTATAAGGGAGTATGTTTACTGAAGAGAATTTTTCAGTAGCGTCAAGTAATACATAATTTTCATTGGTAAGGTTTACTTTTGAAATGACATAATTAAAGCCGTCTAGTGTTGGGAATAGAGGAATACCATTGTTTTTTGTACTTATTAAAACAGGATTTGCTTTTAGACCTGAATATCTTAATATAGAAGTAAGTATTAGATTTATATCAGCAGAATTTCCAACTCCTTCTTTATATGCCTTCTTTACGCCTTTGTCGGTATATTTTCCGTAATATCCATTCCATTTTACCTTGGATTTAACGTACTCTAATATAATTGCTATCTTCTCTAAGTCATTTTTAGCAGGGCTTAATAAATCTTTTATGTCTTTTTCATAATAGTTTGTTCTGTTTAATTCAGTTCCAAAACTAGATGACTTGTATATGGTTTTACATACATCTTCCCACGTTGTAGCGTAATTTTTATATGTTGAGTTAGGAAAGCGAGTTCCCGAAAGTTCAAATTCTATACCACCTCTATAGTTGTTGATATTACCAGAGTATGGTTCATTATTTTTAATAGGAGGGATATTTTTTTGGTTAAAAATATAGGTGAACACTTTATAGTCTACATTATTATTATATCCAAAATTAACTTTGCCTCTTTTTGAAGATTCTTTCAAAGGAATACTGAAAAAACCTTTAGAAGTTTTGTTAAATGTAAAGTATTCAGGGATTTCAACTTTGTAGTTTAGGCTTTTAACGGGAATTCCATATTGAAAATTAAGAGTTTTAATATTCCAGAAAGGAGAGATAAGAGTATATTTTATATCAATTACACTCCCTTCTTTAACATTTGGAAATGTGATTTTTTTTTGACTCCTATACTTGTTTAGTTGTTCGTCAAAAATATCTTTTCTAGACGTTTTTTGTTTAACTATTTCATTATTTTCTAAGTTGAAAGTATATGCTTTAAGTGAGTTTATGCTTTCTTCATCACCATGTTCAGGTTTATAGTATTTTATTTTTTTTGTAGCATAATTAAACCCTTCTTTTGAGTAAATTTTTATTCTTTCATGGTAATCAGTAACTACTTGAAACCCTTTGTTTGTATCATATTGAAAATAAGTCCTTCTTTTTTTTAAAAGGTATGCAGCATCATTGGTAGAATCTAATGGGTGAAACTTTTCTTGAAGTTCTTCTTTAGAAACTTTTCCGAATTTAATTTCTTGGGCATTTGAGTGAATCGTTATAATTAACGTGAAAATAGATAGTATTTTTTTCATAGCTTTTATTGTTTAATTAATTCTATTCTTAAGTTATCGTGTTTGACAACTGTTTTTCTAAATTTACTGTAGGCTTTATAATCTTCTTTTGGGTATATTCCTTTTAAAAGAGAAAACTCTCTTTTATATTTGAAAGTAGTATCATCTATCTTTTCAAAACTAAGGCTATAAATTCCAAATTTATTAGCTATTTTTTTTTCTTCAGGTAGACTTGTAAGTGTGTAACCTTGGGGGAGCGAAAAGGTAAACTCATCTTTATCTGTAAAACCTCTTTCAATCTCTAAAGGACGTTGTCTGTTTCTATATCTTTTAGGTATTCCTGTAATTCGGTTAAAAATATTAAGTTTAAATAAATAACTACTATCTCTCAGAGTTGCAAACTTTTCAATTTTAATATCAATGTTCTCAGTGAATTCAACTTTTTCCTTATTATTTATATGTTGAATATTTTTAACCTCTAAATTGTTATTGTAATCCCAAACATTGGATTTGTAATATTTATTAAGTTCTTTTTGAGTATAATTTTCAATATGATACTTGTCGTTGTATTGAGTTCCATATGATTTTCTCTCAAAATGTGCGGAAATATTTCCGTTAGACAGCAACTTAACATTAGCTTTAGTTAGTTGTAAGTTGTCTTTGTTAACATAAGCGGGGGTTCTTTTAATTACTCCACCTTCAGGAGTAATTACCAATACATTTCTATCATCTGTAAAATCTCCTAAAAAACCAAAAGGGATAGTTTGGCTAGTACATTCTAACCAAATATCATTTCCATTATTTGGAATATTTAGAATAACATGGTTACCTTGCATAGAAGAAAAATCTTTAGAAACATTTTTCTTAGCATTACCAGCCCAAACAATTGAGTAGTGTGATTTCACACCAACAGCATCTAAAAGGGCTTTAGTGTAATTGGTTAATCCTTTACAATCTCCATAACCTACCTCATCTACTTTGTTTGCAGCAATAGGCTCCCAACCACCGATGTCTACTTGTACGCTAATATATCTTGTTTTGTTTTGCACATATTCGTAAATGACTTTAGCCTTATCAGCAGAATTATTAATGCCTTTAACCAATTGTTTAACCTTTGAGATAGTAGAAGGAGATAATTGATTTCTGCCATTAATAAGTTCGTTATACATCCATTTTCCAAACTCTTTCCAGTTTTTAGCATTACCCTTAATTCCTTTTAGACTAAATGAATCAAGTGAGATAGACATATTAGGAACAAGCTCTTCAAAATTTAAGGTATAGTATTCTGGTCTAATAGCTAATTGATTCGTTAAAGAATAGTTTAAATTATTATCAGTAGAAGAGTTTTTAATAGAAAAAGCGTCGAAGTTTTTTTCTCTTTTTCTAAATGGAATATTTTGAGGATTATTTAATATATAAATACTTTTTTCAATCGCTAAATTGTAATTTTCAATTGGAAACCACTTAGGAATAAACCCTGTTGACGAGTTTTTATATTCAGATTCAAAAACAACAGTGTAAGGATATGAAGTTGGTGTGTGTTCTAAAAACTTAACTCTAGAGTCAGAATATAAAGTCCCACCGTCAATAGCACTCACATCTTGAAAATCACTTTTAGAATATTTTTTAATTTTATTTCCTAACGCATCATAAATAATAGCTGATAACTTAGTTATCTTGGTATCATTGTTATAGTGTTTGTACGCGCTAATGTGTTTTTTGCCTAGCTTATTAAGAACAGTAACTATTCTTTGTTGCTTAACAACAAGGTGGTCCATAGATTCTACATCTATTATTGTTTTGTTTAGTCTAATTATAGCATTTGCACTTTCTTTTAGCTCCTTTGGAATAGAAATAGAGGAAAGATTTTGCTTCTCTTGAGAAAAGATATTGCTACATAGCATAAACACTATTAAAAAAATAGTGAGTGTGTTGATTTTCATGCAATTAATTTATTTTGTTTTCGTAGGGAACGAAAATATAAAAATAAATATAATTGTAAAAATTACATTTGTTTATAAAATATTTTGTTGATTTTTATAAAAAGAATCAGCCTGTAGCTTCATAAGGTTACGAGCCATCTTTTGTTTATAATTGTAGAGTTCTTCTTCTGTTTTTAAATCAGAGTATATTTTGTTGTTGAGGTCTATATCAGTGTGTAAAATAGCTTCTCGTTGATGAACTTGTTGTTGAATCCAAGTTTTAACTTGAGATTCATGGTTTTCCAATTTATAATCGTATTCACTTTTTGAGCTAATAAGTTTGGCAAAAATAGGAGCAGTTTCTATTGCTAAAAATAGTAGGAAGATAAAGAAAGAAGGTAGCCAAGGTAGTTTGTTTAAAGCATTAACACGAGCCATTAATCCATCAAAATTAGAAATAATAGGTTGTGTTTGTGTTTCTTTTAATTTTTGACTTTCGATCAAATTAGCAATAGCAGTTTCTTTCTGTTTTATTTTTTCGGTATTTTCAGCTTTTAATTGATTAAGTTCTGCAAGGGCAGTATCGTGTTTATCTCTTTTTTCTTTGTAAACAGGTCCTCTGCCAATTAATTTGGTGCCTTTTCTTCCTTCGGCTTCAGCTATATAGGTTTCATATAATTTATTTACCTCGCTTTCTTTCGTTGTGACCTCATCTTTTAAAGAAGTGATTTCAGAATTAATTTTTGTTATTTCAGGAGTGAATTGTTGTGCAATTTGAGTTTTGTTATCCAAAGTCATCTGATTTTTTTCAGTCAGTAATACTTGATTGATTTCCTTTTCGAAAATTTTTAATTCTAATGGTTTAGAAATCACCACAGCAATTATCATAGCAAGTAACAATCTAGGAAGTATTTGTATAAGTTCTTTTCGTTTAGACTCTCTTTTTTTAATAGTAGAAACAATAAATCTATCTAAATTAAAAATGAGTAACCCCCAAACAATACCAAAGAAAATAGCGGTGTAAATATTATCAAAAACTGTAAATAAAGCATAAGCAGAAGCAATGGTAGCCATTAAAGCAGTGAAGAAAACGGTAGCACCAATACCAGCATATTTGTTTTGTTCACCATTAGCACAATTTTCAAGCAAATCTAAATCAGCTCCAGAACAAAGAAGGAAAAATCGTTTTAACATAAAATAAGCTTATAGCTTAATAACGACAGATTTAAGATTTTGTTACAAAAAAGGCCTCATTTAAGAGGCTTTTAACAAGTATGTGTTTTGAATATCAGTTATTTGTTGCTGGTTACATATACTAACCCTGTACCATCTTTATTTTTTTTAACATCAACTTTTCTTATGTCTTTAGGTGCAATTTTGTGTAATTTTTCTTTAGAAATAAGTTTACCATCTAAGTAATATTTTATATCAGAGGTGTTAATGTTATTTGTGTTTTTAGTAACTTTTTTGCTATAAAACTTGATGATTTTTTTGTTGTTTTTAGTTTGTATTAAGGTTCTTAGTCCTTTTTTATTTTTAATTAACTTAATAACTTCATTATAACTCAGCTTTTTGTCATCGAAATAGAAATCAGCATTTTTGTTTTGATATATGTATTCGATAGCATTTATTGAAGGAGGTGGAATGTTTGAGGTTTCTTCTTCTCTAATAACTTCATAGCTATGGGGTGGAGGTGGAGGTATGTTTAAAGCTTCACCTTTTATAACAATTCTACTTGTAGGGCTTGGAGGTGGAGGGAGTTGTCCCTTTTCATTCTCTGTTAATTCTGAGATTTTTTTAGTTATTTTATTTCCTTTTTCATCATGATAAGTTATTTCCGCGTCTTCATGATTAATACTTTTTTTATACACTGTTACTGATGAAGGAATTGAATCTTTTGAAGTTTCAGTAGAGAGTACATGTTTTTTTGTTGTTTCTGCTTCAACTCTTTCAGCAAAGAGAAAAGCGAATCCTGCTATTACTGGTATTACTGCCAGTTTTTTTAGCAAAATTTTGGTACGAGAACTTTGTTTTGTCATCATTAATAATCTTTTTTTAGTTAATAAATAATTCAAATTACTGGCCAAGTAATATTCGTTGTTCCAAGTAGCTCTATTTAATAGTAAATACTGATACTTAGTAGTATTTTTATGTGTAATAATCACTTTGTTGTCTGCTAAAAACTCATGATTTAGTTTTATTGCTTTTTTAAGAAATATAAATGTTGGATTGATCCAAAAAATAATTTGTAAAAGTTCAATCAATAAGATATCAAACGTATGCTTTTGCAAAGCATGTGTTAATTCGTGGGTATAGAGTTCAGTTTCAATCTTGTTTGAATTGTATTCCTCTTTGTTGATAAAAATGTAGTTCCAAAAGGTGTGTGGACTAATTAAATCGTCAACTAAAACAAGGGTAGCTTTGTCTTTTTTTATTTTTTTATACTGTTTTATCTTTAAAAAGATATTAAATAGGTTTTTTGTAAAGCGGATTAATAAAATGATTGCTACAATTGTATATCCAAGAAATAAATATTGGGTATAGCTAATTTCCTTAACAGGATTTACATCCAAATTTGAATCTGTAATCAAGGAAGGGACAGCCTTTAAAGTATTCGGAATAGTTTCTATATAGATCTTATAAAAAGGAGCTATAAACGAAAATAATACACTACCTAATAAATAAAACCGATTGAATTGGTGCATTTTTTCTCGTTCTAATATCAAATGATAAAAGAGAAGCAGCAATGCTAAACAAATTCCTGATTTGATAAAATACGTTATCATTATTGTTGCTTTTTAATTTGCTGATCGATAATTTTTTTTAAATCTTCTAATTCTGAAACTGATAAATCTGTTTTTTCAGTAAAAAATGAAGCAAATTGACTAGCAGAGTTATTAAAGAAGTTTTTAATCAATCCGTTTACATGCTTTGAAAAGTAGTCTGACTTTTTTACCAAAGGAAAATATTCTCTTGATTTTCCATCCAGTGTATAATCTACAAATCCTTTATCTTTCATTCTTTTTAATAGTGTAGCAACTGTAGTTGTGGCAGGTTTTGGTTCAGGAAATTCTGCTAAAATATCTTTCATAAAAGCTTTTTTTAGTTTCCATAAATATTGCATCACTTGTTCTTCAGTTTTCGATAATTGCATTTCGATAAAATTTGAATTGTATTCTACAAATGTAGAAATAAATTTTAATTCTACAAGTGTAGAGTTTAAAATATTGCAAAAAAAAATAGCCTTGAGGGATTTTCAAGACTATCTTATTGATGTTATTAAAGATGAATTATTTTGATAATTCCGTAAAATATTGATAAAAATACGGAATGGTTTCAATTCCTTTTAAGTAATTCCACACTCCAAAATGCTCGTTTGGTGAGTGAATGGCATCAGAATTTAATCCGAATCCCATTAAAATAGTCTTACTCTTTAATTCTTGTTCAAATAAAGCAACGATAGGAATACTTCCTCCACTGCGTTGTGGAATAGGAGTAACTCCGAAGGTTTCTTGATACGCTTTGCTTGCTGCCTGGTAACCAATATTATCAATTGGAGTTACATATCCTTGTCCTCCATGATGAGGTTTTACTTCTACTTTTACTGATTTAGGAGCGATACTTTCAAAGTGTTTTTTGAACAATTCAGTAATTTCTTCCCATTCTTGTCCTGGTACTAAACGCATTGAAATTTTTGCGTACGCTTTTGAAGCAATTACAGTTTTTGCTCCTTCACCTGTATATCCTCCCCAAATTCCGTTTACGTCTAAAGTAGGGCGAATAGAGTTACGCTCGTTAGTAGTGTAACCAGCTTCTCCATGAACATCATCAATATCTAAAGCAGCCTTGTATTCTTCTAATGAGAAAGGTGCTTTCGCCATTTCATCACGCTCTTCACGAGACAATTCTTCTACTTTATCATAAAATCCTGGGATGGTAATATGATTATTTTCATCGTGTAATGAAGCAATCATTTGTGTTAAAATGTTGATAGGGTTTGCTACAGCACCTCCATATAAACCAGAATGTAAGTCTCTATTAGGTCCAGTGACTTCTACTTCTACATAACTTAATCCACGTAAACCAGTAGTAATTGAAGGAATGTCGTTGGCAATCATTCCTGTATCAGAAATTAAAATCACGTCGTTGGCAAGTTTCTCTTTGTTTCTAGGAACAAACCACGCTAAACTTTCTGAACCTACTTCTTCTTCACCTTCAATCATAAATTTCACGTTACAAGGTAGGTTGCCAGTATGAGTCATGTATTCTAATGCCTTTACATGCATATACATTTGCCCTTTATCGTCACAAGCACCGCGTGCAAAAATGGCTCCTTCAGGGTGAATGTCTGTTTTTTTAATCACAGGCTCAAAAGGAGGTGAGGTCCATAAATCGATAGGGTCTGCTGGTTGTACGTCGTAATGACCATAAACCAAGACTGTTGGTAAATTAGGATCTATTATTTTTTCTCCATAAACAATAGGATACCCAGGAGTTTCGCAAATTTCTACTTTATCACATCCTGCTTTTTCTAAACTTTCTTTAATAGTATCAGCGGTGTTTAATACATCTTGATTGTAGGCAGGATCAGCACTTACTGAAGGAATTTTTAATAAATCGATAAGCTCATTAATAAAGCGATCTTTATGTTGAGTAATATAATCTTTTACGTTTTGCATGTGTTATATATTAATTAGCATCAAAAATAAGAAAAATAGTATACTTCTTCTTTGTAGTTTGCAAGTATTGTTTATATTTGCATCCACAATTTCAAAAGTACGCGGGCGTGGTGGAATTGGTAGACACGCTAGACTTAGGATCTAGTGCCGTGAGGTGTGAGAGTTCGAGTCTCTCCGCCCGTACTAAAAGTCGAAGAGAAGTCTTCGACTTTTTTATTGGTCTCAATTTATACCACTTGATTAGATTACTTTTAGTTATGTTAAAGGTGTTACCTTTTTTATGACAAAAGTCTATAGAAAAAGGTTATCATCCATATGTTAACTTGTTGTTTAGTTTAAGGAGGAGATAATTCTAGGGCATTTTTAAATAAAAGCTTTTGTGTTATTGAATAGTTATATAAAAGTGGTTACATAATTTTTTCCAAAAAGTAAAAACAAAATACCATTGGTTTTTTCGCCTACTTTTTTGCGGATAATTGAAAAGGCTTTTGTTATTTGTGCTTCAACAGTTTTAATAGATATATTTAAGTATTCTGCAATTTCAATGTTGGTTAAACCATCTTGTTTACTTAATAAAAAAACCTGTTTGCATTTTGGAGGTAAATTTTCTATTTCTCTTTTAACCAGTTTTATTAACTTTTCAATACCAGTTTTATCATCTTCTTCTAAAATAATATCCAAAGCATCAATATGTTTTTTCTCAATTGCCATAGTAGATTTCAACTTGCGATACTGATCAATAAATTCATTGTAAACTAATTTATAGAGAAAACTTTGTATAGCAAACTCGCTTTTAAGTTTGTGTCTTTGTTGCCAAACACGAATAAACACATTTTGCACAATATCTTCGGCAAGATTGTGGTCATGTGATAAGCTAAAGGCATAAACACATAATTTTTGGTTGTATTGTTCAACTAAAAAAGTGTAGGCTTCTGTTTTCCCTATTTTAAGGGCTTTAATTAGTGATGCATTATCTGTTGAAAAATATGGCATTTTATAAAATTTCTTCTGCAAAATAAAAAAAATATTAAGAAAAAGTTAGGGTAAGGTAAAATAGGTTCGTAATACTATAAAATAGTAGAGTTGAATGATTTCTCCAGAAACCGAAAAAATAATAGTAAAATACCTTATCAACCAAGCAAACTCAAGCGAGTTGGATACTCTTTCACTATGGCTTAATAATCCTGATAATATAAAATTGTTTAACGATTATGTAAGAACTAATTATGCTATTAACTATAATATGAAAAAATATAATTCTGCCCAAACTAAGGCAAATTTGTTACGGGTTATTAAAATAGGAAAATCTGCAAATCGTTTGGCTAAGATAAAAATGAACCTTTTAAAATATGCTGCATTAATACTCATATTTTTATCTATAGGATATGGTTATATACAGGGTTATTTTACAAGTTATGACAAACTTATTCTTCCTGAAGAAAGCATAACGCTTCAGCTAAACGATGGTAATATTAAAGTTATAAATGATGATGAGGCAGTTGAAGTTATTGAGGTTAATGGACGTGTTATAGGTGTTCAATCAGGAAAACAACTAGCATATAATAGCAATGATGAAAACGATACATTGATTTATAATACCCTAGCAGTCCCTTATGGGAAAAGATTTGAAGTGCAATTATCAGACGGAACAATAGTAAGTTTAAACTCAGGATCATCGTTGAAATATCCCGTTAATTTTATAAAAGGAAAAAATAGACATGTATTTTTAAGTGGTGAAGCTTTTTTTAAAGTGGCAAAAGATACTAAGCATCCGTTTATTGTTAGTGCTAATGAAATTGATGTGCGTGTGTTGGGTACTAAATTTAATATATCGTCTTACCCCGAAGATAATAATATAAACACAGTATTGGTTGAAGGTTCAGTAAGTACATATAAAACAGGAGAAACCTATAAACCTGAAAGTGCAACTTTACTAAAGCCAGGTAATAAAGCCGCTTGGAATAAAATAAATAAAACTATACAAGTTACAGAGACAGATGTAGAAACGCATTTAGCTTGGATTAGTGGCAGGCTTATCCTTTATGAAGTTGAGTTTAGTGCCATATTAAAAAAATTAGAGCGACAGTATAATGTAGAATTCATAAATAACAATACCGCCTTGAAAAACAGGTTTTTTACAGCAAAATTTGATGTTGAAGATATTGAACAGGTTATGGAAAGTTTAAGTTACTCTGGGAAATTCACATATAAATTTGATGAAAATAAAATAATAATTAATCCATAAAAACTGAAAATAATATGATAAAAAGCTAACTAAAAATTAAACCTCAGTATAAAAAATAAAACCGGAAAATGCTGCAACATTCTCCGATTAAAAAAGTGATTCAAATGTCTAACACAATTAAATCAAACCAAAAGTATGAAAAAAATCATCATTGGGATAAGTGAAATACGATATCTCCCCAAACTAAGTTTAAAAATGAAGCTCACATATATTTTGTTTTTTTTAACATTGTTTCAGGTTCATGCCAATACATATTCTCAAAATGTAAAAGTTACTTTAGATTGTAAAAAAATGAAGCTTGAAGATGTTTTAACTGAAATTGAACAGAAAACAGGGTTTAAATTTCTTTATGAAAATAATGTGTTCAAAAAACATAAAACGGTAAGCATTTCATCAAACAAAGAAATGCTTTCTAAAGTATTAAAAAAGCTTTTTAAAAAAGAAAGTATTGATTTTAAAGTAACTGATAAACAAATTATCTTGTTTCCCAAGAACAAAAGCTCTTTGTTTATAGAAAAGCTTAAAAATTCTGTTAGTAGGTTATTTCAAGAATACATAACAGGGAAAATAACCAATGCTTATGGTGAGCCATTAATAGGGGCAACTGTTATATTAAAAGGGACAGATATAGGAGCTAGTACAGATTTTGATGGTAACTTCAGAATCGCTTTAGCAGAAGATGCAAAAACATTAACCGTTTCGTTTATAGGTCATGAAACTAAAGATGTCGAAATTGGTAACAGAAAGGTTATTAATATTCAATTACAAGAAGCACTTGAAAGTCTTGAGGAAACAGTCATTGTTGGATATGGTAAAGTTAAACGCCAAAACCTAACAGGTTCAGTAGGTACTGTTGATGTTAAAAGTATAACCAATCAAGCAGCTACAGTTAATTTAGACAATGCACTACAAGGTCAGGTTGCAGGTGTTCACGTAACAAGTTCTTCTGGGCAACCTGGAGCGGCAACTCGAATTAGAATTAGAGGTAATACGTCGTTACTTGGGTCTAATCAACCATTGTATGTTATTGATGGTATTCCAGTGGTACCGAGTAGTAATATACCTAAAGGGGGATCAGAAGGAAATAGGTTAGGTAGTGAGCTCGATAATGAGGGTATCAGTACACCTATTGGTAATATTAACGCATCAGATATAGAGTCTATTAGTATTTTAAAAGATGCTTCTGCTGCGGCTATTTATGGCTCACGAGCAGCCAATGGTGTAATTATTATAAATACAAAACAGGGTGTTTATTTTGGTAAAACTAAGTTTGAGGCTGATGTTTCTGTAACTACACAAAGTGCAAGGACTTTAGAGGTCTTAAATGCTGCTCAATTTAAACGAGCTTGGACAACAGCTGTTGAAAATGGTACAAGAAATGATGCTTTTACTAGTGCAGTTTTAGATGGCTCTTATTTTGGCAATGCAGATACTAATTGGGAAGAAGAAGTAAGTCCGGGTGCACCAGTTTCTACCAGTTACAACCTAAGGGTACTTGGTGGGTCAGAAAAAACAAGATATTCTACATCTTTAGGAATTAACACACAAGATGGTGTTTATAGAAATACAGGTTTTGACAGGTACTCTTTTACATTAAATTTAGATACAAAAATTACAGATAAATGGAAGTTTGGAACCAAAGTAAACCTGTCTTCTACAGAACAAGATGCTGCAGATGGAGGGCTTACTCAACTTACTTATGATTTTAGACCAGACCTTCCTGTATTTGATAAAGAAGGAAACTACTCTTTCTCAACTCAATATAGTATGGAGAATCCAGTAGCACGCTCTAAAGTAACTAATAATAATAAAACATTCTTATTATTAGGTTCTTTATACACTCAATTAGAGCTGACTGAAGGGTTAGATTTTAAGACTTTTTTTTCGGTAAACTACAATTCAGGCAACCAACAAAGCTTCTATCCGCTTTTTACATTTATAGGTGGTTGGGATAGAAATCAAGGTAACGGTAATGGCTATGCCCAAGAAAGTAGGAGTAGAAGTGTAAATACTATGTTGCAAGGAACATTAACTTATGACAGATTATTTGGAAAACATAATATTAATGCAGTTTTAGGAGTGTCTTTTGAAAAAAATAAACGTTCAAACATAAAAGGTTGGGGAGAAGGATTCTTCAATGAAGTTTTAACCAATATTTCAAACGCTACTGTTTTTACAGATGCCTCTTCTTATGAATCTGGTTCTGGATTATCTTCTTATTTTGGAAGAGTAAATTATGATTTTGATAATAAATATTTACTAACCTTATCTGGGCGTATAGATGGGTCATCAAAGTTTGCACCAGATAATCAATATGCTTTCTTCCCTGCAGCAGCCGTTGCTTGGAGAATCTCAAATGAAGACTTTTTAAGTAATGCCTCATTTATTGATGAATTAAAGTTAAGAGCAAGTTTTGGAACAACAGGACAGCAAGATTTTGGAGATTATGCATGGCGAACACTTTTTGAAGCTGAAAATTATGGGTCAGATCCCTCGGTAATAATTACTCAATTAGGTAATGCTAACTTAAAATGGGAAACAACAGAACAATTAGATTTTGGTTTAGACTTTTCTTTTTTTAAAGGGAGGCTAAATGGAGGAATAGGATATTATTCCAAAGAAACAAAAGACGCCCTTTTTACAGCTATTACACCTGGAAGTACCGGGTACAGAACTATTATTGGTAATTTAGGAGATACCAAAAACACAGGGGTAGAATTAGAATTAAAAGGAGATGTGTTCAAAACTGATGATTTTACTTGGAATTTGTCTTTAAACGTGAGTAAAAACGAAAATAAACTAACCAGAATTTCTGATGATTTTAAAGATGAAAATGGTTTTTTAACAGGTTTTCCTGGTGGTGGAAGGCTAAAAGAGGGAAGTCCAATTGGTTTAATTTATGGTTATGTATCTGAAGGACTTTTTCAAGATCAACAGGTTATTGATGATTTGAATGCGGCATCACCAACAGGGACTTATCAAAATAGTCAAACATCACCTGGAGATATAAGATTTAAGGATTTAACAGGACCTGATGGAACTCCTGATGGTAGAATTACTACTTTAGATCAGGAAGTTATTGGAGATACTCAACCCAATTTCTTCGGAGGTTTCAATAATACATTTTATTACAAAGGATTTTCTTTATCTACATTATTTACGTTTTCTGTAGGGAACGATATAGAAGCATTTAGCTTAGCGAGAGGGACAAATTTTGCAAGTACTTTTATAGGAGAGAATAAAGATACCAGTATTTTAAATGCATGGACACCAGATAACACAGATACAAACATTCCGAGGCTGGTATATTTTGACCCAAACAATAATGACAGAACATCATCGCACTACGTTTATGACGCTTCATATTTAAGATTAAAAACATTAAACTTTAGTTATACGTTTCCTAAAGAAACCTTAAATCAACTTAAGTTTTTCGATCATATTTCTGTTTTTATCACAGCTCAAAACTTATTTACAGTAACAAGTTATCCAGGTGCAGATCCTGAGGCTTCTAATTTGTATAATAATGATATTAGTGCAGGAAGAGATATTAATCGTTTTCCTATTGCAAAAGTATTTACTACAGGTGTAAGAATAGGGTTTTAAAGAATTATAATTATGAGAAAAATAACAGCTTATATAGTTACATTATTTATAATGTATTCTTGTGAATTAGTAGATGTATTAGAAAATGATCCGCCAAATAATTTAGTTGCAGAGAATGTAGTGAAAAGTGAAGCAGATGCCAGAGCATTATTAAATGGAGCCTACACTACAATCACATCAAGAGTTAACGATAAATATTATATGTTTTCAGAACTCATACCAAGTGCTATGATAGGTACAATGAATCAATCTGGTTTTGGGGCAGCTCATGGGGAATTTGCAAACAATAATGTACAGTTTGATAATATTTATATTAGAGACTTTTGGATGATGTTTTATAAGGTTATGGATGTAGCCAATAATACTATTTTGCAAACCACAGAGCTTTCAGGTGGCTTGATTTCAGAAACATCTAGAGAAGAGATTATTGGAGAGGCTCTTTTTTTAAGAGCGATGACAACCTTTGATGCTTTAAGGTATTTCGGTCAATTTTTTGATGATAATAGTAATTTAGGAATTATATTACGTACAGAACCATCTAACTTTGTTACTAGAGATAAGTCCAGAAGTACAGTAGCTGAATGCTATACTCAAATTTTAGCAGATTTAGATGCTGCAATTGCCGATGCACCAAACTATTCGGTAAGTTATTACGCATCAAAAACTGCAGCTAAAGCCTTAAAAGCAAAAGTATTGTTGTATCAAGGAAAATATTTAGAAGCTGCTACTTTAGCAGATGAGGTTATTAATGATGGTACTACTGGTTTAGAGCCAGATTTTGAAAGTGTTTTTAGTAAAGGTTTAAATTCATCTGAAATGATTTTTATGACTTATAGAGATGAAAACTCAGACACAGAGGATAATAATCGAAAACGCTTTTACCCAGGTAGAACGTCAAACAACACATGGTTTGCTACTTTAATGGATACAGATCCAAGACAACCATTTACCTACGATGGCACCACTGTTTTAAAAACTAATAATGCAGATGTTTTTAGACCAACTTACTTTTTACGTTTAGCCGAAATGTACTTAATAAAAGCTGAAGGGTTAGCATTTAGTGGAGCTACGCTACAAGATGCAAGTGCGCCATTAAATATAATAAGAAATCGTGCGGGTATTGGTGATACATCAGCTACAACTTTAGATGAGTTGAAAGATGATATTTTTAATGAAATAACCAGAGAGCTTGCCTTTGAAAATGGTGCTGAATGGTTTGCTGCTATTCGTTTTGATAAAGCAATGACCTTAAAAGCTTCCATCACAAGTTCTAACCAATACATCTTACCAATTCCTGAAGAAGAAATTAATGGTAACGGGGCGCTTACTCTGGCAGATCAGAACCCTGGCTATGAAGGTATTTAAAAAATGAATTATTAGAGTTAGTTATTTTTAGTAGTGCCTTAAGATTTCCCCCTAAGGCTTTGGGCGCTACTTTAAATTTTGTATGATGTACAAAATATTTATAGAGCTATTATTAGCTCTCCAGATTTGAATTCTAAAAGATTTTTTATGAGTCAAGGGATAGAAATCTAAGCTTCAAACTTGCTTGGCTTATAATAATACTCATGATTTCTTTAATAGGTTATGTGTTTTACTTTCAACTAAAAAATAATATTACCAGAACTAAAATACAAGATAAGGATAGCTATTCTTTTTCAAAGAAATAAAGCTAAACATAAATATAAATATAAAAAATGAAAAAAATAACGATAATATTAACGGCAATCATACTGTTTTTCAGTTTTAACAGCGTTGCACAAATTAAAAATTTAAACAAAGAGATTCCTATAGATCCGACAATTAAAATAGGAAAGTTAGACAATGGTTTAACCTATTATATAAAGCATAATGCTAAACCAAAAAACAAGGCAGAATTGCGTTTGGTGCTAAAGGCGGGTTCTATTTTAGAAGACGAGGATCAGCTTGGGCTTGCTCACTTCGTAGAACATATGGCATTTAACGGTACCAAGAGTTTTGAAAAGAACAAACTGATTGATTATTTACAAAGTTTGGGTGTTGAGTTTGGGGCAGATTTGAATGCTCACACTGGTTTTGATGAAACCGTTTATAAACTATCAGTGCCGACAGATGAGGAAATCTTTAATACCAGTTTAAAGGTGTTACGCGATTGGGCAGACGGTATTACTTTTGAAGATGAAGAGATTGATAACGAAAGAGGCATCATTGCAGAAGAACTTAGAGCTAGAAATGGAGCAAGGGCACGTATGTATTACAAGTCTATTCCACTTATTACTAATAATTCTAGATATGCAGAACGATTGCCTATTGGTAAGTTGGACGTTATTATGAATTCCGAGTACGATGCCATGAAACGTTTTTATAGAGATTGGTACCGTCCAGATTTAATGGCACTGGTATTGGTTGGTGATTTTGATGTGCTTGAAACTGAAGAAAAAGTAAAAGAACTGTTTAGTAGTATGGAGCCTGTAAAAAAACCTAAAAAAAGAGTATACTATAAAATACCAGAAAATAAAGCACCCGTAGTTGCTGTAGTTAGAGATAAAGAGGCTACAGGTGTAGAAGCTTCTATATATATTAAAAAAGAAGAAACTGAAGTACAAACCTTAAAGGATTATCGACAAGAGGTTTTAAAACGTTTGTACACGGGGATGTTGCGTCAGAGGTTAAATGAAATCAGCTTACAGCCTAATGCGCCTTTTCTAGGAACTTCTGCTGGTATAGGGAGTTTTTTAGGTAACATGGATAGTTATTTTTTAAGAGCCAAGCTTAAGGAAGAAAGAATTGAAGAAGGTATTGATGCGTTGTTTACAGAAAGCGAACGTGCAAAAAAACATGGCTTTACAGCGTCTGAATTAGAACGATACAAAGCCTTTTTATTAAATAACGCAGACTTGCGTCAAAAAGAAACAGGAAAAATACCTACAAAGTATTACATTGAGCAATACATTGACAATTTTACCGATAATAAGCCTATTCCAAGTGATACTTTTGTGTATCAATTTTATAAGGAAGTATTTCCAACCATTACTGTTAATGAGGTTAATAAAGTTAGTAATCAATGGGTAAGGAAAGATAATATGGCAGTTGTTTTAAATGCTGTTGAAAAAGAAGGTTTAAAACTGCCAACTGAAAAAGAGATTAAGAAAACTCTTAAAAATGTAAGGAAAAAGAAAATAGAAGCTTATAAAGATAAACTGCTCGATACTCAATTAATGTCCAATACACCTAAACCTGGAAGAGTTGTAAGCGAAGTGTATAATGATAAAGTAGGTGTTACTACTTGGAAATTTGCAAATGGTATTACTGTTATAGCGAAACCGACAAAGTTTCAAAACGATTTAATTTCCATGAATGGATTTAGACCTGGAGGAAGTTCGGTAGCTCCGAATTCTCTTTATGTTTCTGCTAGAAACGCAGGTGTTATTATTGGTTCTAGTGGGGTTAATGGTATTTCTGAGATCGATTTGAAAAAGCTAAACATGGGGAGAACATTAAAGGTAACACCGCGTATTAATTTTTATGATGATTTGTTCTCTGGTAGTAGCTCTTCTAAAGATTTAGAAAGAATGCTACAGATGGTCCATTTGCATTTTACTAAGCCGAATAAAGATGAGGCTGTTTTTAATGCAAATAAGGAACATTTAAAAAACTTATTCAAAAACCAAGATAAAAGTCCGGGAAATGTTTTTGAAAAAAAGATTAGCGAGTTTATGACCAATAGTCACCCTAGAGCCATTCCGTTAACCGAAAAGCAAATTGAAAACGAATTAAACCTTGATGATACTTATAATTTTTATAAAGAACGTTTTGCTTCTGCCAACGGATTTACTTTTGTTTTTGTAGGTAGTTTTGAATTAGAAAAACTAAGAACTTATGTAACCCAATACTTAGGAAGTCTTCCATCAAACCTAAATAAAAAAACTACTTGGAAGGATATTGGATTAAGATATTCAGAAGGGGTAATTAAAGAGACAATTGTAAAAGGTGTTGACGATAAAAGTCAGGTAGATATGCGCTTTACGGGTCCCCTCAATTTTTCTTTAGAAAAAAAGAAGGAAATAAGCTTATTAGGTAAACTCTTAAAAATTAAACTGACCGAAGAACTGCGTGAAAAAATGGCTGGCGTTTATGGTGTAAGGGTTTCAGGATTTGCTTCAGATAAGCCCTACGATTGGTATAGAATGAATGTAAGGTTTACTTGTGATCCAGATAACGTTGAAAAGTTAATTGCAAAGGTTCTTGAAGAAATTGAAAAAATCAAGATTGAAGGAGCTACTAAAGAAGATATCAATAAAATTAAAGAAGCAGAACTAGCTAATACAAAAGAATACTTAGAGATGAATAGTTACTGGATATATAAACTGAGAGAAATGCATGAGTATGGCTTAAAACAAGAATCTATTTTAGATTACGAAACAAATATTAATAAAATTGACTCTAAAATGTTTCTTGATGCAGCCAACAGGTATTTCAATAAGAAAAATTATGCAGAGTTTATTTTAATACCAGAAAGTTCTAAAAAGTAATAAACTTTGTTCTAAAATATAAAGCTTTAAGATTAAAAAAGGCTTGTAAGCTTAAAAGTTCACAAGCCTTTTTGTTTTTTATAAGTACAAATTGTTTAAGAAACTCCAATAGTTGTAGCTTCTAATGTGGTTTTTAGTGCTTTCAATTATTGATTTGATATAGTATATTTTAATTATAGCTAAATAATTAAATTAACCCCTAGATAAATAGCATGTTTTGTTAGGATGACACAAAGCTATTTTAGAATAATTTACTGAATTATTTTTTTTCTATATAAAAATAAGATCTTCTATTTTGTTGATGTTCTTGTTCGGTACACTTTTTTTGATTTAGATCATTGCACTTGTTTAATAACTGTTCTTCTCCGTAACCAACAGCACTTTTAATCCTTTTTGGAGAAATGCCTCTTGATAATATATAGTCTCTTGTAGATTTGGCTCTTTTGTCTGATAATAATTTATTATATGTTTGGGATCCTCTACTATCGGTATGAGACTCAATTCTTAAACTTATATCAGGGTTGTCTTTTAAGACAGAAACGATATGTTCTAACTCGTATTCGGCGTCTTCACGAATATTATATAAATCAAAATCAAAGTAAATAGGGTTTATAATGATTTGATCATCTTTTATTAAAGATTCAAGTTGGATGTTCTCAGTAATTAATCTTTTGTTAATGTTAAGTGTTTTTGTTTTTTTTTGAGAGTTTCTATAATCTTTTTTTGAAGCAACGACCACAAAATTCTTTTCACAATCTATTTTTTCAAATAAATAACTACCATCTTTATTAGTTGTTTTAGTAAAAATGGGTTCTCCTTGTTTGTTTATAAGCTGAACGGTAGCATTGGGAATAGGGTTTCCTGTTTTTGAGTCTGAAATAACTCCTTTAATGTTTTCTTTACAATCGTATATTTTAAAACTATAAATATCATCATCTCCTTTACCTTCTTTTCTGTTGGAAGAAAAGTAACCTTGAGTATGCTTGTCGTTAATAATGAAAGCAAAATCATCAAAAGGACCATTAACAGGACTTCCTAAATTTACTGGTTTTGTATAAGAGTTACTAGTGATTTTTGCCTCAAAAACATCTAAACCTCCTAAGCCAATATGTCCATCAGAAGAAAAATATAAAACATTATCATTACCTATAAAAGGAAACATTTCTTTACTTTCTGTATTAATAGTTTTGCCCAGATTTTCAGGTTTTCCATAGATATCGTTTTCTAAAATTGCTATTTTATAAATATCGGTATCTCCGTAGCCATTTGGCATATCAGAAACAAAATAAAGTGTTTTTTCGTCAGGACTAAGGGCAGGATGTCCGCAAGAAAAACTATTACTATTAAAAGGTAGTTCTTTTATATCTCCCCAAAAATTTCCTTTTTTAGTAGCTTTATAAATTTTAAGGTGAGAAATATTATTTTTATCTCCTATTAATCGCTTGCCATCAAAGTTATCTCTGGTGAAGTAAGCTGTTTTTCCATCTTTAGAAACAACAATATTTGATTCGTGATATTTAGAGCTTAATTCTTCAAGAATGATAGGTTTACCCACATCCAAAACTTTAATGGAATCGTTATTTTGTTTTGCTTTATAAATGTTTAAATATGGTTGCTTATTCCATCGATAGAGTTTTTTACCTTTTTCTTTTTTGGGTTGGGTAGAAGAAAAATATAAGTGATTATCATAAATGTATCCACCAAAGTCTGAATAAGAAGTGTTGCTAGATAGGTTGTGGATGTTTATATATGTCTTTTCTCGATTAGAGTATTCAACAAAATAATTAGTGTTTTCTTCTAAAGCCTTCACACGACTATCGTTTTTGTTTAATTTTAATAGCCACTTGTCAGATTCTTTTATTTTACCATTAGTTTTTAAAACTTGGGCATATCTAAATATATGTTTAGGTTTAGCAGAATTTTCGTATAGTTTCATTAACTCTTGATAGTTTTTTTCTGCCATAACATATTTAAAATTAAAGTAGTAAGAATCTCCTAATCTACTTAATACAGTATAAGAATTATCTCCTTTGTTGTATATGGATTGATATAATTCAGCAGATTTTTTATAAGAAAACTCTTCAAAATATCTATTAGCAGCATACTTTCGTTGGCTATTAATGGTTATTGGTATAAATACTATTATAAGTAAAAAATGTATTGCTTTTTTCATTTTATTTATAATTTAAAAGAATCTAGGAGACTTCATTGCTAGCTCTTTGAATATTTCCCATTTAATCATTAATTCATAGGTTCCAGAATTGTAGTTGCTGTAATTAGAGGTAGTGAGGTCGTAGGCTAACCCTATGTGTAAATTTCTAGAAGCTTGAAGTCCTATCAAAGCACTAATAGAATCATCCCACCTCCAAGCTATACCTGCTGTAAATTTTTCATTGAAAAGGAAATTAGCTGATACATCTAGGGATAAAGGTGCACCATTTACAACTTTTGTTAAAAATGCGGGCTTAAACTTAATACTTTCGTTTAAATCAAATACATATCCACCAATTAAAAACAAGTGTATTCGTTCTTTTGCGACATCACCTCCATTATTAGAGTCATCATAATGATCTGTGTTAATAAAATTAGGAATAGCTGCTCCCAAATACCAGTTAGAAGTATAGTAATAAATACCAGCTCCAATAGTTGGTAAAAATCTATTAATGTTTCCAGTTAGACTTTTATCGTCTCGATCCTTAACAATACCTTTGTTCCAATCAACATTTAAATGTCTTGCTCCAAGTTTCAACCCAAAAGCTAAATTTCCCTCATCACTGGTACGAACTGTATAAGAAGCATTGATATCCAGAAAAATCTCATTGGCGGGGCCTATTCTATCGTTAGTAAGGTTAATACCTAACCCAACGCCGCTAAAGCCTAGAGGAGTATCGAAACTTAGCGTTTGAGTGTCAGGAGCACCTTCAATACCAACCCATTGAGTTCTTGCAAGAGCATTTATTATAGTGTGTCCGCTTGATCCAGCATATGCAGGGTTCACACTCATAGTGTTATACATATATTGAGTATATTGAGGGTCTTGTTGAGCATTTACATTTATTAATATTTGTATTAAGAATATTAATGTGTATAGGTGTTTTAATTTCATATTATTTTTTTTATCTATTAATGTATAACCAGCCTACTTTTGGTTTTGATCCATCACCTAAATCGATAACATAGAAATAGGTGCCTGAAGGTAATTTTTCATCAACATTAATTGTTGTTCTTCCATTAGAAGTTCCGTTAAAAACAACGTCTTTATTGTTATAGCCAGAGGCTTTGTATACAGTGTTACCCCATCTGTTGAAAATCTCAACAGTATTATTACTATATTCAGGTCTGTCTATACAAGAGATGAAGAAAATATCATTATCACCATCACTACCAGGAGTCATGATGTTATAGGGAGTACCACATGGTTTTGTGTTAGGGTCCAGATAGTCAGGAATACCATTGTCATCGGTATCAAGAGCATCGTTGGTTGTTGGGTCAGAGTCACCAGGATTTTCATCTGAAGTATTAATACCATCGTTGTCATCATCAATATCTTGAAAATCTGGAATACCATCTCCATCATTATCAGGAATGTCTACAGGGGTACCTCCGTTATCTGTGTCATAAGTATCATCCAAACCATCTCCATCTGAGTCATTTCCAGAAGGAAGGCTATCAGGTATCCCATCACTATTATCGTCATTTCCTTCAATAACATCTGGAACTCCATCATTATCACTATCAGTATCAAGACTATCAGGTATACCGTCTTCATCAGTATCTATGTTGCCATCTCCTTCATCGGTATCTAAAATTCCATCATTGTCATCATCAATGTCGGTAATATCAGGAATTCCATCATTATCAGAGTCTAGTAAACTGTATGAATGAGTATCAGTAGCAGAAGCAGTATTTCCAGCAGTATCAGTAGTAGTAACACTTGCTTCTACAGTCGTATCTGTATCAGCTGCTAAGTCTGATCCTGGAACATTGATGCTGTAGTTTCCACTGGCGTCTATCGTTCCTGTATAGGTATTCCCATTGATTATTAAGGTTACAGTATCACCCGTATTAAAGTCACCAGTTACAGTTCCAGTCACAGGGATGTCAGTTCCAGCTTCTACTGCGTCAATGATATTGTCTGGAGTGATGTCATCAATAACAATAGAAAGGGTAGGAGCTGTGGTATCTACATTATACAGGTGAGTATCAGTGGCTGAAGCAGTATTTCCAGCAGTATCAGTAGTAGTAACGCTTGCTTCTACAGTCATGTCTGAGTCAGCTGCTAAGTCTGAGCCTGAAACATTTATGCTGTAGTTTCCACTAGCGTCTACCGTTCCTGTATAGGTATTTCCATTGATTATCAAGGTTACAGTGTCACCCGTATTAAAGTCACCAGTTACAGTTCCAGTCACAGGGATGTTAGTTCCAGCTTCTACTGCGTCAATGATATTGTCTGGAGTGATGTCATCAATAACAATAGAAAGGGTAGGAGCTGTGGTATCTACATTATACAGGTGAGTATCAGTAGCAGAAGCAGTATTTCCAGCAGTATCAGTAGTAGTAACACTTGCTTCTACAGTCGTATCTGTATCAGCTGCTAAGTCTGATCCTGGTACATTTATACTGTAGTTTCCACTGGCGTCTACCGTTCCTGTATAGGTATTCCCATTGATTATTAAGGTTACAGTATCACCCGTATTAAAGTCACCAGTTACAGTTCCAGTCACAGGGATGTCAGTTCCAGCTTCTACTGCGTCAATGATATTGTCTGGAGTGATGTCATCAATAACAATAGAAAGGGTAGGAGCTGTGGTATCTACATTATACAGGTGAGTATCAGTGGCTGAAGTAGTATTTCCAGCAGTATCAGTAGTAGTAACACTTGCTTCTACTGTCGTGTCTGTGTCAGCGGCTAAGTCTGACCCTGGTACATTGATGCTGTAGTTTCCACTGGCATCTACGGTACCGGTGTAGTTGTTTCCATTGATTACTAAGGTTACCGTGTCGCCGGTATTAAAATCTCCGCCTACTGTTCCGGTGACTGCAATGGTTGTTCCTGCTTCTGTTGCATTGACAATGTTGTCTGCCGTGATGTTGTCTACACTTATGGTAGGAACTGGAGCGGTCGTGTCTACATTATAAACATGATTCGTGTTTGCACTTCCTGCATTCCCCGATCCGTCTGTTGTCGCTACACTTGCTTCTACTGTCGTGTCTGCATCGGCTGCTAAGTCTGACCCTGGTACATTGATGCTGTAGTTTCCACTGGCATCTACGGTACCGGTGTAGTTGTTTCCATTGATTACTAAGGTTACCGTGTCGCCGGTATTGAAATCTCCGCCTACCGTTCCAGTGACTGCAATGGTTGTTCCTGCTTCTGTTGCATTGACTATGTTGTCTGCCGTGATGTTGTCTACACTTATGGTAGGAACTGGAGCGGTCGTGTCTACATTATAAACATGATTCGTGTTTGCACTTCCTGCATTCCCCGATCCGTCTGTTGTCGCTACACTTGCTTCTACTGTCGTGTCTGTGTCAGCAGCTAAGTCTGACCCTGGTACATTGATGCTGTAGTTTCCACTGGCATCTACGGTACCGGTGTAGTTGTTTCCATTGATTACTAAGGTTACCGTGTCGCCGGTATTGAAATCTCCGCCTACTGTTCCAGTGACTGCAATGGTTGTTCCTGCTTCTGTTGCATTGACTATGTTGTCTGCCGTGATGTTGTCTACACTTATGGTAGGAACTGGAGCGGTCGTGTCTACATTATAAACATGATTCGTGTTTGCACTTCCTGCATTCCCCGATCCGTCTGTTGTCGCTACACTTGCTTCTACTGTCGTGTCTGTGTCAGCAGCTAAGTCTGACCCTGGTACATTGATGCTGTAGTTTCCACTGGCATCTACGGTACCAGTGTAGTTGTTTCCATTGATTACTAAGGTTACCGTGTCGCCGGTATTGAAATCTCCGCCTACCGTTCCAGTGACTGCAATGGTTGTTCCTGCTTCTGTTGCATTGACTATGTTGTCTGCCGTGATGTTGTCTACACTTATGGTAGGAACTGGAGCGGTCGTGTCTACATTATAAACATGATTCGTGTTTGCACTTCCTGCATTCCCCGATCCGTCTGTTGTCGCTACACTTGCTTCTACTGTCGTGTCTGTGTCAGCAGCTAAGTCTGACCCTGGTACATTGATGCTGTAGTTTCCACTGGCATCTACGGTACCAGTGTAGTTGTTTCCATTGATTACTAAGGTTACCGTGTCGCCGGTATTGAAATCTCCGCCTATCGTTCCAGTGACTGCAATGGTTGTTCCTGCTTCTGTTGCATTGACTATGTTGTCTGCCGTGATGTTGTCTACACTTATGGTAGGAACAGGAGCGGTCGTGTCTACATTATAAACATGATTCGTGTTTGCACTTCCTGCATTCCCCGATCCGTCTGTTGTCGCTACACTTGCTTCTACTGTCGTGTCTGTGTCAGCAGCTAAGTCTGACCCTGGTACATTGATGCTGTAGTTTCCACTGGCATCTACGGTACCAGTGTAGTTGTTTCCATTGATTACTAAGGTTACCGTGTCGCCGGTATTGAAATCTCCGCCTATCGTTCCAGTGACTGCAATGGTTGTTCCTGCTTCTGTTGCATTGACTATGTTGTCTGCCGTGATGTTGTCTACACTTATGGTAGGAACAGGAGCGGTCGTGTCTACATTATAAACATGATTCGTGTTTGCACTTCCTGCATTCCCCGATCCGTCTGTTGTCGCTACACTTGCTTCTACTGTCGTGTCTGTGTCAGCAGCTAAGTCTGACCCTGGTACATTGATGCTGTAGTTTCCACTGGCATCTACGGTACCAGTGTAGTTGTTTCCATTGATTACTAAGGTTACCGTGTCGCCGGTATTGAAATCTCCGCCTACCGTTCCAGTGACTGCAATGGTTGTTCCTGCTTCTGTTGCATTGACTATGTTGTCTGCCGTGATGTTGTCTACACTTATGGTAGGAACTGGAGCGGTCGTGTCTACATTATAAGCATGGGTCGTGTTGGTGGAGCAAGTTGCATATGAAAGGAAACTAGCCTCTACTGTCGTGTCTGCATCGGCTGCTAAGTCTGATCCTGGAACATTGATGCTGTAGTTTCCACTACCGTCTACCGTTCCGGTATAGCTATTTCCGTTGATTGTTAGGGTTACGGTGTCTCCTGTATTGAAATCTCCGCCTACGGTTCCGGTGACTGCAATAGTGCTTCCTGCTTCTGAGGCATTGACAATGTTGTCTGCAGTAATATCATTTATAGTTAAGCTAACTACTCCTCCTACGGTAATGGTTGCTGTAGCAGAAGTAGCTTCAGTACAGGCACCACTTTGTACGATTGCACGGTATTGCGTGGTGGTGGTAAGGTTGGTTGCTGTTAAGGTCGTGGTGGTATTTGCAATATCGGTATCAGTGGTAAAGTTATCGGTAGAACTTTCCCAACGGATGATATTTCCTGTCTGTCCACTTAGGGTCAGTGTTGTTGAATTGGTTCCGGTACACACATTGGTACTTCCCGCAATGCTTCCTCCCACCGAAGTCGGATCTACAGTAATGGTTGCTGTAGCAGAAGTAGCTTCAGTACAGGCACCACTTTGTACGATTGCACGGTATTGCGTGGTGGTGGTAAGGTTGGTTGCTGTTAAGGTCGTGGTGGTATTTGCAATATCGGTATCAGTGGTAAAGTTATCGGTAGAACTTTCCCAACGGATGATATTTCCTGTCTGTCCACTTAGGGTCAGTGTTGTTGAATTGGTTCCGGTACACACATTGGTACTTCCCGCAATGCTTCCTCCCACCGAAGTCGGATCTACAGTAATGGTTGCTGTAGCAGAAGTAGCTTCAGTACAGGCACCACTTTGTACGATTGCACGGTATTGCGTGGTGGTGGTAAGGTTGGTTGCTGTTAAGGTCGTGGTGGTATTTGCAATATCGGTATCAGTGGTAAAGTTATCGGTAGAACTTTCCCAACGGATGATATTTCCTGTCTGTCCACTTAGGGTCAGTGTTGTTGAATTGGTTCCGGTACACACATTGGTACTTCCCGCAATGCTTCCTCCCACCGAAGTCGGATCTACAGTAATGGTTGCTGTAGCAGAAGTAGCTTCAGTACAGGCACCACTTTGTACGATTGCACGGTATTGCGTGGTGGTGGTAAGGTTGGTTGCTGTTAAGGTCGTGGTGGTATTTGCAATATCGGTATCAGTGGTAAAGTTATCGGTAGAACTTTCCCAACGGATGATATTTCCTGTCTGTCCACTTAGGGTCAGTGTTGTTGAATTGGTTCCGGTACACACATTGGTACTTCCCGCAATGCTTCCTCCCACCGAAGTCGGATCTACAGTAATGGTTGCTGTAGCAGAAGTAGCTTCAGTACAGGCACCACTTTGTACGATTGCACGGTATTGCGTGGTGGTGGTAAGGTTGGTTGCTGTTAAGGTCGTGGTGGTATTTGCAATATCGGTATCAGTGGTAAAGTTATCGGTAGAACTTTCCCAACGGATGATATTTCCTGTCTGTCCACTTAGGGTCAGTGTTGTTGAATTGGTTCCGGTACACACATTGGTACTTCCCGCAATGCTTCCTCCCACCGAAGTCGGATCTACAGTAATGGTTGCTGTAGCAGAAGTAGCTTCAGTACAGGCACCACTTTGTACGATTGCACGGTATTGCGTGGTGGTGGTAAGGTTGGTTGCTGTTAAGGTCGTGGTGGTATTTGCAATATCGGTATCAGTGGTAAAGTTATCGGTAGAACTTTCCCAACGGATGATATTTCCTGTCTGTCCACTTAGGGTCAGTGTTGTTGAATTGGTTCCGGTACACACATTGGTACTTCCCGCAATGCTTCCTCCCACCGAAGTCGGATCTACAGTAATGGTTGCTGTAGCAGAAGTAGCTTCAGTACAGGCACCACTTTGTACGATTGCACGGTATTGCGTGGTGGTGGTAAGGTTGGTTGCTGTTAAGGTCGTGGTGGTATTTGCAATATCGGTATCAGTGGTAAAGTTATCGGTAGAACTTTCCCAACGGATGATATTTCCTGTCTGTCCACTTAGGGTCAGTGTTGTTGAATTGGTTCCGGTACACACATTGGTACTTCCCGCAATGCTTCCTCCCACCGAAGTCGGATCTACAGTAATGGTTGCTGTAGCAGAAGTAGCTTCAGTACAGGCACCACTTTGTACGATTGCACGGTATTGCGTGGTGGTGGTAAGGTTGGTTGCTGTTAAGGTCGTGGTGGTATTTGCAATATCGGTATCAGTGGTAAAGTTATCGGTAGAACTTTCCCAACGGATGATATTTCCTGTCTGTCCACTTAGGGTCAGTGTTGTTGAATTGGTTCCGGTACACACATTGGTACTTCCCGCAATGCTTCCTCCCACCGAAGTCGGATCTACAGTAATGGTTGCTGTAGCAGAAGTAGCTTCAGTACAGGCACCACTTTGTACGATTGCACGGTATTGCGTGGTGGTGGTAAGGTTGGTTGCTGTTAAGGTCGTGGTGGTATTTGCAATATCGGTATCAGTGGTAAAGTTATCGGTAGAACTTTCCCAACGGATGATATTTCCTGTCTGTCCACTTAGGGTCAGTGTTGTTGAATTGGTTCCGGTACACACATTGGTACTTCCCGCAATGCTTCCTCCCACCGAAGTCGGATCTACAGTAATGGTTGCTGTAGCAGAAGTAGCTTCAGTACAGGCACCACTTTGTACGATTGCACGGTATTGCGTGGTGGTGGTAAGGTTGGTTGCTGTTAAGGTCGTGGTGGTATTTGCAATATCGGTATCAGTGGTAAAGTTATCGGTAGAACTTTCCCAACGGATGATATTTCCTGTCTGTCCACTTAGGGTCAGTGTTGTTGAATTGGTTCCGGTACACACATTGGTACTTCCCGCAATGCTTCCTCCCACCGAAGTCGGATCTACAGTAATGGTTGCTGTAGCAGAAGTAGCTTCAGTACAGGCACCACTTTGTACGATTGCACGGTATTGCGTGGTGGTGGTAAGGTTGGTTGCTGTTAAGGTCGTGGTGGTATTTGCAATATCGGTATCAGTGGTAAAGTTATCGGTAGAACTTTCCCAACGGATGATATTTCCTGTCTGTCCACTTAGGGTCAGTGTTGTTGAATTGGTTCCGGTACACACATTGGTACTTCCCGCAATGCTTCCTCCCACCGAAGTCGGATCTACAGTAATGGTTGCTGTAGCAGAAGTAGCTTCAGTACAGGCACCACTTTGTACGATTGCACGGTATTGCGTGGTGGTGGTAAGGTTGGTTGCTGTTAAGGTCGTGGTGGTATTTGCAATATCGGTATCAGTGGTAAAGTTATCGGTAGAACTTTCCCAACGGATGATATTTCCTGTCTGTCCACTTAGGGTCAGTGTTGTTGAATTGGTTCCGGTACACACATTGGTACTTCCCGCAATGCTTCCTCCCACCGAAGTCGGATCTACAGTAATGGTTGCTGTAGCAGAAGTAGCTTCAGTACAGGCACCACTTTGTACGATTGCACGGTATTGCGTGGTGGTGGTAAGGTTGGTTGCTGTTAAGGTCGTGGTGGTATTTGCAATATCGGTATCAGTGGTAAAGTTATCGGTAGAACTTTCCCAACGGATGATATTTCCTGTCTGTCCACTTAGGGTCAGTGTTGTTGAATTGGTTCCGGTACACACATTGGTACTTCCCGCAATGCTTCCTCCCACCGAAGTCGGATCTACAGTAATGGTTGCTGTAGCAGAAGTAGCTTCAGTACAGGCACCACTTTGTACGATTGCACGGTATTGCGTGGTGGTGGTAAGGTTGGTTGCTGTTAAGGTCGTGGTGGTATTTGCAATATCGGTATCAGTGGTAAAGTTATCGGTAGAACTTTCCCAACGGATGATATTTCCTGTCTGTCCACTTAGGGTCAGTGTTGTTGAATTGGTTCCGGTACACACATTGGTACTTCCCGCAATGCTTCCTCCCACCGAAGTCGGATCTACAGTAATGGTTGCTGTAGCAGAAGTAGCTTCAGTACAGGCACCACTTTGTACGATTGCACGGTATTGCGTGGTGGTGGTAAGGTTGGTTGCTGTTAAGGTCGTGGTGGTATTTGCAATATCGGTATCAGTGGTAAAGTTATCGGTAGAACTTTCCCAACGGATGATATTTCCTGTCTGTCCACTTAGGGTCAGTGTTGTTGAATTGGTTCCGGTACACACATTGGTACTTCCCGCAATGCTTCCTCCCACTGAAGTCGGATCTACAGTAATGGTTGCTGTAGCAGAAGTCGCTTCAGTACAGGCACCACTTTGTACGATTGCACGGTATTGCGTGGTGGTGGTAAGGTTGGTTGCTGTTAAGGTCGTGGTGGTATTTGCAATATCGGTATCAGTGGTAAAGTTATCGGTAGAACTTTCCCAACGGATGATATTTCCTGTCTGTCCACTTAGGGTCAGTGTTGTTGAATTGGTTCCGGTACACACATTGGTACTTCCCGCAATGCTTCCTCCCACCGAAGTCGGATCTACAGTAATGGTTGCTGTAGCAGAAGTAGCTTCAGTACAGGCACCACTTTGTACGATTGCACGGTATTGCGTGGTGGTGGTAAGGTTGGTTGCTGTTAAGGTCGTGGTGGTATTTGCAATATCGGTATCAGTGGTAAAGTTATCGGTAGAACTTTCCCAACGGATGATATTTCCTGTCTGTCCACTTAGGGTCAGTGTTGTTGAATTGGTTCCGGTACACACATTGGTACTTCCCGCAATGCTTCCTCCCACTGAAGTCGGATCTACAGTAATGGTTGCTGTAGCAGAAGTCGCTTCAGTACAGGCACCACTTTGTACGATTGCACGGTATTGCGTGGTGGTGGTAAGGTTGGTTGCTGTTAAGGTCGTGGTGGTATTTGCAATATCGGTATCAGTGGTAAAGTTATCGGTAGAACTTTCCCAACGGATGATATTTCCTGTCTGTCCACTTAGGGTCAGTGTTGTTGAATTGGTTCCGGTACACACATTGGTACTTCCCGCAATGCTTCCTCCCACCGAAGTAGGGATAATTGTAAGGGATGCTTCATCTGAAGCTAAAGTCTGACAGGTGTTAAGTGTACTTGTTACTATTAACCTATATTTATTATTGGAAGCTGTTATTGGTGGATTGGTTAAGGTTAATGCAGGGGTAGTTGCATTGCTATATATTCCTCCATTAGATATACTATTCCAAGCTCCGACACCTCCTACTTGCTCTAGCCATTGATATACCAATCCAGTTGTAGTACTTGTACTACCACTGTAATCCGGATTTGTTCCTGGGGCGGTTCCTGTATAAGTAGTTGTACTTAAAGAGCTTGCTGCGGCTGTAAAAGTAACATTGCTCCCTAAACATATAGTACTATCACTTGGTTGTGTGTCCATTTGTATTTGAGTAGCAACAATTTCATTACCTGTGGTCTCTTGTCCTTGATCACCTCCTATATCTGATGCTCCAGAAGCATTTACAAGGTTAGGAACTCCATTGCTATCGATACTTCCTTGAGCTGCTATATCTATTCTTCCATTTCCGTCTAACTGACCAGAAGAAACATTTTCACTTGCTTCTACTGCATCAAAGCACCCATCATTATCACTATCTAAATCTAAATGATTCGGAATTCCATCATTGTCGGAATCTAAAAAACCGCCACATATTAGAGCTAAGTTGATAGGAGATTTTGTATTTCCAGATTTTAGATCAAGTTTTAGCGATGTTGTGGTTGTTTTAATTTCCCAAGCTTCAGATGCTGAAATAGCACCTAAGGCATCAAAGTTCAAAATGCCACCAGAGTTAGAATTAATCATTAAATCACCATTTGGGTCGGCTACAGTAAATTCTCCTGTTGAAGTTAATTCCCAAGTATCCCCTGTATCAAAATTTCCAGTTATACCAATTTCATGCTTTAGAGAAACTGTTACTGGGGATGAAAAAGTAAAAGTTGCTGTTCCTCCTTGAGTGATTAAGATATCTCCATTAGCATTACCTTCGTCTACTGTACCTGTTGTAGTAATTGTTACATCTATTATTTTTTCTGTATCTTGATCAAAATAACTTCCAGAGGTTAAGGTAGTTCCAATTCCTGTTAAATCTAATGGGGTTCCTGCGCAAGCTAATGATTCTTCTGTGTCTAATATTCCATCATTATCATCATCTAAATCTAGCCTATCGGCTATTCCATCACCATCAGGGTCTGTCCCTGATCCATTAATAGTAATTACTAAATTAGCTGTATCTGAAGACACTCCGTCGGAAATTTCATAAAAAAATGTATCTGTTAATGTTTGACCTACGAGTAAGCCTGCTACTGCTGGGTTTGATGTATCAACAATATATTCATAACTTCCATCTGGATTCATTATTATTGACCCGTAAGTTCCAGGGTATAAAATATTTAAATTTCCGGCATTTAGGTTACCTAATGTAGTACCAAGTCTTATGGTGGTAACAGAGCCAGAACCTTGCCAGTAAATATCTGAAACACCAGCAATTTGTCCAAGAGGGTCAGGATCTGTAACATTAGGTCCATAATTATAGCTTAATCTTAATTGATTAATTGGCTGTTCAAAAAAAACATTGATATTTCCTGTAGCATCACTAGGTATTGCGCTACCTATTCCATAAAAAGTATTACTTCCTGAGTTAATTACTCCACCTGTTGTAACAAATTTATAAGTTGAATTTATACCATCTAAATTACCTTCAATTTTTATTTGATCTTGCCAAGAACTTCCTTGTGAAAAATCAATATCTGTTAGTAAGAAACCTAAATTAAAAACAGGTTGATCAAAATCTATAACTAAAACAGTGTCATCAGTTGGGTTAGTTGTTCCGTCTATATTATATATTAAATAACCTGTATGACCTCCGTTGGTAGTATAATCTACTGTTTGGTTAAAGGATGTACCAAATCCTCCAGGGTCTAAAGTAGTAAAAGAAAGCCCCACGCCACCAATAGTTTTTGTTTTTCCATTTACTGTTTCTCCATTTGTAAAATTGCTTTCCCAAACTAAAGTAGATAAGCCTCGATCTACGGTATCAGAGCCCCCAGTTCCAGGATCGGTTATTACATTACCTGTGGCACTTGCATCGATAAAAGCAGTTAAAGAATCTGTGTTATCTATTGCGTCAGGGGCTTCATCTACTCCGTTAATTGTTATGGTTAATATACCATAATCTTTTATACCAATGGCATCAGCTACAGTATAAGAAATAATATCATCTAAACTCTCTCCGTTTCTTAAACCTGTAACAGAAGCATTTGTTTCATCTACATCATAAGTATAAGTACCATTTGCTTGTATTGTAATGTCTCCATATAAAGTAGTATAAGTGTTGTTAACAGCTGAAGGATAGACGTCTACTTCTGTTACCGATATGGCAGTAGAGCCAGAGTCATTAGTAAGAACATTACCTGTAATAGTTCCAGTAGAATTAGCAAGAATACTATCAGCTTCATCTACAACTGTTGGGGGAGTAGTGTAGATTCTTATAATGGTTTGTGCTGAGGTAGAATCTCCATTTGTATCAAAAATGGTAACATCCATTGTGCGTACCCCATCTGTATATGGGCTTTGCAAGTCTCCATAAAACAAGGTGGATAAAAACGTTTCAAACTCAGAATTAGAGATAGGATTTCCAGAGGTTTCTACAATATTAAATGTTGTGTTTGTTAGTTGTGTAATTTGTATTGTTGAACTCCCTATAGTATAGGTAAATGGACCAGATACCGGTAATTGTAACCATAATAAATCAAAACCACCGCCATTATTAATAGCTAACAATTCACCAAAAGGAGTATCAACAATTCCAGAAAAACTTATTGTTGCACTTAAAACACCTGTATCTGTTGTTACTTTTGGATCTACAGTTACAGGGAAAATGTTTGATGTTGTTGGCTGTAGTTGGAAATCATAATTATTTCCTGGTGTTATAGAGTTTAAATCTAAAGTTGGTGTAGCCATCATCATCATACTAAAAGTAGATGAAAAGGATCTTTGATTTAAATTACTATTAGTTATTTTTTTTGTTAAAAAAGAACTACTTATAGGGTTAACTAGATTGTTTGATGAGGATAATTTTGTGTCTTGAGGTGGTTTATAGGATAAGGTTTTGTTGAGATTACTTCTTTTTAATTCTTCTTTTATGATTACTTGCGAACTAAGGCTAATAGTAAATGTTAAGAAAATTATATATAATATGCTTTTATATACACTATAGTGAGGGTGTTTATTTTTCATATAAAGCTTTTTTTGTTTAAAGTGGAGGGTTATGCAGGATTGTAATTACATGTTACTTAATATATGAATTAAATAACATAGTAAACTTTATTAACTATATTGATAATGTAATCTATGTATAAATAGAATATAAAAACAAACTAAATAGTTAGTTGTTTTTTATACTTAGTTAATTGTGGCTCATAATTATGTGAAAATTGTATGAGGATATTTAGAATCAATCTCACAAACTTCATTGAAAGAATTGAGAAGATTTAGTAAATATGTTTTTTTCTTTTTTGAAAGCCTAATAGTTTTCTCTTTTCTAAAGGTAGGTAGTTGAATTTTCCAAAGAAGAAGAATTATAGGATTTAAGATAAATCTTATAATGCTAAAATTTTGATAATAAATGTGTTTCATGTTGGGAGACTTGATTTTGTTTATATATTATGATAATGTTATGTCATCTTTTATTTTATTTAATAGACAATTAAGAGAATAGAAATTTTTTAAAATACCAGTATAAATATATAAAAAATAATTTAACATTTTTTTATGTTTAAATATTTTTTGCATAGAATAGTGGTTTGTTAATTAAAGGAGTGGGAAAGGTGAGGATAGACTTTTAATTATTTTTTTCATTATTATGAAATAAGAGATGTTCTTAAATCGTAAAACTATTTTTAAGAAAATTGTTGTAGGAGTCATATTATAATAATGTTAATGCGCAAAATAAATGAGGCTCGATAAAATTAAAAAGAAGATGAGAATTAGTTATGTATCTAAATATTTTAGTTTAAGCTATTCTATTCAGTTGGTCATTTTTTTTAGAATTGGGAGGTACTTATTGGATAGTATTTTGAGTTTTTACCCATGACTTAGCTTTTTAGTGATTGAAGGCTATTCCTATATTTTTTGTAGGAACAACACTAAGGATAGTTACCAATCAATTATCTCCAAAAACGAATTTAACACTAACAAGAGTTAGTTGTATGGGAAGCTTAACTGATTGTTTTTAGTTGTAAAAAATACTTTTCATAAGCTCGCAAATGGAGAAAAAAAATAAAAGTATTAGATTAGATTTCTAGAGCTTTGTGTTAATCATAATAATTTAAATACCTTTAGCAGAAAAAGATACTTTTATTTTGATAACTACACTACTTATAATTTTATATGTAGCTATTATTGCTACAGTTGCTGTTATTATTATTAATACCTCAACACCACCAAAAGCAATAGCTTATCTATTTTTGCTGATTCTGTTTCCTGTAGGAGGTATTATTATTTATTTAATGGTTGGAATAAACCATAGAACGTATAAGTTATATAATAAAAAGTTAGAAGTAGACAAAAACATTTTCTTCGACCTTAAAGAGAAGCTAAAAAAGTATAATGAAAAAATACTATCAACGTCTAAAAGCCATTTAGGACATTTTTATAATCTGACGAAGTTTATACATAAAGAAAATATTTTAACTAGTAATAACAAAGTTAATTTACTAATAAACGGGGAACGTAAGTTTCCAGAAGTTATAAAAGTATTAAAAGCTGCAAAAAATCATATACATATAGAATATTATATTTTTCAAAATGATACTATTGGTAAGCAAATAGGAGATGTTTTAAAAGAAAAGGCTAAAGAAGGAGTTAAAGTACGTTTTATTTATGATGATTTTGGAAGTAAAGATATTCGTAAATCGTTTGTGAAGTCTTTAATTGATAGTGGGGTGGAGGCGTACCCTTTTTATAAAATTAAATGGTTATTGTTAGCTAATAGAATTAATTACCGAAATCATAGAAAAATTATTGTTATAGATGGTAAAGTTGGTTTTGTAGGAGGTGTTAATGTTTCTGAAAGGTATATTAATCCTAATAAATTTAATTGTTACTGGAGAGATACACATATTAAAATAGAAGGACTCGCTGTTTTAAACTTACAACGAGTTTTTTTAGCGGATTGGAATTTTTGTGCTAATCAAAATGTTATTATAGAGGAAGAGCTTTTTCCAGCGGGAGATCAAGTAAAAACAAATGAACATAAGCAATTAGTTCAAGTAATTTCTAGTGGACCAGATTCTGATCATCCAGACATTATGTATGCTCTTATTCAAGCAATTTTATTGTCAAAAAAAGAAATCTTAATCACAACCCCTTATTTTGTCCCGAGAACTTCTTTTTTAGATGCTCTTAAAATAGCTAGTTTGAGTGGGGTTAAAATAAAACTATTGGTACCAAGTATTTCAGATTCGAAATTAGTTAATGCAGTGTCAAATTCTTTCTATAAAGAAGTGTTAGAAATAGGAGTGGAGGTGTATAGATATAAAAAAGGATTTGTGCACGCGAAAACAATTGTATTTGATGAGTTAGTTTCTTCTGTAGGAACAGCAAATTTAGATGAACGTAGTTTTGATTTAAATTTTGAAATTAACGCATTAGTTTATGATAAAGATTTTGCAAGTCAGTTGAAAAATGCTTTTATGGAAGATTTAAAAAACAGTGAGAAAATAGACTTACATCAATGGAATAATAGACCTGTTTTAATACGTTTTACAGAGAGATTAGCTAGATTGTTAGCTCCTATTTTGTAGTTAAGTTACAAAAGAGTAACGATAAAACTCCTTAAGGAAAAGAAGTTTTATCGTTATTTATTCTTCAAAAAGAGCTTTTTTGAGTTATTCTTTAATTATAAACATGGATCTACGATTCAGTTGATGTTCGTCTTCACTACACTTAGTTTGGTTATTACATTTGTTAATAAGTTTTGATTCTCCATATCCTTTTGCACTTAGCCTTGTTATATCAATTCCTTTTTTAAGAAACCAATCTAATGTAGCTTGTGCTCTATTTTCAGATAATCTTGAATTGTAAGAATCATTACCTCTAGAGTCTGTATGTGATTCTATATGAATTTTTAAAGTAGGATATTCTTTTAATGCGGCCAAAATTTTAGCCAGTTCAATTTCTGCATCAGGGCGAATATTAGATTTGTCGTAATCAAAATAAATAGGTTGTAACGTTAACTTACACCCTAAATCATTTGGAGGGCAAGGGTCAGAAAGCTCTAAAGCTAAAGGCATGTTTAGTTTAATAGGCATTTTAATAGTTTTTGGGTTGCTAGGGGTTTCTATAACTTTTTCTTTCGGAAAATATTCCTTTTTCTTTGCCCTTAGGGTATATTGTTCTTGGCAATCCAATAAGAAAGAAAAAGTAGCATCATTACCTACAGTCATTGTTTTTACTTCCTTGTTGTTACTATCTATTAAAGTAACTTCTGTATTTGGAATTAGTTCACCAGTTTTTTTATCAATCACAGGTCCTTGAATGGTGATTTCACAACGTTCCCAAATTTGATAAATATCGTCACTTTTACTACCTTCTTTACCATCACGATTAGATGTAAAATACCCTATTCTATCTTCTTTTATAATGAAGCCAAAATCGTCTTTTGAGCTATTTATAGGTTCTCCAAAAGTAGATATTTCACCATGAGAATCTTTTGTTAGTTTTGTAACAAAAATATCTAAACCTCCCATACCTGATGAATGCCCATCACTAGAAAAATACAAATCGTTATCGTCACTTACAAAAGGGAAAGTTTCCCTTTCAACAGTGTTAATCTTGTTACCAAGGTTTATAGGATTTGTATAAATGTCTTCTCCTAAAATTTTGACATACCAAATATCGGACATTCCTAAGCTACCAGGCATATCTGATGAAAAGTAGAGTTTGTCTTCTTCAGGGTTAAGGGCTGGATGTCCAACAGAGTAATTATCGTTGTTAAAAGGAAGTTCTTGTATACTTCCCCAAGTATTACCTTTTTTAGTTGCTTTATATATTTTGAGTCTAACAACATGATTTTTATCTTTTTTCTTTTTACCATTTAAATAATTATTCCTAGTAAAATACATAGTGTTTCCATCTTTTGTAAAAATAGCGGTAGATTCATGGTAAGGTGAGTTAATACTTCTGTTAAAAGCTTTTACTTTACCAAAGTTCATATCCTTATCTAAAGGAACTTGATATAAGTTAAGAAAAGGTTGCTTATCCCATCCAGCAAGCTCAGTAGGATGTTCTTTTGATAAAGTTGGATCTTTTCTGCTTGAAGCAAAAACAATATTATTGCCATAAAAGGCTGGACCAAAATCTGAATACTCTGTATTGACAGGAATTTTCTCTATTTCAAAAAGTTTATCCTGAACCCCTTTTTTAAATAAAGTGTCAGCAACATTTCTATAGGATTCTAAAGGGATGGCTTTACCTCCTTTTAATCTGTAAATTTCCATGAGCTTTTCAGCCTCTTCAGGTTGATTAATGCTTTTTAAGCATTGAGCTGCTCTAAAATAATCAACTGTAAGGGCTTCATTTGGAAATCGGTCTATTAAATTGTAGTACCATTTTGCAGCACTTGAATAATTACTATTAAAATAGTACGTATTTCCCAGTTTTCTATAAATTTCAGCTGATCCATAGTCTTCTTCAACGACCTTTAAATAGATTTTTTGTGCATCTATAAAATCATACGTATTGTATTTGATGTTTGCCTTTTCAACTAGTGCAATTTGAGTAAAAGCGTTTGTATTTGTTAAGGCAGTTAAAAAATAGAATATTAAATAATGCTTTTTCATGATATTAAGAGTTTAAAAGAATCTTGGTGTTAGTATACGTTCAGGGTTATTAAAGATGTCAAATCTTAAAAAGAATTCATAAGAACCATTACTATGGTCTTCGATATCTGTAGTTTGAAAATCATATCCCATTCCTAAGAATAACTGATTAGTTATTTGAAACCCTGCCATGGCGCTAATTGCAGCATCCCATCGATAAGAGGCTCCAAGGGTAAATTTATTGTTGAACAGAAAATTTGCAGATAAATCGGCTTGCAGAGGAGATCCATTAACCCACTTAAACATAGTTGCAGGTTTGAGTTTTAGGTTTTCACTAATATCAAAAACATAACCCGCTATAAAGAAGTAATGTAAACGTTCTATGGCTATGGCATCTTCATTGTTGTTATTGACGCTATCTGAATTATAATGTTTTGAATTGAAAAAATTAGGTACTGATAATCCAAGATAGAGTCTGTCGTTATTATAGTAAATACCTGCACCTATTTGAGGTTGTACTTTTTTATCAATGTTTTCTGCAAATTGCCAATCGTTTTCATCATATATGTTTAGTTTTGAGTAATCTACGTCTAGTATACTCAGTCCTCCTTTAATACCAAACGATATTCTTGAACGACCTGATAAAAGTAATGAGTATGCATAATCTATTGTAATACCTGTTTCGTTAGAAGGACCTATTTTATCATTAATAATAGAAAGTCCTATTGCGTTTCGTTTTAAGGTACCCAAAGGCATATTAAAAGTAAAAGTTCCGGTATTTGGAGCTCCATCAAATCCAGCCCATTGTGTTCTGTATAGTAACCCTAAACCAAGAGCATTTTTTGAACCAATATAACCCGGGTTTACAACTTGGGTGTTATACATGTATTGTGTATACTGTGGGTCTTGTTGAGAAAAACACACATTTACACTAATAATTATTAATAGTAATATAGAATAATGTTTCATTAGGTTTAGTGGTTTTTAGTTTCTTTTTAGATATAAATATCCTTTATCAGTCATGGCTTCTTGATCGGAGTTCCATCGTGTTAGTATATAGAAATAGGTACCTGTGGGTAGTTTTTGATCTTTACTAACTGTTGTACGTCCTTCAGAGATTCCTCTAAATAAATTTCCGTTAATTCCATAAGCATCAGTTTGATAAACTAAAACACCCCATCTATTAAAAACTTTTAAATTATTGTTAGGATAATTTTCAATACCATTAATGCGGAAGAAATCATTAGCCCCGTCTTCATCTGGAGAAACAGCATTAAAAATTTCAAAAGGAATTTCTTCGACGGGTAGGTCTGTTATTGTAGGATCATCTGGATCACCATCATTATCAATATCAATATCGTCTAAGTTGTTTGGATCGTCAGAAGTATCAGTTACAGAACCTCCTGAAGAGTCTTCAGCTGTAACCAATGCTTGATTGGTAACAGACTCGTTTGTTAAGTCTTGTTCAGTTATAACATAAATAGCAGTAAAGGTTGTACTATCAACTTCGCCAGGCAATAGTTGAGGAATGGTGCTACCGTTAATTGTAATTCCAGGTAAGTTATCTTGTAAAGTAATATTATATAAAACTGAATCTCCAGTATTGTATATGATAAAACTATATGTTATGGTTTCTCCAACATTAGCATATCCATTTCCATTAGCATCATTAAAGGTGCTTACTTTTTCAAGAGAAATACTGTTATTAGGTTGACACAATGTAGTTTGGGTTTGATCGTCTTCAAGAATACTATTGTCATCAGATAAATCACTTACATTGTTACCACTAATACTTGTACCTGTAACAGTTGCTTGATTACTAACTGAACCATTATCAATATCAGATTGTGTAATAGTGTAACTAGCAGAATAACTCCATGTTTCATTTATATCAAGTTGGTTGTTGCTATTGATATCACCTGAGGCAAGGGTAATTGTCCCGCCTAACATTGGGTCGGTTAGAATCATGTTGGTAATAGTAGTGTTTCCTGTGTTTGTAAGAGCGAAATTATAGGTTATTGTTTCTCCTACATCGCTACAACCATCATTGTCCTCATCATTGAAAGTAGCAGTTTTAATTAAGGCAATTCCATCAGACTGACATAGATTGGTTTGTGTTTGATCATCTTCAAGAGTACTATTATCATCAGACAAATCACTTACATTGTTACCACTAATACTTGTACCCGTAACAGTTGCTTGATTGGTTACTGAACCATTATCAATATTTGCTTGAGTAATTGTGTAATTGGCAGTATAACTCCAAGATTCATTAATATCAAGTTCATTATCGTTATCAGTATCCCCTGAAGCAAGGATAATTGTACCACCCAACATTGAGTCAGTAAGAACTACATTGGTAATGGTAGTGTTTCCTGTGTTTGTAAGGGTAAAACTATAGGTAATGGTTTCTCCGACATCGCTACATCCATCTGTGTTTTCATCATTGAAAGTAGCCGTTTTAATAAGAGCAATACCATCTGATTGACACAGTGTAGTTTGTGTTTGGCCATCTTCAAGTATACTATCATTATCAGATAAGTCGCTTACATTGTTGCCGCTAATACTTGTACCCGTAACTGTTGCTTGATTGGTCACTGAACCATTATCAATATTTGCTTGAGTAATGGTGTAATTAGCAGAATAACTCCAAGTTTCATTAATGTCAAGTTGGTTGTCACTATCGGTATCGCCTGAGGCAAGAGTAATTGTACCACCAAGCATTGGATCAGTAAGAACTACATTGGTAATAGTAGTGTTTCCTGTGTTTGTAAGGGTAAAACTATAGGTAATGGTTTCTCCGATATCGCTACATCCATCTGTGTTTTCGTCATTGAAAGTAGCTGTCTTAATAAGTGCAATACTATCGGATTGACACATTGTAGTTTGTGTTGGGTCGTCTTCAAGCACACTATCATTATCAGATAAGTCTGTAACAACGACAGCTTGCGATGACTCTCCGCTTGCGGTAGCTTGATTCGTAATTGACCCATTATCAATATTGGTTTGAGTTATGGCATAATCAGCTGTATAAATCCATATTTCACCTACATCAAGTGTGTTGTTTGTGTTCAGGTCTCCTGAATTTAGTGTAACAGGTCCGCCTAATAAAGGATCATTTACAGTTACATTAATTAAACCAGTATTACCTTGATTTGTAACCGTCATTGTGTAGGTTATTGTTTCTCCGACATTGCTACAACCATCTGAGTTTTCATCATTAAAAGTGGCTGTTTTAACAATAGCAATGTCTGGTGCTTGACATAAATCAATCGTAGTGATATCATCTTCCAGGATACTATTGTCATCAGATTGATCACTAACTGTACCTCCAGAAAGAGTACTAGCTTGCACTGTAGCTTGATTTTGTACAAAAGTGTTTGTAATATCTAGCGGAGTAACAATATAAGAACCTGTATATATCCAAATTTCATCAACATCTAACTCATTGTCAGAGTCAGTATCTCCTGAGCTGTAAGAAACTGTAAGTAAAGGGTCGGTTACAACTATTGAGTTTAGTGTTGTGTTTCCTGTATTTATAACAGAAAGGGTAAAAGTTATTGTTTCTCCGTTATCGCTACAACCATCACCATTTTCATCATTAATGGTTCCTTGCTTAATAAGTGCAATACCTTCATTTTGACATAAATTGGTTACTGTAGGGTCGTCTTCTAGAGTACTGTCGTCATCAGACAAGTCGCTTACGTTAGTTCCTCCTGTACTTACCCCTGTTACAGTGGCTTGACCAGTAACAGAGCCATTGTCAATATCGTCTTGAGTGATAATATAGTCTAGTGAGTATACCCATGTTTCGTCAACATCTAGTTCATTATCACCATCAGTATCACCAGAGTTTAATGTTAAAGGGGAAGGAGAAATAGGGTCTGTTAATTCAACGTTTGTAATACTAACATTCCCTGTATTGGTTACGGTATACGTATATGTAATTGTTTCGCCTGGATTTGAGCATCCGTCACTATCTGTGTCATTAAAAACACCTTCTTTCAATAAAGCAATACCAGCTTGTTGACAAAAAGTTGAGTTAGTAGCATCTATATATCCACCATAAACTTCGATTGAATTTACAGCGGCAACTAATGAGTTTACTGTTAATTGAATTTCGTCAAAACCTGTGCTAGTATCAAAAGCTACAACATAAAAACTATCTGTGCTAGTTGGAGTAATATTTACTAAACCCAGAGCTTCAAGAGCGAGTAGGTTGTTTGCTGTTTGTTGCTCTTGTTGAACGCCATCAAGATAAGTTGTAATTGTGAGTGTGTTCAATAAATCTGCCTGAAGTAAGTCGTTTGTATCTCTAATTATAAAACCTGCTTGTGTACCAGCAGGGTAATCAACAAGTACATCTTGAACTGAAATTGAAGCGCTTCCAGCTACACCAGCCATAATATTTATGAGTGCATAATCAGAATTGTCTTCAGATATAATATTTACGGCATTATCAACTTCGCAAGCGATACAAGCAACACCGTCGGTTCCTGTATTTTCGTTGTTAATAATAACCGAACTACTAGGATTTGATATTACGTAAGGTTCATCACAGTTAATCGTTCCTGGACAGAAAGATTGAAGTACCATTCCATAAACTCTGGTACTACCTAGGTTTAAAGAAAGAGTTTGTGTCATAGAAAGTTGTACTTCATCAAAAGGAGCGGTAGTAATAAACCCTAATCGTACAGATTCACTTCCCGTTAATAATAAACCAGAATAAATTGGGAGCAATTCGGTTGTGCCTGTTTTAGATTCAACAAGTGTTCCATCTAAATAGGTTGAAATGGTTATAGCATCAAACAATTGAGTGTTTAAAAGTGTAGTATTTTCAATGTCAAAACCAGCAAAAGTATTTGCGGTGTAATCGGTAATTTCATTTTTATAGGCTATAGTAGCTGTACCTGCAACACCTGCTAATAAATCTATAGAAGCATAGTTTGAAGTATCAGAATCAATAGCATTATTTGTGTTGTTAACACTTCCTAGTGTTAAAAGCCCTCCAGTTCCTGTGTGTTCTTCTACAGCTCTTACAGGAAAGTTTGGTTTAGTAAGTTGGGTAGCGGTATTACAAGCTAACTCAGGTCCTTCACAAAATCTATTAGTTACGGCAGCATAAACATTAGTTGTTGAAGCAACTCCTGCTAAACTTGAAATAGAGATTTCAACAGCATCATAATTCATAGAGGTGTAAAAGCCGACATAAAATTGATCTTGACCTAAAATAGGACTGTCTAAAGCAAGTAAAGAAGTACTTGTGTTAGTTTCTTGTTGTACACCGTCAAGATAGGTTGTTATGGTAATAGCATTTAAAAGATCAGCTTGAAGAATGGAAATGTTTTCTATTAAGAAACCTGCATAACCACCTGATTCGATAAACTCGCTAGCTGTATTATCAGTTACAGTTAATGTATGTGTTACTCCAAGACCAATAAGTGTTGATACAGAAGCAAAGTTAGAAGGATCTGTGTCTATAATGTTGCTAGCATCTGAAATGCCACAACCTACTACACAGAGTCCAGAAGTGTTTTCATCTACTGTTAAATCTGTAAAATTATCATTTGTTACTGCTACAGGATTTTCTGTATTACAGGGAACAGGGTATTGTACTCCGTCTGTATAAATAATATACTCTGCTGTTGATTGACATCCGCTAGCATCTGTTACTGTTACATTATAGCTTCCTTGAGTTAATCCAGAAATAGAGGAAGATGTTTGGTCTCCGGGGCTCCATAGATAAGTGTAAGGAGGTGTTCCTCCAGATACGGATAAAGAAATGCTTCCATCTGAAGCTCCGATAGAGGTTTCTTTTGTTGTGTTACCTAATATTTTTATGGAATTGTCTACATAACTACCATAAACCTCAATGCTATTAATAGTAGCAGCGAGTGAACTAACTGTAAGTTGAATTTCATCATATTCAAGTGAAGTAGAAAAGCCAACCAAATAAAAACCATTAGTTGTAGAAGGAGTTATATTTATTAAACCTAATGCTTCGAGAGCTAGTAAATTGTTTCCAGATTGTGTTTCTTGTACTGAACCATCTAAATAAGTTGTTATAGTTAGAGAATTTAATAAATCTAATTGTAAAAGGTCATTTGTATCCCTAATAACAAAACCAGCAGCGCTTCCAGAAGGAAAATTACTTAGAACATTTTCAACTGAAATAGAAGCTGTACTTGCAACACCAGCAGTTACATTTATCATAGCAAAGTCAGATTCACTTTCGCTAATAACATTTGTTGCGTTATCTACTTCACAAGCTACACAAGCTACTCCGTTTACACCAGTGTTTGTGTTATTAATTATTACAGGTTGAGAAGGATTGTTTAATAATGTAGCAGTATCACAGTTTAAATTCCCTTCGCTAAAAGCCTCTAATATAAGACCATAAACTCGAGTACTCCCTAAGTCTAAAGTAAGAGTTTGTTGAATGGATAATTGAGCTTCATCAAAAGGTAATGAAGTAACAAAACCTACTTGAGAGCGTTCAGTACCAGTAAATAATAAACCACTGTCTACCGATAATAATTCAGAGCTACCTGTTTTTACTTCCTGTTGAACACCATCTAAATAAGTTGTTATGGTAATTCCATCAAGTAGTTCAAGATTTAAAACAGAAGCATTTTCAATGTCAAAGCCTACATACGTTTGTGCAGGATAATTTGTCAGCTCATCTTTTATAGACATACTTCCAGTAGCTATAACACCTAAAGTAAAATCAATACTAGTGTATGAGTTGCTATTAGAGTCTACCGCAGCATTAGTATTGGTTACGCTACCAACATTTAAAACACCTCCCATTCCAGTATGTTCGTCAACTACACGAGCAGGAAAATCAGGTTTATTAATCAAAGTAGGAGTATTGGGTTCTAAATTAGGGCCAACACAAAAACTATTAGTAACCGGATAATAAATATTAGTACTAGAAGCAATACCTGCTAAACTAGCTATTGAAACTTCAATGCTATCGTAGTCTAAAGTAGTGTAAAACCCCACGTAGAATTGATCATTATTTAATAGAGAACTACCAAGTGTTACTAACGAAGCTCCTGAATTAGTTTCTTGAGGAACACCGTTTAGGTAGGTTCTTATGGTAATAGCTCCTAGTAAATCTATTTGAGCAACAGAGCCATTTTCTATTAAAAAACCGGCATAGCTTCCTCCTTCAAAAAATTCATCCGTGGTATTATCTGTTACTGTTATTGTATGAGTTACACCTAAACCTAAAAGTGTAGAAATAGTAGTGTAGTTTGAAAGATTTGTGTCTGTCAAATTGTTGAGGTTTGAAATACCGCAACCCAATAAACAAAGTCCATTAGTATTTTCAGTTACAGTTAAATCAGTGAAACTAGATGAAGAGATAGCAATAGGAGCATCGGTATTACAGGGAACAGTAATGGGAGGAGAATAATTAATATTATTATTACTCGAATTTTCTTTTTTGACAAAAGAGGATAATACTAAGAGCAATAATATTAATTCAACAAATTTGAATCTTTTATAATTTTTTAGTAAGAGTAAATACGTTAGAGTAATTCTTTTCATAATAGTTGACTAGTTAGGTGTTATAAATAACTATCAAGCTTTAATTAGTGGTTGGTAAGCAAGGATAGTATTATGCGATTTGTAGTTTAGTAAACATGTTTAGTTTTTATTTACTAATACAACAAATAGTAATTCAGGTTTTTTTATAGAGCTATTAATAATTCTAAATAATAATTACTTATGAATTTCAGGTTAATGAAAATCTTAAAAGTAACTGTATAGTTAATTATTAGTATAGCAGTATGTGGAATATGGATTAAGGAAAAACTAATAGTTTAATTATAGCTAACCTTTTGAATAAGAAAAAAAATAAATAATCATAACACGAGAGACTTAAATTAAAAATAGCTTAAACATATTCTCAGTAAAACTTAAAAAAGCTTACCTAGTTTACAACAGTTAATAATGCATTATTAACAGTCAACAGTATTTTAACTTTAAGGGGAGAAAAAATTATAACTTTTAATTACATCATAATAAATTTCTTTTAGATCTTTTGTGAAGATAGTGAAAAAAAATATTATAAACAAAAGAAAGAGAGTTTGTTAGTAGCTTTTGTAAGCTTTGAAAATAGAGATGATAGAATAAAGGAAAGTGTATTAAGAATGTATTAACATTTTTTTAACTTCGATTAGTTCGGTTTGTTCCGAACTGAAGTTATTTTTGCATGCAAATTTTTTATGGAGATGAATCAAGTAGAAAAGAAAAAATGTGAATTGGTAGAGAAATTGGGAATTTTTTTAGAAAAAAAAGAACAGTTAGCCCCAGTTGCAGCAAGAATACTTTCACATATTATTTTAACAGGAAAACAAGGAGCAACCTTTGAAGATTTAGTATCTGGTCTTTGTGCTAGTAAAAGCACAATTTCAACACACCTTAATCATTTACAAGGTTTAAAACAAGTAAGTTACTTTACAAAAACAGGCGATAGAAAAAAATACTTTATTCTAAATAGCGATACAATGCTAAAAGGAATAAGTAATATGATAGAAGAGTGGGAAGGAGAAAAAGAACTACACATAGAAGTTAAAGAATACAAAGAAGACATTAACAAAACTCTAAAAGAAGAAGATAGATTTGATCTTGATTTCCACGATAGTTTTATTGAGTTTTTAGATGGAGCAATTGCGTCTGTAACTAAATTAAAAGAAAAAATTATAAACCACAAACAATAACTATATATACATAAAATGAAATATCAACACATATACGGTATTGCTATTCTTAGCATTGTTGCATTATTTTTTACAAGTTGTGAAAAACAACAACAAAAACAACAACAAATGCCAACGCTACCTTTTCCAGTAGTAAAGGTTGCAAAAAAATCAATAACAAATTACCAACAATATCCTGTAACTATTGAAGGAGAAGTAAATAGTGAAATAAGACCTAAAGTTTCTGGATATGTAAAAAACGTTTTGGTAAAAGAAGGTCAAAAGGTTAAACAAGGACAATTGTTGTTTAAGTTAGAAACGCAATCATTAAGTCAAGATGCTGAAGCGGCAAAAGCAGTTGTAAACACAGCACAAGTAGAAGTTAATAAGCTAAAACCATTAGTAGAAAAAAATATTATTAGTCCAGTACAATTAGAAACGGCAAAAGCTAATTTGGCACAGGCTAAAAGTACATATAATAGTGTTATAGCTAATATTAACTACGCAAATATAAAAAGTCCTGTAAACGGGTTTGTAGGTTCAATTAATTATAGAAAAGGTGCTTTGGTAAGTGCACAAAGTGCAATGCCACTTACAAAAGTAGCTTCTATAAAAAATGTATATGCATATTTTTCTATGAATGAAAAAGAGTTTTTAAACTTTATCTCTTCCGCTGAAGGAGAGACAATGGATGAGAAAATAAAAAAGTTACCACCAGTAAAATTATTATTAGCTAATGGTAAAGAGTATGAGCAAACAGGAGCCATTGAAACCATTGCTGGTGATATAAATCAGCAAACAGGAACTATCAGTTTTAGAGCAAAATTTGATAATAAAGCAGGTTTGCTACGTAATGGAAGTAGTGGTACAATTTTAATACCTCAAGAGCATAATGATGCGTTGGTTATACCATCAGAATCTACATTTGAGCGTCAAGGTAAGGTATATGTTTATATCGTAAATAATGATTCTTTGGCAGAAAAAACTATTGAAGTTGAAGCCCAAATAGGAAAGCTTTATGTAGTAAAATCAGGGTTAACAACAGAACAAACAATCTTAGCTAAAGGCTTAAATAAAGTTCGATCTGGAGCAAAAATAAAACCTATTCCTACGCCTTTAGATAGCATAGTAAATTCATTCGATACGGTATTTAAATAATTAATAAAACCAGTTATGTTACAAAAATTTATAGAGCGTCCGGTACTCTCTACAGTAATTTCTATTATTATAGTAATATTAGGAGTACTGTCATTAACACAATTACCGGTAACGCAATATCCAGATATTGCACCACCAACGGTGCAGGTTACTGCTTCTTATCCAGGAGCTAGTGCCGAAACAATTTTAGAAAGTGTTATTGTTCCTATAGAAGAACAAATAAACGGAGTAGAAGGAATGACCTACATGACTTCTACTGCAAGTAATACAGGTACAGCAAGTATTCAAGTTTTCTTTGAACAGGGATATGATCCAGATATTGCAGCTGTAAACGTACAAAACAGAGTCGCTAGAGCCAATGCGTTATTACCTTCTGAGGTAACAAGAGCAGGAGTTATTACAGCAAAACAACAAAACTCAGCATTATTATATGCTGCAGTTTACTCTACAAATCCTGAGTATGATGATGTTTTTATTCAAAATTACTTAAATATAAACGTAAAACCAGAATTACAACGTGTATCAGGGGTAGGAGCAGTAAACGTGTTTGGGGCAAAAGACTATTCGATGCGAGTGTGGTTAGACCCAGCAAAAATGGCATCTTATAAGTTAGAACCTAGAGAAGTAATTGCAGCGATTAATGAACAAAGTTTAGAGGCAGCAGCTGGGTCTTTAGGACAAAACTCAGGAGAGTCTTTTGAATATGTAATTAAATATAAAGGACGATACAAAACTGCAAAAGAATACGAAAACGTTGTTGTAAAAGCTCTAGGGAATGGGCAGTTTTTACGTGTTAAAGATGTAGCAAAAGTAGAGCTAGATGCATTTTCATATTCGTCATTATCACGTACAAACGGGAATCCAGCACTTAACTTTGGTGTTTTTCAAACACCTGGATCTAATGCACAAGAAATTATTGAAAACATCTATGTAAAACTAGAAGATTTAAAGAAAGATTTTCCTGAAGGATTAGATTACATTATTAATTATGATACCAATAAATTCTTAACAGCATCTGTAAACAAAGTAAAAAGTACTTTAATAGAAGCCTTTTTGTTAGTGTTTGTAGTAGTATTTATCTTCTTACAAGATTTTAAGTCTACCTTAATACCCGCAATAGCGGTTCCAGTATCAATTATTGGTACCTTCTTTTTCTTAAATCTATTTGGGTACTCTATCAACTTATTAACCCTATTCGCTTTAATTTTAGCAATTGGAATTGTGGTAGATGATGCTATTGTAGTAGTAGAGGCGGTGCATGCTAAACTGGAAGATGGAGCAGAAAGTGCAAAAAAAGCATCAATTTCAGCGATGAGTGAAATCAGTGGTGCTATTGTGTCTATTACGTTAGTAATGGTGGCGGTTTTTGTACCAATTACGTTTATACAAGGTCCATCAGGAGTATTCTATGAGCAATTTGGGGTAACACTAATGGTTGCTATTTTAATTTCAGCAGTAAACGCACTAACACTAACACCAGCTTTAAGCGCATTACTATTAAAACCACATAACGATACTCACAAGAAAAAAGGACTATTACAGCGATTTTATGATGCATTTAATGCAGGATTTAATGCGGTAACTAATAAATATACTAAATCTTTAGGGTTTTTAGTAAAGCACAAATGGGTAACAGCAGGTATTTTAGGGTTAAGTGTTTTGGCTATTGTATGGGCAAGTAATACGATACCTACAGGATTTGTACCTTCGGAAGATAGAGGTGTAGTCTTTATGAATGCTGAATTACCTGCAGGTTCTTCTTTAGATAGATCGTATAAAGTAACAGAAAAGTTATATGAAAGTATTAAAGAAATAGAAGGAATCAAAGGGGCATCGTTTATTAGTGGAAGAAACTTTTTCTCAGGAGAAGGAAGTTCGTACGCAATGGGCTTTATTATTCTGGAAGATTGGAGTGAAAGAGAAAGTGATGCTGAATCAGTTAAAAGTATAGTAGGTCAACTTTTTGGTAAAGCAGCTATGATACCAGATGCAAACATTATTTTCTTTACCCCACCAAGTGTACCAGGTTTTGGTAGTGCAGACGGTTTTGAAATGAGATTACTAGATCGTGCAGCCAAACCATTAACAGAAATGGATGCAACAGCCAAACAATTTGTTGGTTTGTTAAATCAACAACCAGAAATAGCGTTTGCTTCTAACTCTTTTGACACTGGATTCCCTCAGTTAGAACTAGATATAAATGTAGAAAGAGCTAAAGAAGCAGGAGTATCAACAAGTGCTATCCTTTCAGCTTTACAAGGATATATTGGAGGAAATTATGCAGCTGACTTTAGTAGATTTGGAAAACAATTTAGAGTTTTCGTACAATCGTTGCCTGAAGACAGAATAAATGAAGAAAGCTTAAATAGCATGTTTATAAAAACACCAAGTGGAGAAATGACACCAATCTCTCAATTTGTTAGTTTAGAACGTGTATATGGACCACAAACAGTTAATCGTTTCAACCTGTTCAATTCAGTAACAGTAAATGGAGGAATCACACCAGGATTCAGTACAGGAGACGCAATTACTAAAATAAATAGTTTAGCAGAAAATAATTTACCAGAAGGATATAGTGTTGCTTATTCTGGAATCACTAGAGAAGAGATAGCATCATCAGGACAATCTACCATTATTTTTATGATTAGTATTCTGTTTGTGTATTTCTTATTAGCAGCACAATACGAGAGTTATCTATTACCACTATCAGTAATTTTATCATTACCAATTGGGGTAGCAGGAGCATATTATACAACATATTTAGCAGGGTTAGAAAATAACATCTATTTCCAAATAGCTTTAATTATGTTACTAGGATTGTTGGCTAAGAATGCGATTCTTATTGTAGAGTTCGCAATACAGCGTCGTAAGCAAGGAAATAGCTTATACGATGCTGCTATTGAGGGAGCAAAAGTACGTTTAAGACCTATTTTAATGACTTCTTTTGCCTTTATTCTAGGGTTATTACCATTAGTGTTAGCAAAAGGAGTAGGAGCTGAAGGGAATAATTCTATCGGTACCGGTGCTGCAGGAGGATTATTAATTGGTACTTTAATAGGGGTATTTGTTATTCCTGTATTATTTGTAATATTCCAATGGTTACAAGAAAAAGTATCAAGTAAACCAGCTGTTGTTGAAATTAAAGAAGATTAATTATGAAATTTATTTTAAATAAAACTTTGGTTGTAGTCATTATGGCTACAACCCTACAAAGTTGTTTCGTAGCGAAGGATTATGTGCGACCTGAGTTAAAAGAAACAGAACATTTGTATAGAACAGATAATTTACCAAAAGACAGTATCTCAATGGCAGATGTGTCTTGGAAAGATATGTTTACTGATGCTCATTTGAAAGAATACATTGATGAAGGACTTCAGAATAACTTAGATATCCGTGTAGCCATACAACAAATGGCTGCTGCTGAAGCTTACATGAAACAAGGTAAAGCAGGGTATTTACCTACTTTAAGTGTAGGAGCAAAAGCTACACATCAAGAATTAGCAAAAAACAGTCAGTTTGGATCTTTTTTTAATGGTAGTATAGATCAATATGAAATTACAGGAAACCTTTCTTGGGAAGCTGATATATGGGGTAAAATACGAAGTAATAAACGAGCAGGAAAAGCAGCATATTTACAAAGTGTAGCTGCTCACCAAGCAGTAAAAACTCAATTAGTTTCAGCAATAGCAACTACCTATTATCAGTTAGTAGCTTTAGATGCTCAATTAGAAATTACTGAACAAACTATTGAAACCAGAGAGAGTAGTGTAAATACTATTAAAGCTTTAAAAGAAGCAGGTCAGGTTAATCAAGTAGCTGTAGACCAAAATATAGCACAATATAACAATGCAAAAGCGTTAAAGGTAGATTTAGAAGCTTCTATTTTTAAAACAGAAAATGCCTTAAACTTGCTATTAGGAAGAACATCAGTAGTTGTTAAAAGAAGTAAACTTTCACAACAAGAGTTAGATGTTACTATAAAACTAGGTGTTCCTACTATTTTGTTAAGAAACAGGCCAGATGTAATGGCTGCTGAATATGGATTAATTAATGCTTTTGAAATGACAAATGTTGCTAAAAGTAATTTCTATCCATCGTTAACTTTAACTGCAACAGGTGGTTTTCAGAGTTTAGATTTAGATGAATTACTAAGTACCAATTCCTTATTTGCTAATATTATAGGAGGCTTAACACAGCCTATCTTTAATCAAAGAAAAATAAAAACGCAGCACGATGTAGCTAAGGCACAACAAGAACAAGCATTGTTAAGTTTCAAAAAGACTTTGTTAACAGCAGGGAATGAGGTTTCAAATGCACTTTTCGATTATAATGCTGAAACCGAGAAGTTTGAATACAGACAAAATGAGGTTGAAGCTTTACGAAGAGCAGAAACTAACTCTGAGGAATTGTTAAAAAATGGGTATGCAAATTATCTTGATTTATTAACAGCAAGAGAAAGAGTTTTGAACGCAGAAATAAACGTTATAAATAACAAATTAAATCAATTATTAAGTACAGTAAATATATATAAAGCTTTAGGAGGAGGATGGAAATAAAGTAGGGTTGATTATGAATAATAGGGAAAAACTTATCAATGTTGCAAAAGAAAAATTTATAGCATTTGGTAGTAAGCATACTACAATGGATGAAATAGCTGAGTTACTTGGAATTTCAAAAAAAACTATTTATGCATGCTTTTCTTCAAAAGAAGAATTGATAATTGAAAGTATCAAAGAATTAATAAATGAATTTAAAATTGATATAGAACCTATTTTAAAATCTGATAAATCAGCATTAAATAAAATAATAGAAATATATGAGGTAATTTTTAAATACGTAATAAAGTTTAAACCTTCTTTTATTTTTGGATTAAAAAAATACTATCCCAATGCCTATGATGCCTATATAGAAGTAACGAAGAATGTTGTATCTAAAGATGTGATAAATTTACTAGAAGAGGCTAAAGTAAACGGAGAAATAAGGAAAGATGTAGATCTTGAGCTATTTAGTAAATTGTATCTAAGTAATTTAGAAGGGAGATTGTTTAATGCTGACAACTTATTTAAAAATTACCCAAGAGAAGTCTTACTTGAATATATGATTATAAATAATTTAAACTCTTTAAAGCCTAGCAAATAAGAACATAAATTTTTGTGGTTTTTGATGAAAAGTGTCGTGTAGTATGTTATCATATCTACAAGACACTTTTTTGTATTGAAAAAATGATTTATAGATGGAAAAAGAAAAAGTATTTTTGACGTATTTTTGTAATAAAGTAACAGAAATTGTTAAAAAAAATAACTACATATTTATTACTTAGTATTACAACTTTGTTTTATAGCCAGGATAAAACAGGATTGCAGTTCTTAAATATTCAAAAAAAAGCAGAGAATTATTTAGAAAAACTACAAGAAAATTATACAGAAGGAAATTATAAGCTTCATAAAATTTATAGTGACTCTTTATACAATATATCTAAAAAGAATAACCTGAAAGCATTACAAGTAAAAGCAATGGTTAACCAGGCAATAAGCTTAAACATGCAAACAAAATATGTAGAAGGTATAGCACTGTATAAAGAGGCATTAGCTATTGCTAAAACGATACCAGAAAGCAAACAAGCTGAAACTGTTGTGTTAGTTAACTTAGGAAATATATATAATAATGTAGAACTTTATGAAAAGAGTATAGAAACCATGAAGATGGTGTTAAAGCAAGCAGCCTATACTGAAAAACCAAAGTTAATAAAAATGGCTGCGTTGAACGGATTATCGATAAGTTATTCAGCTTTAAATAAAGAAGAAAAATCATTACTATATGCAGAACAAGTAAAAGAAATAGGAGAAGAAACAGGTAATGAAAATATCATTTTAACATCCTTAAACCATATTAGTAGTTCCTATTATAAATTAGGAGCGTATCAAAAATCTATTGAAACAGCAAACAAAGCAACAAAATACAAGTCTTTTGAGAAAAATACTAGGGTAAAAGCATGGCTTTTAGTTAATTTAGGAGTCGCAAATTTAAAACTAGAGTTTTATAGTGAAGCAGAAAAATACTTAAAACAAGCGTTAAGCATAGCTTCTGAAAAAAGTATAGAAGAAATTGAAATGATATGTTATGAAAACTTGACTACGATATATCAAAAATTAAACAAAACGACAGCTTACTTAAATACAGAAAAGAAATATAATGAGAGTCGAATAAATTTTCTTAAGAATCAAAAAAAAGCGATAACAGAAGAGCTAAAGGCAGAAATTAAAGCAAAAGAAGAAACTATTTCAGCACAAGAAAATACAGAAGCTTTACTCTCAGACCAACAAAAAACAACCTTGTGGTTTAGTGTGTTATGTATGATTGGTTTAGGTGGGTTATTTTGGATTTATATAAAAAAGAATGAAGAAGAAAGTGCTATTGAAGAAATAAAAGAGCAAACAAAAGAAGTAAAAGTAATCCAAGAAAAATATAAAAATTCTTCATTATCAAAAGAAGATAGAAGCTCTTACAAACAAAAAATATTAAAGGAAATTGAAGAAGAAAAAATATACTTAAACCATAACTTAACTCAAGCAAGTTTTGCTAAAAAATTATCACTAAGCAGTCATCATTTGTCTGAAGTGTTTTCGTTTGAATTTGACAAGAATTTTTATCAACTCATCAATTCATATCGAATTAAAGAAGCCAAGAAAATGTTACAATTATCTACAAGCAAAGACCACAAAATACTCGCTGTTGCTTACGATTCTGGTTTTAAAAGTAAAACTACTTTCAACCGTGTGTTTAAAGAACAAACAGGTTATACCCCATCAGAGTATCGAAAAAAACTAATAAATTAGGTTCCACTCTATAGAATGATACTTCTATAACAATCAACGGTTATATCTTGCGCCTCATTACTTAATATAAACGATATTATTAAGTAATACTTAGCTTTTATTTTATATATGAAGATTCAGTTTGAGTTGGTAATATCACCAAACAAACAACACCTATCAAACCAATATTTAATGGCTGGGTAGTTCTTACTTTATGTAGTATGTAAAAAAGCTTGATTAAAATAGAAGTGTTAAAAATTATATTAAAAAGAATGAAGGCATTAATAGGTAAATTTTTAAGAAGTGGTTTAGTAGTACTTTTTTTAATTTTAAGTAGTCAATTGTTTTCGCAGTCGTTCACTTCTTTATGGAACACGGCAAATATTAGTACTGGCTCTTCTGGAGTTAATGAAATAAGCATCCCAACGAATTCAGCTTACACGTATTCATACACCGTTGATTGGGGTGATGGAAATATTGATTCAAACGTAACAGGAGACATTACCCATACTTATGCCGCACAAGGAACTTATACCGTAAGCATTAGCGGAACGTTTCCTGCAATTTATTTTAATAATACTGGAGACGTTGACAAAATTATCGAAATCTTGTCTTGGGGTACTATTCAATGGCAAAGTATGGAAAGCGCATTTTATGGATGTTCAAATCTAAATTTTGATGCTATTACTCCACCAAATTTAAGTCAAGCTACTAGCCTACAAAATGCTTTTAGAGATTGCTCATTGTTTAATGGTATTATGAATAATTGGGATGTAAGCACCATAACTAATATTTCAGGGTTATTTATGAATTGCGAAATTTTTAATAGACCTTTAGATCAATGGGACACATCTAGTATAATAGACATGTCTTACACTTTTTATAATGCAAGGGAATTCAACGAACCATTAGATAACTGGAACACATCAGCAGTAACTACTTTAGAAAACTTTTTATATAGAGCCCGTAAGTTCAATCAAAATATTAATAACTGGAATGTAGTTAATGTTGTTAATATGGAAGGAGCCTTTTACGATACAAGTGCATATAATCAGCCAATGAATAATTGGAATGTTGGTAATGTTATTAATATGAGTAACACTTTTAAAGATTCTAGCTTTAATAGTCCAATAGATAACTGGGATGTAAGTAGTGTTATAACAATGGCGGGAATGTTTAGTCAATCTAAATTCAATCAACCCATAAATAGTTGGAATGTTAGTAATGTAACAAACATGTCTAAGCTATTTTTTAGAAACAGAACCTTTAATCAACCTTTAAATAACTGGGATGTAAGTAATGTTACAAATATGTCAGGTATGTTTGATGGATGGGCTTGGGGAGCAGTTTTTAATCAACCTATAGGTAATTGGGATGTAAGTAATGTTACTGATATGAGCTATATGTTTCGAGATAACTCAGGTTTTAATCAACTTTTAGGCAGCTGGGATGTGAGTAATGTTGTTACGATGAGAGGAATGTTTGAAGGCGCCACTGTTTTTAATCGAGATATTAGTTTGTGGAATGTTAGCAAGGTTACCAATGTAGAAAGTATGTTTGAAAGAACAGAAGCTTTCAATCAACCATTGAATACTTGGGATGTGAGCAATATTACTAATATACGCAACATATTTCAACGAGCAGAAGCTTTTAACCAACCTTTAAATACTTGGGATGTAAGTAATATCACTGATTTTCAATATATGTTTGATAGAGCTACGTCCTTTAACCAAGATATAAGCAGTTGGCAAACAGGAAATGCTAGAAACATGTCTTATATGTTTAATCAAGCTACTTCATTTAACCAAGACATAGGAGTCTGGGATATATCTAGTGTTACAAACATGACAAACATGTTATCGAATAGCGGTATTTCTCAAGAAAACTATGATAATATTCTTATAGCTTGGAATGCTCAAACAGTTCAAAATAATGTTGATTTAGGGGTGACGAATCTAAATTATTGTGATGCATTAAACCAAAGACAAAGTTTAATTGATAATAACGGGTGGACTATATCAGGAGATATTGTAAACTGTTCTTATGTATTATGTACTCAAATAACAATGCCGCAAGCAGGTGACACGCAAGTGCCTGCAAACAGTGATATTCGTTGGAATCCAGCTCCTAATGCTACAGGATATAGAATTAGTGTAAGAAGAGAAAACGGAGCGACTTCACAGGTTATATATAATAATGAAGATGTAGGAAATGTTGTAGGAGTGGACTTTACCAATGAATTTATAGCAGGAGATACTGTATATGTAACAGTTGTTCCGTATAACGATGAAGGACCAGCTACAGGTTGCCAAGAAATTAGTTTTACAGTAATAGAAAGTTGGGTAAATAGCCCAGATGCATTCAAGCTTACTTATGACACAAGCATACAAGTATTAAGTTATACTAGTCCTACGAATCAATTAGAAATAGAAACAAATTCAGGCTACCCACACTATCTTACTTATAACTATTCTATAGATTGGGGAGATGGACAGTACAATCATAATGTAACAGGGAATATTACACACACATATCTTACCCCAGGTATTTATACCGTAAGTATTATAGGCGTTTTTCCTTCTCCTAAGCATGAGTATGTAGGTGATTCTCATAAATTATTATTTATAGACCAGTGGGGTAATCAAGTTTGGGAAAGTATGAACGAAGCTTTTTATGGTTGTGGAAATATGGAGTACAATGCTACAGATATTCCTAATCTTAGCAATGTAATAGATATGGAAAGAATGTTTAGCTCATGTAGAAAATTTAATGGAAACATAAATAATTGGAATGTAGGTAGTGTAACTAACATGCGTGGTATGTTTAGTGGAACTTCAATTTATAACCAACCACTTAATAATTGGGATGTAAGTAATGTTACTGATATGAATTATATGTTTGGTGGAGCTTTAGAGTTTAATCAAGACATAGGAAATTGGAACACAGGAAATGTTGCAGATATGGGAGGTATGTTTCAAAATGCAGAAGTATTTGATCAGAACCTTAATAACTGGAATGTAAGTAGTGTTACAGATATGAGTAGCATGTTTGAAAGAGCAGAAGCATTTAACCAACCACTTAATAATTGGGATGTAAGTAATGTTACCAATATGTCTGAAATGTTTAATGGTTTTATTTCAAACATGGCTTTTAACCAAAATATTGATAATTGGAATGTAAGTAATGTTACAGATATGTCTGAAATGTTCCAGAGATGTGTTGATTTTAACCAACCTTTAAACTCTTGGAATGTAGGTGCTGTTACAAACATGACTTCGATGTTTGAAAGCGCATATGTATTCGATCAACCATTAGGTAATTGGAACGTATCTAAGGTTACTAACATGGAGAGCATGTTTCAAAGCGCTAGAGACTTTAACCAGAATATAAATAGTTGGAATGTAACCAATGTAACGAACATGAGTTTAATGTTTTACAATGCTCAAATGTTTAACCAACCATTAAATTCTTGGGATGTAAACTCAGTAGTTAATATGTCAGGTATGTTCCGAAGAGCAGAAGCATTTAATCAGCCATTAAACTCTTGGGATGTAAGTGCTGTTGCTAACATGAGTCAAATGTTTCAAGAAGCCACAGTTTTTAATCAACCATTAAATTCTTGGAATGTAAGTTCAGTAACCTTAATGCCTTCGATGTTTGAAGAAGCTGTTGCTTTTAATAGTCCGTTAGAAAACTGGAATGTTTCTGTAGTAACAAACTTTGAAGCAATGTTTAAGAATGCAGAAATATTTAACCAACCCTTAGGGAATTGGAATACAGGCGAAGCACAAACAATGGCTGAAATGTTTCATGGAGCGTCTGCATTTAATCAAGATATTAATAATTGGAATGTATCTTTTGTAACCACTATGCAAGAAATGTTTCGAGGAGCAACGTCTTTTAATAGACCATTAGATTCTTGGAATGTAGCATCGCTAACTAATATGCAAGGCATGTTTCAAACAGCAATAGCTTTTGATGGTGCTATTGGAAGTTGGAATATTAGGAGAGTAACCACCATGCAAGACATGTTTAATGGTGCAATAAACTTTAATCAACCAATGAATAATTGGAGGCCAACAGCAGTAACGAACATGGATAGAATGTTTCAAGGTGCAAGTTTGTTTAATCAACCTTTAAACCAATGGTTATTAAATACGTTATCGATGAACGCTATGTTTAATAACGCTACAGTTTTTAATCAAGATTTAGGTGATTGGAATATTAGTGGTGTAACTAACATGCAGAACATGCTAGATAATACAGCTCTTACTAGAGTAAATTACGACAATACGCTTATTGCATGGTCTGAACAAACACTAACACCTGGAATAAATATAGGAGCTAACACTCTTCCCTATTGTGATGCTGTAGAAGAAAGACAATTAATGATTGATAATTTTGGATGGTCTTTTACAGGTGATGTCTTAGATTGTCCTATTCCAGAATGTACACAGTTAATAGCGCCTTTAAATGGAGCAACAGATGTTCCTGTAAATACAAATTTAACTTGGGAATCTGTTTTGTATGCACGTGAGTATGCTTTAACAATTAGAATTGAACCATCTGGAACCATAATAAATGAAACTGTTGTAAATGCCACCACTTATGAATTTGCTACAGATTTTTCAGGAGGAGAAACAGTTCATGTTACTATTGTACCTTCAAACGAAAATGGAGATGCAGTAGGATCTTGTGCAGAAGAAAGCTTTACGGTGTCTACAACTCCATCAACAGTACCAGATTGTACCAGCTTAACCTTACCACTTGCTGGTGGTACAGATATATCTGTAAGTACAAACTTAGAATGGAATGTTATAAGTAATGCAGATGGATACAGGCTTACAGTAGGAACTACTTCAGGTGGAATAGATATTCTTAATAGTATTGATGTAGGTAATAGTACAACATACGATTTACCTGTAGATTTACCAGAAGACACCGATATTTTTGTAACTATAACTCCTTATAACGATAAAGGAGATGCAACAAGTTGTGGAGAAGAGTCTTTTAAAACAGAGTTTATTCCAGTAGTACCTAGTTGTACAAGTTTAGTGAATCCTATAAATGGATCAACGAATGTTCCGTTGAATACTGATATTTCTTGGAATGAAATTACAGAAGCAACCGGGTATTTAGTAAGTGTAGGAACTACTCAAGGAGGGATAGAGGTTATGAATAGTATTGATGTAGGAAACATAACAACTTATAGTTTTACTCAAGACTTACAAGCAAATAGAATACATTATGTTCGTATAATTCCATACAATGATGTAGGAGACGCTACAGGTTGTGTAGAAGAAAGTTTTACTACTGGAGATGCAGTGGTAAGTGTACCAAACTGTACCACAATAACAGTTCCAAGTAACGGAGCAACGAATGTTAGTGTTAGTACAGGAATTACTTGGAACGCAGTAGCTGATACAGATGGGTATTATATATCAATCGGAACAACCTCAGGCGGAACTGATATTGTGAACAACGAATCAGTAGTAGGAACGAGCTATACTTTAGCTAGTGATTTACCAGAGAACACGACAATTTATGTATCAGTAATTCCATACAATTCGGTAGGAAGTGCTACAGGGTGTTCAGAAATTAGCTTTACTACTGAAATAGTACCAACCGCACCGAATTGTACCACAGTCACAGTTCCAACCAATGGAACAACAAATGTTAGTGTTAGTACAGGAATTAGTTGGGATGCAGTAGCAGATGCTGACGGATATTACCTATCAATTGGAACAACTTCAGGCGGAACTGATATTGTAAACAACGAATCAGTAGTAGGAACGAGCTATACTTTAGCTAGTAATTTACCAGAGAATACAACAATTTATGTATCGGTAATTTCATACAATTCGGTAGGAAGTGCTACAGGATGTTCTGAAATTAGCTTTACTACGGAAATAGTACCAACCACACCGAGTTGTACCACAATTACAGTTCCAAGTGATGGAGGAACTAATGTAGCAGTCGATACAAATATTACTTGGAACGCAGTAGCTGATACAGATGGGTTTTATATATCAATCGGAACAACCTCAGGCGGAACTGATATTGTGAACAACGAATCAGTAGTAGGAACGAGCTATACTTTAGCTAGTAATTTACCAGAGAACACGACAATTTATGTATCGGTAATTCCATACAATTCGGTAGGAAGTGCTACAGGATGTTCTGAAATTAGCTTTACTACAGAAATAGTACCAACCTCACCAAATTGTACAACAATAACAGTTCCAAGTAATGGAGCAACGAATGTTAGTGTTAGTACAGGAATTAGTTGGGATGCAGTAGTAGATGCCGATGGATATTATGTATCAATCGGAACAACCTCTGGTGGAACCGATATTGTAAACAACGAATCAGTAGTAGGAACGAGCTATACTTTAGCTAGTAATTTACCAGAGAATACAACAATTTATGTATCGGTAATTCCATACAATTCGGTAGGAAGTGCTACAGGATGTTCTGAAATTAGTTTTACTACGGAAATAGTACCAACCACACCGAGTTGTACCACAATTACAGTTCCAAGTGATGGAGGAACTAATGTAGCAGTCGATACAAATATTACTTGGGACGCAGTAGCTGATACAGATGGGTATTACCTGTCAATTGGAACAACTTCAGGTGGAACCGATATTGTAAACAATGAGCTAGTGATAGGAACAACATACAATCCTACGAGCGATTTACCAGAGAATACAACAATTTATGTATCAGTATTACCATATAAGTCGGGGGGCTTAGCAACGGGCTGTGGTGAAGTTCGTTTTACCACAGAAACCGTTGCAATTATACCAAACTGCACCACAATCACAGTTCCAACTAATAAAGCAACAAATGTTAGTGTTAGTACTGGAATTACTTGGGACACTGTTTCAGATGCCGATGGGTATTACCTGTCAATTGGAACAACTTCAGGTGGAACCGATATTGTAAACAACGAGTCAGTAACAGGAACGAATTATACTTTAACTAGTGATTTACCAGAGAACACCATAGTTTATGTATTAGTAACTCCATACAACTCGCTAGGAAGTGCTAATGGGTGTTCTGAAATTAGTTTTAGAACTGAAGCAAGCTTAGTAGGGGAAACCAAATACGGTTTTTCTCCAAATGGTGATGGAGTAAATGACTTTTGGGAAATAAAGGGAATTGAAGAACATCCTAATAATATAGTAACTGTTTTTAATAGGTGGGGAGATATGGTTTTTCAGATGAAAGAATATGATAATCAATTTAATGTTTTTAGAGGCGTAGCCAATAAGCTAACGGGTATGGGAGGTGATAAGTTACCAGCAGGGACATACTTTTTCAGTATAAAAATTTCAACAGAGGGGAAATCAAAAGAAACAAAAGGGTTTTTAGTTTTAAAAAGATAAGATGAAAGAGATAAGGAACTATATTTTACTGTTTATTTTTATGATGGTACTTCAAAATAATTGGGGACAACAAACAGCTTTGTATCCAGAGTATAATTATAATCCGTTTATTATAAACTCTGCCTATACGGGAATGTCTGATGGAGCAGAAATTACACTTAGTAATTATGGCTATATAAATAGTATTGAAGGAAGCCCCAGAACATTGTCATTAAGCTTTCATACTCCGATTGCAAGAAAAAAAATGGGGATAGGTGGGGCTATTGTACGAGATAAAATAGGGGTAAGTACTTATACAAATGCGTATGCTTCATATTCATATAAAATATTTTTTGATACGGAGATTGATAGACCTTATTGGCAACATTATAACGAACATGTAATATCGTTTGGACTAACAGCAGGAGTTCAACAGTTTCATGAAAATCTGTTAGAGCTAGGAATTACTGATGATATAGAGTTTTCAGAAAACATGAATGTAACGGTACCAACTGTAGGTATTGGATTTTTATACAATCATGCAGATTTTTATGCAGGAGTTTCACTGCCAAATCTTTTAGGAGATAAATTAGCATCAAGAGATGATTTAGATATATCAAATCCTGTTTATGGTTATTTCGGATATCGTTTTTTTACCAATCGATTTGAGGAAGTAATGATTAAACCTAGTGTTTTTTTGAAATATGAAGGGGGAGCACCTATGCAGATTGACGCAAATGTTGCTGTTAACTATAAAAACAAATTTGAAATCGGTACGGGCTATAGAAGTAGTTCCTCAATTAATTTTTTAGCAGGTATTTATGCTCTAAAAAACTTAAAGTTTGTGTACTTCTACAATGCAGCATTTAGTGATTCTGTGTTAGGAAACAGTCATGGGGTTATCCTTTCGTATGTTTTTGAGAAAAAGCGCAGGTATTAAAAAGGAATGTTGGAATTACCTAAAGCTCCAATTTTTATAATTAGCAGAAGCCTCTAGTTGGTTTTCAATAGTATCAGGTAATTCAGGGAAGAAATCAATACCTGTCTTTTGTTCTAATTCATCGATAGAAACTACAAAGTCAGATAGAGGTTTATTACTTTCCTTATGGGGAAGTAAAAAGGCAATGGCTTTAATTTCAGGTTGAGTATAATCTAGTAAAACCTTATAAAAATAATTAGGAACACTTACTTTTTCCTTTCCTATAGTTTTCAAATTAGGTTCTAAAACACCACCAGTAACAACATACAAGTGATTATATTTTTTAGCCCAATAACGAGTTTTTTGCTCTAGTTTATTCCAAATACCAGCATTAAACTCATGGTTTTGAGGAGAAATGTTTGAAGTGTAAAAAGTTTCATCATGAGCACTTTTAGAGGCACGTCTATCACCAGCAGGACATAAATGTCCTTTGTCATAACCAGATCTTTTATAATTCCTCCAATCTGCAGATTTTGTCTTCACCTTGGGGTCTACAATAAAAAATGGACGCTTACGATTGGTATAAGCAATATCACTTTTATCTAAAGGATAAGCAACCCATTCAGCTTGCTCGTGTTTTTCGCTATATGATAACTGGTAGCCATTATGTTTTATAATGACTCCAGTTGTTGAGGTAGGAAAGTAATTGAAGTTATTAGTTTTATTACTGGCTGTTTCTGTTGTAGGTTCAGAAAAGTTCTTAGCTTCTTCTTTTTGTTGTAACCAATAACCTACAAGTAAAGCAACAATGGTAATAACAACCTTTATTTTCCTTGAAGTACTCATTTAATTACTTAAAACGATTTCTTTAAAGTCTTCAGTTTTTTCAACTTCGTTAAAAATCTCTTGAAATTTAACAGGAGGTACTGTTAATTTACGCTTAACCAAGTCTAACCAAGCACCATAAACAGTGATAATTGCAGAAAGTTTACCTGCTTGATTAAAAACTTCATGTTGAATTTTCCAACGTTCACCTTTTCCGGATAAACCAGTAACTTTTAAGTTTACAGTTATGTCTTCTCCCATGTGTATTTCACGTAAAAACTTGGTGTTTTCTTCAAATAAAATAGGACCAACTTTTTCCTTAGTAAAATCTTGAACAGTTACATTATGCTCTTTAAAAAAACGTAAACGTAATTCAGCAGCGTAATCATTGTATGCGGTATGGCGCATGTGTATGTTGGCATCAAAATCTGCCCATCTTGTTTTAAACTCAACACTAAAACTCATATCAAAAAAATTTAAGAAAGCGAATTTACAAATTTTAAGCTTTCACATCTAAAGCATCACGAAGTGTATTTCCAATTAACATAAATGCCATTACTAAACTCATAATTGCTAATCCTGGAATCAATGCTAAAAATGGTTTGCCCAAAATGATATAATTATAATGATTTTTAATCATAGCACCCCAAGAGGGAGTAGGAGGTTGGGCTCCAATACCTAAAAAACTCAGTCCGCTTTCAATTAAAATAGCAGCTGCAAAATTTGCGGCGGAAATTACAATTATAGGAGCTAAAATATTAGGTAAAATATGTTTGAAAATAATTCTAAAATCAGAAAAACCTAAAGCTTTGGCAGCTTCCACATATTGCTGCTGTTTAGTAGTGATTACTTGACCCCGAACTACACGAGCAACCTCTACCCACATAGTTAAACCCACTGCAATAAAAACTTGCCAAAAACCTTTACCCAAAGCCAAAGTAATAGCGATTACTAATAAAAGTGTTGGAATGGACCAAGTGATATTGATAACCCACATAATAAAATCATCAATTTTTCCACCAAAATAGCCAGCAATAGCGCCAATAGGAATTCCTATTAAAAGCGAAATAAACACAGCTATAAATCCAATAAAAAATGAAATTCTAGCACCAATCAACAACCTGCTTAATAAATCACGACCATATTTATCAGTTCCTAAATAAAATGTTTTTTGTTGAATGTATTGTTTATAGGAAACAGGAAGTTCTTTGGGTAAACCATCGGAATATTTAATAATCTCTAATTGATTGTTTTTAACAGAAAATGATTTTATAGGTATTTCTGTTGCTGAATGTTGTTTTCCCATCATAAAAACAGAAAACCACGATTGTTGATTTTTTACTTCTGAAGGAATGCTTAATAGTTGCACAGAAAAACCAGGAGGTTTCGAGTGAATTTCTAAATGCATTTGATTAGCAGAGTTGCTGTTGTCTGGAGCTAAAACATAGCAAAAAACAGCAATAAATCCACATAAAATAATATACCCAAAACTAAACATACCTGTTTTACTACGTTTAAATTTTTGGATGGCTATTTGCCATAAAGATGTACCTGTATTATTATTCACTCTTTTGTATTTCTTTCAAGTTATTGATATCAATACTTGATGGATTTTGAAAAACTTCCAAATCAAAATATTTTACAGAAGCTAAAATATGATCAAAAATGTTCGCCATAACACGTTCGTAATCTACCCAATTTTTTTCTCTACTAAAGGCATAAATTTCTAGTGGAATTCCGTTAGGAGTTGGCTCTAACTGACGAGACATTAACAACATATCTTGATTTATTTTTGGATGATTTTCAATGTATTTATCCAAGTAAATTCTAAAAGACCCAAAATTGGTTAAGTTTCTACCGTTTAATATTACAGATTTGTCAATATTGTTTTCTTCGTTGTATTTTTTTACTTCCTTGCTACTTTTTTCAATATAGTCAGAAATTAACTCAATCTTTTTAAAGCGCTCAATATCTTCATCGGTAAGAAAGTGAATGCTATTTATTTTAATTAAAATTGATCGTTTTATACGTCTACCACCTGAAGTATTCATTGTTCTCCAGTTCTTAAAAGAATCGGATGTTAAATAATACGTAGGAATGCTAGATATTGTATTATCAAAATTTCTAATAATTACAGAGGTAAGGTTAATTTCAACTACATCACCATCAGCGCCATATTTTTCCATGGTAATCCAATCTCCAATTCTAACAGTATCATTTACTGCTACTTGAATGCTTGATACAAAACCAAGAATGGTATCCTTAAAAATTAATAATAATACTGCTGAAAAAGCACCTAATGCAGTTAAGAATCTAATTAAAGGTTTTCCAGTTAATACAGAAAAAGATGATATAGCAGCAATAAGCCACATGATTACCATGAAAATTTGCACATAGCTCTCTAAGGGTTTGTCTTTGAAAGCATTTGTGGTACGAAGAAAATCTTTAACACTTAGTAGAATACTACGTATAAACCAAATAATAGCAAAAATAATGGCAATAGTAGCAATACGTTCAGCGTAGGTAAACAGGTTAGGGAAATCGACTAAAATATCTTTTAAAAAATTAAAAACAATAGTAAGAATAACAATTCTTGAAAGGTTTAAAAAGGTTTTGTTTTTAATAAGCATATCATCAAAACTAGTTGATGTTTTTGCTGCCATTTTATTAACTGTTCTTTTTCCAACGTATCTAAAAACTTTGAATAAGATATAACCTAAAATTCCAAACACAATAAGATTTGCAAATAAATTTAGGTATGTAGCTAATGTTTCTGAAAGTGAAAGCTGTTCTTTAAAAATTTTATAAAAAAACTTGTTTAACATAAAGTAATATTCGTTTAAAATTTGCTGATTTCTTCACCTATTTGTAAGTCAAATTTTTTTCTAAACCAATATATAACAACATACAAAACAGGAGTGTCAAGAGCTGCTATAATGACTTTAAATAAAAAACCGCTAAGTAAAAGGCTACCAAAAATACTCCAAGGAAGTATTTTAAAAGAACTCAATAAAAATAATACGGTAAAAGTATCTATAAATTGTGACAAAAAGGTAGAAAAATTATTGCGAAGCCATAAATGTTTTCCTTTAGTTAATTTTTTCCAAAAATGAAAAATTCGAATGTCTATAAACTGAGCAGCTAAGTAAGCTAGCATAGAAGCTAGTACAGCAAAAGGAGAAAGCCCAAAAACTTTGGTAAAAGTTTCGTCGCCAATGGGAGAGTTATTAATTGCAGGAGCATAATCAGCTACTAAAATAATTAACATAGAAAAAAAGGAAGCAAAAATTCCTGCTACAACAACTCTGTTGGCCTTTTTCTTACCATAAATTTCAGAAAGAATATCTGTAATTAAAAAAGTAATAGGATATGGAAGTATTCCAACAGATACTTCAAAACGAAATAAATTAAAGGGGTCCCAATAAAAAAACTTCTGAAAAATAAGGTTTGAAGTTACAAGAGAGGCTATAAATAACGAAGCTAAAACTAGGTAAATAAGTTGTGCTTGAGATTTTTGTTGTACAGTCATAAAACGAAGATAGTAATTTTAAAAGTTGTATGTTTGCAAGGTTAAATAAACAACAAAACAAACAAATGAAAGCGTATATTTTTCCAGGTCAAGGAGCACAATTTACAGGAATGGGGTTAGACTTATATGAAAACTCTCCATTAGCTCAAGAACTTTTTGAAAAAGCAAATAATATATTAGGTTTTAGTATTACTGACGTAATGTTTGAAGGTAGTGCTGAAGAATTAAAACAAACCAAAGTAACACAACCAGCTATTTTTTTACACTCAGTAATTTTAGCTAAGGTTTTAGGAGACGATTTTAAACCAGAAATGGTTGCTGGTCACTCTTTAGGAGAATTATCAGCGTTAGTAGCTAATGGTGTATTGTCTTTTGAAGATGGATTAAAATTAGTTTCTAAGCGTGCTTTAGCAATGCAAAAAGCATGTGAAATTCAACCATCTACTATGGCAGCTGTGTTAGGATTAGAAGATGTTGTAGTTGAAGAAGTTTGTGCTTCGATTGATGGAGTTGTGGTAGCAGCAAACTATAATTGTCCAGGACAATTAGTAATCTCTGGAGAAATTGAAGCTGTTGAAAAAGCTTGTGAAGTATTAAAAGAAAAAGGCGCTAAAAGGGCATTACTTTTACCTGTAGGAGGAGCATTTCATTCACCAATGATGGAACCAGCTCGTGAGGAGTTAGCTGCAGCTATTGAAGAAACTACATTTAACGAACCTATGTGTCCAGTATACCAAAATGTGGTAGCGAAAGCAGTAACTAACCCTGCTGAAATTAAAGAAAACTTAATAGCGCAATTAACAGCGCCAGTAAGATGGACACAATGTGTGCAGGCAATGATAGCTGATGGTGGTACTGAGTTTGTTGAAGTTGGTCCTGGTAAAGTATTACAGGGATTAATGCGTAAAATTGATAGAAGTGTAGCTGCTAGTGGTGCTTCTTTAGCATAAATAGTAAAAACAGATAGTATAGAAAATCCCGTTCTTTTGGAACGGGATTTTTGTTTTTTGAAAAAGAAAATTGTTATCTAGCTAAAACACAATCTTCACAATCTTTAACTTCACCATAATAGGTTTCTCTGTATTTGTGTACCGTTTCCAGAGGTATAATATTTAAAAACATTTTTTTAATGTAGGTAACATTAGTATGAAGTTTACCCATTTTTCTTGAAAATCGTTTTTCCAAACGTGTTTCTCTTTTAATTTTAATCAATTTCATTATTCTAGTATCATTTAATTAGAGTACAAAGCTAATAAGCTTAAAGCGTGATGTCAATTAATAATCGTTAAAACATTAAAAATCAACTAATAAATATGTGTTGTTAAATTTAGAGTGTATTATTTTAAGAATATGATAATAGGAAGTAGAAACAATTTACAAATTAGAGGTGTAAAAAGCTGTTTTTTGCTAAAATGAATAAAAAATCACTCAAAAATGATTAAAAACAACCAAAAATGAGTGATTTTTTGTCTTTTTATATAAGAAATCTTAGCTTCTGATATCTAAGGTTTGGGATATTTGTGCTTTTTTTGGAGCTAAAAGAATTAAATAAATTAATAAGATTACTCCTAACAATAAAAAATCAGGTTTTAAAATTAAAATCAAAAAACAAGCACCTTCAATAATAGCCCATCTAGCTATAGAAGCAGACTGATAAATAGCAAGTTTCTCTTCATTACTAGCATCTTTTTGAATGTTTCTCAACATGTTTTTAAAGATGAAGTTACTAGCAACATAAGCTATTGCAGGAATAAATGCATAGAACAAAGATGAGTCATCAATCACCATGTCAAACATGGTCTTGAAATTACCTAAAAATGTAAAAGCAAGAGTAATTCCAGCAATTAAGGCAAGGTGAATAATTTTTAAAGTTTTAATTTTTTGATTCATAAGATTTCAATCCAAGTTATTGAATAAAATCATTCACAGTTTTAGTAATAAACGCTAGCTGCTCTTCATCTAATTCTGTATGCATTGGCAATGAAATAACTTCATCTATTAATTGATTGGTAACAGTGAAGTCATCTTCATTATATCTATCATCTTGATATGCTTTTTGAGCATGTAACGGAACAGGATAATAAATAGCATTTGGAATTCCGTTATCTAATAAATGTTGGTGTAACTCATTACGTTTTCCGTTAGTAATTCTCAATGTATACTGATGGAAAACATGCGTTGTAAAATCGCTAATAGTTGGTGTGATAATATTTGGGTTGTTAGTAAATGCGTTTGAATAATATTCAGCAGCTTTTCTGCGGGCATCACAATAGCTATCTAATAAAGGTAACTTAGCTTTTAATACAGCCGCTTGAATAGAATCTAAACGAGAGTTTACTCCAACTACATCATGGTAGTAGCGTTTGTACATTCCGTGATTAACCATTCCGCGAAGTGTATGTGCTAATTCATCATCATTGGTAAAAATAGCTCCACCATCACCATAGCAACCTAAGTTTTTAGAAGGGAAGAAAGATGTTGTTCCCACATTTCCAATAGTTCCAGCTTTTTTCTTAATTCCGTTAGAAAAAGTATAATCTGCTCCAATAGCTTGAGCATTATCTTCTATTACTAATAAGTTATGTTCTTTAGCAATTTCTAAAATAGCTTCCATATTAGCACATTGTCCGAATAAATGAACAGGAACAATAGCTTTTGTTTTAGGGGTAATTACCTTTTTTAGAGCTTCAATGTCAATATTAAAAGTATCAGGTTCAACATCAACTAAAACAGGAGTTAATTTTAATAAACCTATAACCTCAACAGTTGCAGCAAATGTAAAATCAGCTGTAATCACCTCGTCACCTGGCTCTAAACCTAAGCCCATCATAGCTATTTGTAACGCATCAGTACCGTTAGCACACGGAATTACATGTTTAACGCCTAAATAACTCTCTAAATCAACTTGAAAATCACGAACATAAGGTCCGTTAATATATGCTGAAGAATTTAAAACTTCTTGAATAGAAGCATCAACCGTATCTTTAATTTTTTGATATTGACTTTGTAAGTCAACCATTTGAATTTTTCTCATTTTGACATGATTTTATAAACATCAAAAATACAAACTATCTTTGATTGTTACGAGGTCTTTAGGCAAAATAATATCTATTAATAATTCAAAATTTAATAGATATATTTAAAACAAGAAAGACGAAGTATCGTTATTTTTACCAAAGATTATTAATTAATGAAAGAATCTAAACGTAAAATAGCTTTTAAGGTTTTAGTGGGTTATGCTACCCTAGCGGTTTTAGCGGTTATTTCAGGAATCTTGTTGTTTTCTGAAATAAAAACATACATAGAGATACAAAAACAAGGAGTTTCTGATAGGAATAATATTATACAAACAGGAGGGTTAATTGCTGATATATATGAAAATGAAAATTTAGGGAGAGCCGCCATTCAGTTAAATTCTTATAAACGATATAATGAATATGTTACCGAGAATAAATTATTGTTGAAAAAAATTGACTCACTTAACTTCATAGCAAAAGACGTATCTAAAACATTTATTTTAGACAGTGTTAAGCTGGTTTTAAATAAAAAACGAAAAAACATAACAAGTTTAAGAAGGTTAAACCAAAGGAATGCTTCGGAAAAATCAATAGATGAGGCTATAGACAAGCTAGGGTCTATAGATTCTTTATTAGGCAAAGGTTCAGTAAAAGATCTTGTAGATAATCCAGATGTTTTTAATAAGAAAACAGGATTAAGTTTAGAAAAGTATTTACGCCTGTTTGATAATGAAGAAGAAGGAGAAGAGAAGCCTGTTAATGTTGAAGAACAAAAGAAAATTGACTCATTAGTTTCTGCATCTAAAGAAATACTTCAAAAAGCGCAGAGAGAAACAGTTATTAAACGTAGATTTTTGAGAATAAAAGAGAGAGAATTAATTGAAAATGATATTATAATTTCAAGAAAATTACGAGAGGTTTTAAATGTACTAGAAAAAGATGTTATTGTTAATGCTAACATAGCTCATAAAAAACATGAAGAAACGTTAGAACGTAGTAGAAACATAATTCTATTAGCAGCTGGAGTAGGTTTTGTAATAATTATACTTTTTTCAATAATAATTTTAAATGATTTTTGGAGAAGTCAGCATTACAGGCAAGAACTGGAAAGTGCAAATGCAGTAACCTCGTCACTTTTAAAAAGTAGAGAGCAGTTAATATCTATGGTAAGTCATGATTTAAGAACTCCTTTAAGCACAATTACCGGTTTTAGCGAGTTATTACAAAAATCAATTACTAGTACTAAAGAGAAAAATTATGTGGTGCATATACAAAATGCATCGGTTTACATGGGACAGCTTGTCGGCGATCTTTTAGAGTTTTCTAAATTAGAGAATAGTAAAATAACTATTGAAACTATTCCTTTTGATTTAAAAAGAAATATAGAGGAAGTAGCTAATAGCGCTAAAAGCCTTGTTCAAAATAAACCAATTTCAATAAATGTAAATCATGATGAAAATATAAATTCATTAATTGTTAGTGATCCTTTTAGAATAAAACAAATACTATATAATTTAGTAACTAACGCATGTAAGTTTACAAAAGAAGGTTCAATAACAATAAAAAGTAAGTTAAGAAGCGTAAAAGAAAAAAAATATATAGAGATTAGAGTGATTGATACTGGAGTTGGAATTGGAAAAGATGAACAAGAAAAAGTTTTTAAAGAATTTACGCAAGCACATGAAAAAGAGAATAGGCAAAATGGATTTGGGTTAGGTTTGACCATTTCTAGAAGACTAGCAGAACTTTTGGGAGGATCTTTAACTTTACAAAGTAGTTTAGGAAAAGGCAGTATATTTTCGTTGTTCGTGCCTATTACTTTTGCTGAAGAAAAATTAAATATAAAAGAGATAAGTTCACAAAATAAAAGCCTTAATATTAATGCTATAATAGTTGAGGATGATGCTTCTTTGAGAATACTTTTGAAAAATGTTTTAGAAGAATTAGGAATAGTGGTAACTTCTTTTAGTAATGCGCAAGAGGCACTAAGTAGAATAGATAATATTATCTATGATTTAGTGCTTACAGATATACAACTTCCTAAAATGAATGGTATTCATTTTATGGAAACCTTAAAAAAACACAAATCTTACAAAGGTCAGCCCATTATAGCAATGACAGGGAGAGCAAATTTATCGGAGAATGAATATGTTAAAAATGGTTTTTCAGATGCCATAATAAAACCATTTCACGCTAAAAAATTGGAAGAAATTTTACAGCGATTTTTTGATTTCAAAGCCCAGGAAAAAGATGTGGTTATTAGTAAGATTGACAACGAAATAACAACAAATAGCTTTGATATTACTTCCTTGAAAACATTTTTGAATAATGACGAAGTAGAGATAAAGAAAATATTAAAATCTTTTTTAAAAGATACCGAAGATAACTTATTGCTATTAAAAGAGTTGATTGATAACAATGATGCGAAGGGGGTTAATGACGTTAGTCATAAAATGTTGGGAATGTTTAGGCAATTAAAAGCTACTAGGTTAATAACTTTTTTAGAAGAATTTGAGGTTAGTAAAGAGATAAATAAAACCTCATGGAAAGATTTTGAAAAAGAATTAGAAATCTTTTTAGTAGAAATAAAAAAGTATCTTAACTAATATTATGCTCTTTCAGTTTATTATACAAAGTCTTTCTAGTAATATTTAAAAGCTTTGCAGCTTTAGTTTTGTTGTTTTTAGCCTCATGTAAAGCCCTAATAATAAGTTTTTTTTCATTTTCCTTGGTAGAAAATTCATTAGGGATGCTGTATTGATCTTCAGTGTTTTTTAATTCTTCAGGCAACACTTCTTTTTCTATAATTTCTGTCTGAGATAAAAGTGTAGCTCTTTTGATAACATTAGATAACTCTCGTAAGTTCCCTGGCCAGTTATATTGTTGAAATAAAGTTAGTACTTCATGAGAAAAGCCAACGATTGATTTATTGAGTTGTTTGTTGGCTTTTTCTAAAAAGAAATCGGCATAAAGAATTAAATCGTCTTTTCTATCATTTAGATTAGGGACTTTAATAGAAAACTCATTTAAACGATGGTATAAATCTTCTCTAAAATTACCATTTTCAACAGCTGATAATAAATCTTCATTAGTGGCAGTAATTAAACGAATATCTACCATAATTTCCTTACTGCTTCCCACAGGTTTAATCTTTCTTTCTTGTAAAGCACGTAAAAGTTGTACCTGACTTTCGTAATTTAAATTTCCAACTTCATCTAAAAAAAGAGTACCTCCATTCGCTGCTTCAAAATGCCCTATTTTATCATTTATAGCTCCTGTAAATGATCCTTTTTGATGTCCAAAAAATTCACTTGAGGCAATCTCTTTAGGTATAGCTCCGCAATCCACGGCAATAAAAGGCTTATCTTTACGTAAGCTTTGAGTATGAATTGTACTAGCTACAACTTCTTTACCTGTGCCACTTTCACCTGTAATAAGAACAGACATGTCAGTTGGAGCTACTAAATGGATGTGTTCATAAAGGCTTTTAGAAGCTGCGCTTATACCGGTAACGATATGAGAATTAGAAACTTTTTTATCTTCTTTTTTAGGTTCAGTAATTTGTTCGGTTTTAACTTCCAGAGCATTATTAATTACTTCTAAAACTTCATCAGGATTAAAAGGTTTAGAAATATAATCAAAAGCACCTTGTTTCATAGCTTGAACGGCTGTTGATACTTCAGCATAACTCGTCATTAAAACAACAGGGATGTCGCTATCAGTGTTTTTACTTTGCTTTAATAAATCAATACCATTACCGTCAGGAAGGCGTAAATCAGTAAAAATCAAATTATATGAATTTTCTTTCAATAGAGTAGAGGCATTTTTAATTGTATAACTAACCTCGACAACATATTTGTGTCGTTCTAAAAAATGTTTTAACATGTTAGAAAATGTAACATCGTCTTCTACCAATAAGATATTTTTCATAAAAAAGGTTGCTCTAAATTGTTCAGATAAAAATTCTCTGTAAAAATAAAAAGAGCGTTTTATATGAAAACGCTCTTTTGCTAATAAAATTGAGGAGGGAAATAAAAAAATTACTTTTTAGTATTGTTTACTTCTTTTTCATTTAACAAATTACCTTCTTTATCAATGTAAATAGTCTTCTTGGTGCTTCCTTCACTAACCTCTAGTTTGTACTGCTCTTTTTCATTAATAAAAGCTTTACTTAAGGTAGCCTTAGGGAAACTTTCTTTAATAGAATTAACCAACGCTGCTGGTAATTTATCTAAAGATATTTCTTGGAATCCATCAGCCACAACTGTGTGAATTGGAGTAATAGGTGTAAGAGTGTTGTTTACTGTTGCGTAAGTTGAAACACCTGTTAAAATTGCTACTGCTAAGATTAATTTTTTCATGATATTAAGTTTTTAAGTTATAATTATTAATTGTTGTAATACTACAAGGGAAATTTATGTGTTTACTTTACTTCTTTAGCGTCTAACCAGTTTCCGTCTTTGTCGGCGAAAACGGTTTTGTTACCATTTTCTAAAGAAATTTCTAACTTGTATTGTTCTTTACTGTTTACAAAAGCTTTTCCTAGTGTACCTTTAGGAAAACTCTCTTTTACAGCATTCACTACAGCTGAAGGTAATTTATCTAAAGATATTTCTTGAAATCCGTTCTCTACAACTGTATGAATTGGAGTAATAGGTGTAAGAGTGTTATTTACTGTTGCATAAGTTGAAACACCTGTTAAAATTGCTACTGCTAAGATTAATTTTTTCATGATATTAAGTTTTTAAGTTATAATTATTAATTGTTGTAATACTACAAGGGAAATTTATGTGTTTACTTTACCTCTTTAGCGTCTAACCAGTTTCCGTCTTTGTCGGCGAAAACGGTTTTGTTGCCATTTTCTAAAGAAATTTCTAACTTGTATTGTTCTTTACTGTTTACAAAAGCTTTTCCTAGTGTACCTTTAGGAAAACTCTCTTTTACAGCATTCACTACAGCTGAAGGTAATTTATCTAAAGATATTTCTTGAAATCCGTTCTCTACAACTGTATGAATTGGAGTAATAGGTGTAAGAGTGTTATTTACTGTTGCATAAGTTGAAACACCTGTTAAAATTGCTACTGCTAAGATTAATTTTTTCATGATATTAAGTTTTTAAGTTATAATTATTAATTGTTGTAATACTACAAGGGAAATTTATGTGTTTACTTTACCTCTTTAGCGTCTAACCAGTTTCCGTCTTTGTCGGCGAAAACGGTTTTGTTGCCATTTTCTAAAGAAATTTCTAACTTGTATTGTTCTTTACTGTTTACAAAAGCTTTTCCTAGTGTACCTTTAGGAAAACTCTCTTTTACAGCATTCACTACAGCTGAAGGTAATTTATCTAAAGATATTTCTTGAAATCCGTTCTCTACAACTGTATGAATTGGAGTAATAGGTGTAAGAGTGTTATTTACTGTTGCATAAGTTGAAACACCTGTTAAAATTGCTACTGCTAAGATTAATTTTTTCATGATATTAAGTTTTTAAGTTATAATTATTAATTGTTGTAATACTACAAGGGAAATTTATGTGTTTACTTTACCTCTTTAGCGTCTAACCAGTTTCCGTCTTTGTCGGCGAAAACGGTTTTGTTGCCATTTTCTAAAGAAATTTCTAACTTGTATTGTTCTTTACTGTTTACAAAAGCTTTTCCTAGTGTACCTTTAGGGAAACTCTCTTTTACAGCATTCACTACAGCTGAAGGTAACTTATCTAAAGATATTTCTTGAAATCCGTTCTTTACAACTGTATGAGTTGGAGTAATAGGTGTAAGAGTATTATTTACTGTTGCATAAGTTGAAGCTCCTGCTAAAATCGCTACTGCTAAAATTAAATTTTTCATGATATTAAGTTTTTAAGTTATTTACATATTTGTTTATTGTATAGAAATAAATATGCCATCGACTTTAATTAAACCTTTAAAAACTTTAACGTGTTGATTTTTAATAGTATATTGTTTTTTTAGGTTTGGGCAGATAATAGCTTTATGTGTAAAAAGTGTATAAGTAAAGAGTAGAAGTGTGTAAAAATTACACTATTTACCCAAAAAGAGGAACAATAAATAAATCTGTTATCTTTGAAGAAAATCATCCCTAATGAAGTTATTAAAAAAGTCTTTAAAAATTGTTTTACTACTTTTAGTGTTATTAAGTGTTGGAATTTGGCTATTTACAAAAACTCTGCATCCAACTTATAAAGGAGAGTTAGAACTTAACTCAATTTCAGATAAAGTTACAGTGTATTATGATGAGGTTGGAGTACCGCATATCAACGCGCAAAATCAACTAGATGCTTATACTGCTTTAGGATATGTACATGCACAAGATAGATTGTGGCAAATGGAGCTTATCAGAAGAATTTCAGCTGGAAGATTAGCAGAAGTTTTTGGAAAAGATTTGGTAAGAGTCGATAAATTTTTCTCTGGATTAGGAATTGAAGAAGCTGCTGAAAAAACAATTCAAGAATTAGATAAAAATTCAGAAACGTATAAATTAACGGAAGCATATTTAAATGGGGTTAATCAGTTCATAGAAGAAGGAGCAACGCCCTTAGAATTTTATTTAGTAGGATTGGATAAAGAAAATTATACAATTAAAGATGTGTATAATGTTTTTGGTTATATGGCATTTAGTTTTGCAATTGCCCATAAAACTGATCCGTTGTTAACTGAAGTAAAAGAAAAGTTAGGTGAGTCTTATGTAAATGAGTTGTTGAATTCTTTCGATAAAAATTTAACACTGAATAAGACAACTAATAAAGGTACAATTAAAGCAGAGATGTCTATAGCGGTAAGCAAGATTGTAGATCAGTTGCCAGTTGCACCTTTTATAGGAAGTAACTCTTGGGTAATTGCACCACCTAAAGCCAAAAACGGTAAGGTAATTTTAGCGAACGATCCACATATCGCATTTTCTCAACCATCTGTTTGGTATCAAAATCATATAAAAACTCCAGACTTTGAAATCTACGGATTTAATCTGGCTTTGATGCCATTTCCGTTGTTAGGACACAATAAAGAGTATGCTTACGGATTAACAATGTTAGCAAATGACGATTTGAACTTTTATATAGAAGAAAACAATCCAGAAAATTCAATGGAGTACAAAACACCTAATGGATACCAGAAATATGAGTTATGGGACAAACGTATAAAGGTTAAAGGAGGAAAAGATACTACATATCAAGTGAAAGTTAGTAAACATGGCCCGATTATGAACGGATTAATAGAGCATGTAACAGATGAAAGACCAATTGCAATGAACTGGATTTATACGCAACTGCCTAATCAATTATTAGAAGCATCACATAAAATGTCGCATGCAAATTCGTTACAAGACTTTAAAACAGGAACCGCCAAAATTCATGCACCAGGATTAAATGTAATGTATGGAGATAAGAAAGGGAATGTAGGTTGGTTTGCATCGGCTAAATTATATCAATTAAGAGATAGTTTGTCTTCTAAAACGTACTTAAACGGAGCTTCTGGTAAGGATGAAATTGTAGAATATTTAGATTTTAAAGATAATCCGCAAGCGGAAAATCCTAGTTGGAATTATGTGTATTCAGCAAATAATCAACCTGATTCTGTGAGAGGTAAGTTATATCCGGGATATTACCAACCAGAAGATAGAGCAAAACGAATTGTTCAGTTATTAGAATCTAAAAACGATTTTACGAAAGAGGATGTAGCTGAAATGATTTATGATGTAACCTCACCTGTAGTTCCAGAAATTGGGAGAGAATTGTTAGCAAGTGTAGATAAGTCGTCACTATCTCCTTCAGCTAAAAAAGCATATTCAGTGTTAGAAAAGTGGGATGGAGAGTATTTAAAAACCAACGTAGCTCCGACTATTTATAATCGATTTTTGTATGAATTTTTAACTGCTACTTATAAAGATGAGTTAGGAGATAGCTTTCAGTTGTTTATTGATACGCAATTACAAGATCAAGTATTAGCACAACAAGCTAAAAGAGAGCAATCGGTTTGGTGGGATAATATTTTAACAATAAATAAAGTTGAAACTAGAAATGAAATAATTACCATAGCTTTTCAAAAATCCATCACATTTTTACAAAATCAATTAGGAGAGAATGTAGATAATTGGACGTGGAATCGCGTAATTTCAGTGGAATACGAACACGCTATTGGTAAAGCGGGAGGTTTGTTGCGTAAGTTTTTCAATGTAGGTCCGTTTGAAACTATTGGAGGAAATGAGGTGATTAACAACCAGATTTTTAAATTGGATAGTACAGGGGTATATAAAATCCATGGAGGACCTTCAACACGTAGAGTCATTGATTTTTCTGATGTAGAGAATAGCATTGCGATTTTACCTACAGGACAATCAGGAAATGTGTTTAGTCCATATTACAAAGACCAAGCACAAAAATATGTAGATGGTGAGTTTGTAAAAATGAGCCTTAATGAGACAGCTATAAAGAAGAGCGCAAATAAGTTGGTGTTTTTACCGAAGTAAAGAGTAAGTGTAGATTAGAAAATAAGAAAATATTATTATAAAAAAGGAAAAGAGGCTTAAGCCTCTTTTCCTTTTTTATAATATAAGAATCTTGTTAAGCAACACATGTTCCATTAGAGCATGTTCCTGATCTTAAAACATATCCGTAACCATCACTGGCAGGTACAGCCATATTGGCGCATTGACTATTAAAAGAACAGCCGCAAGAAGGGTCATATTGAGTTTCATTTAGATTGTCACAATATTCATCATAGTGGCGTGGGTAAGTTAATCCTCCTTTTATTTGTTTTTGATCAGCTTTGTTTAAAACTTTACCTAAGGTTAAAATTGATTTTTTCATTTTCAAAATAATTTAAATTTTTATATATTCCTTGAACATTTAAAGACACTCAAGGTCTATGTCTGTTTTTTATTTCAATAGATGTGAAAAAATAAACGAACTAACTTTTAATTAGAATTAATTATCTTGGGAACAAAGAAATATCATAGTTAGTTATAGTCAATTTTTACAGCTTTTTAATTTTTTTTGAATTTAATAGGAAACTAATATAATAAAAATTACTTTCTGTAACAGGTAAGATTTAAAACTTTGTTTTTGAAAAGTTATTAAGCTAAAAACGTATAGCTTTTTAATTTTTTCGTAATAAATCGTTAAGCTAATTTCTTCTTGAAGGTGGTTGATTTAATAGAAGAGGATATTAAAATTTGTTATAACACTCATAAAATAATGAGAAATTGGTTTATTTCTGGGTTAAACCTCTTTATAAACCTCCTCAAAAGGAATTCTAAAACGTTCTCCATATACACCTTCTGGTTTACGAATACCACAAGAAACAATCATATTAATTTCTGCACCAAAAGGTAGTTCTAGCAAACGTTTTACACGCCAAGTATCAGAGCCTTCCATAGGGCAGGTGTCGTAACCTTCAGCAGCCATAGAGAGCATGAATGTTTGTGCTGCCAATCCGCAAGTTTTGTGAGCTACAATGCGCATATCACTATTACGAACTTCACGGTAAATAGGTCGGAAAAGTCCAACAAAAAGAATCATTAAGTATTTAAGATAACCAACAATTCCGAAGATGTCAAAGTAGGTAAACGGAATTAATTTTCCGTAGTAGTTACGCGCTACTTTTTCTCTACTTCGTTGTTCTGATTTCGGATTGTTTTTACCAAAAACTTCATCCATAAAAGCTAAGTTAGCTTTGGATCTTTTACGCCACAAATCTTTACGAGTCACAAAAACCACTAGTTGCTGAGCAGTTTTAGCTGCATTTTGATTAAAGCATAATGGAGCCATTTTTTTTATAATTTCTTTATCAGTGATATGATAAAACTCCCACAGTTGCATGTTGCTACTGGTAGGAGCTAAAATAGCTTGCTCTAAACATTTTTTTACAACAGCAGTGTCTATCGGTTTTTTAGGGTCATATACTCTTACTGAACGACGGTATTTAACTGCTTCGGATACGGTTTTTTCACTCATTTATATAGGTGTCTTGATTCTTGTGTCTATTTGTCTTTTATCTAATTTATCCTAGTTTCATTAAGGTTTTTAATTGCTTTAATTTTCCTTTGTATGGAGCATATCGAGTAGGAACATCTAACCAAGTTCCGCGAGAAACCACTCCTTTATGATGAGAAAACGTATCAAAAGTTTTTTTTCCATGGTAACTGCCTATACCGCTTTCACCAACGCCACCAAAAGGTAACCTATGATTAGCAAAATGTACAGTGGTATCGTTTATGGTTCCACCTCCAAATGAATAACGTTGAATCATTTTTTTAGTAAATGAATTTCTATTGGTAAACACATATAAAGCCAGAGGTTTGTCGTATTTAGTAGTGATTTTTTCAATGTCAGCTTCATTTTCGTAAGAGATTAGCGGGAAAATAGGTCCGAAAATCTCACCTTTCATGACTTCACTATCTAAATCAGGTTCGTCAATTAATGTAGGAGCAATGTAGCGATCGTCTCTATCAGTTTGTCCGCCAATCACACACTTTTCATTTTCTAGCATCAAAGCTAAACGATCAAAATTACGAGTGTTAACAATACGTGGAAAATCTGGAGAGTTTTGAGGGTTTTTTCCGTAAGTTCTAAAAATTTCATCTTTAAATTGTTGTATAAATTGCTCTTTTACTGATTTGTGTATCAATAAATAATCAGGAGCAATACAAGTTTGCCCACCGTTAATGAATTTTCCCCAAACCAAACGTTTTGCAGTCAATTTAATATTGGCAGTTTCGTCAACAATACATGGACTTTTTCCTCCAAGTTCTAGGGTAACAGGAGTTAAATTATTAGCAGCTGCTTTGGCGACAATTTTACCAACAGGAACACTGCCTGTAAAGAAAATATAATCCCAACGTTGCGCTAGCAATTCTGTAGAAACATCGATACCACCTTCAACCACAGCTACATGGTTTTTATCAAATACAGCTTCAATAATTTCTTTGGTAATTTTACTTGTATGCGGTGTCAGTTCCGAAGGTTTCAATACTACAGTGTTACCTGCTGCAATAGCACCTAATAATGGTGCGAATGCTAGTTGATACGGGTAATTCCAAGGAGCAATGATAAGTACAGTTCCGTAAGGTTCTTTATAAATTTTTGCAGAGGACGGAAAATTTAGTAACGACGGTAATACACGTTGAGGTTTACTCCAAGAGTGTATATTTTTTATGGCCATTTTTAATTCAGCCGAAACAATAGAAGTTTCGGTCATTACTGCTTCGTATTCTGGTTTTTTAAAGTCATCATGTAGTGCTTTTATGATGTCTTTTTCTCTTGCAACAAGTTCTTTTTGTAATCTTTTTAAGGTACTTTTTCTAAAAGAAATATCTTTGGTTTGTTGAGTAGCAAAATAGTTTTTTTGCGACTGAACTAATTCGGGAATATTCATAAGCTATAAGTCTTGTATTTTTTTATTCATTATTGAAAACCATAATGGAGGAACCAAGGCTACCAGCATCATACCCGGGTATCCTGTTGGCATTTGTGGGCTTTCTGGTAATGATTTTAAGAGCTGATAATGTTTGCTTCCGTTATAGTGATGGTCGGAGTGACGGGATAAATTAAACAACATTAACATACCAATTCTGTGATCAGAATTCCATGAATGCGTTCTTTTTACACGCTCATAACGACCTTTTTCATTCTGTTTACGTAGTAGTCCATAATGTTCTATATAGTTTACAGTTTCAAGTAATAAAATTCCAAAAACAGCAGCGGTGATAAAAGCTAGTAATGCTTTTAATCCGAATAAAAAGAAAATACCAGCTAATAAAAGAATGTTACAGAGTGTGTAAATGAGCATTCTATTTTGTAAGTGAAACCAGCTTCTTTCTGAATTTTTTAAACGTGTATTTTCCACTTCCCAAGCTTGATAATAGCTTTGAAAATGAGAACGAATCCAAAACAGGTAAACAATTTCATTTCTTCTTGCAGTTGCGGCGTCTTTTGGAGTGGCTACATTAAAATGATGTCCTGCATTATGGTAGGGTAGAAAGTGGGTGTCTAATGAAGTTAGTAGTAAAATTTCTCCTAAAAGCTCATCAAAACGGTTGTTTCTATGTCCTAACTCATGCCCAACATTAATACCAATAACGCCACATAGCAAGCCCATAGCTGAGATTTTTCCTATATATTCTAAGATAGTTAATTGTGTGTCTTTCATTATCCATAAAAACCACACTAGGAAAACTAATTGAATAGGTACCATTGCGTATAGAATATAGGTGTAGAGTCTATTTTCTTTTTCTTGCGCTTCTTGTTCTTTATTGAAATTATTTTTATCAGGTTTAAAAAGTAATTCGAGAAGAGGAACTAAGCCGAAGAAAACAAGTAAAGGTAAAAGTGTTAACCATCCCATATTTGTAAACGAAATGTAAACAGTGATAGGGAGTGTTAAAATCGTTAAAAATTTAAGAGCTTTCATCTTGGGTGAAATTTGTCTAAATATACAAATTACAAACAAGCATCCCAAACGGGGTCAGAAGGAGTTGGAGCGGTAACCTTAATAGGTTCTTTGCTAACAGGGTGTGTAAATTGAATTTTTCGAGCATGTAAATGAATACTTCCGTCTTTGTTGCTTCTTTTAGCACCGTATTTTAAATCTCCTTTTATAGTAGAGCCAATGTTAGAAAGCTGTACGCGAATTTGATGGTGACGTCCAGTTTCCAAGTCGACCTCTAATAATGAATAATTATCTAGTTTTTTAAGCGTTTTGTAGTGAAGTATAGCTTTTTTACTTCCGTTAACCTCTTTAGTGTAAGCGGTCGATTTGTTATTTTTTGGATTCTTTTTTAAGTAATTTGTTAAGGTATCGGTTGCTTTTTTAGGTTGCTGTTGAACCACTGCCCAGTATGTTTTTTTAATGGTTTTGTCACGTAACATTTTATTTAGTCGTTCTAAGGCTTTTGAAGTACGTGCGTAGATAACGATACCTGTAGTAGGGCGATCTAGCCTGTGAACGGTTCCTAAAAATACGTTTCCAGGTTTGTTGTATTTATCTTTAATGTATTCTTTAACAACATCTAAAAGTGGTTTGTCGCCTGTTTTGTCACCTTGCACTATATCACCAGCCCGCTTATTAATCACTATAATGTGATTGTCTTCATGTAAAACTTGTAAGTTTTCTTTTGTAGAGTGCATTATTAATACTTCCCTTAAGGTATGGTGAAAATTATTTAAAATTCTCCGCTACATCTTCGTTAACTTGATCAATAAAGTTTAAAAACTCATCTCGCCCCATTCCTGTAGAAGATGAGGTAACAAAAGAAATTGGTAATTCCTCCCAGTAATTTAATAATTTCTTTTTGTAAGTGGTAATTTGTTTGTTGAGTTTAGAGCTCCCTAGTTTATCAGCTTTGGTAAAAACAATACAAAACGGAATGCGGTTTTCACCTAAAAACTGCATGAATTCCAAATCTATTTTTTGTGGATCGTGGCGAGAATCGATTAAAACAAAAGTACAAACCAGCTGTTCACGTTCTTTAAAATAGTTTTCAATAAAAAATTGAAAAATTTGACGCTTTTTTTTAGAAACCTGTGCATAACCATATCCAGGAAGATCTACTAAAAACCATTCGTTATTAATTTTAAAATGGTTAATAAGTTGTGTCTTCCCTGGTTTACCAGAGGTTTTTGCCAAATCTTTACGCTCCATCAACATATTGATTAATGAAGATTTTCCGACATTTGATCGACCTATAAAAGCGTACTCAGGTATTCTGTCTTTAGGAGCCTTGGTAACATTGCTGTTACTCATTACAAATTCAGCAGATTTTATTTTCATACTATAATTAAGCTAGTTTAGCTGTTATATTTCGCGTTTAGAAAGCCACCCTTCTAAAATTTTATTAAATTCTTCTGGTGTTTCCATCATAGCTGCATGTCCGCATTTGTCAATCCAGAATAAATCGGCATCAGGTAAAAGTTTTTTGAAGTCTTCAGCAACTTCAGGTGGAGTAACACTGTCTTGTTTTCCCCAAATTAAACAGGTAGGTTGTTTCATGTTGGGTAAATCTTTAGCCATGTTATGACGAATGGCACTTTTAGCAATAGCTAGTGTTCTAATCAAGGTATTTCTATCATTTATAACATCGTACACTTGATCAACAAGTTCGTCTGTAGCAATGGCTTTATCATAAAAAACATCTTGTGCTTTTTTTCTAACAAACTCCTTGTCACCTCTTTTAGGATAGCTATCTCCCATTGAGTTTTCGTATAATCCAGAACTACCTGTTAAAACTAATGCTTTAACATCTTCAGAATAATGTTTTGTATAGTATAAAGCTATATGTCCGCCTAGAGAATTTCCTAGTAGAGTAACATTTTTAAGCCCTTTATACTCTATGAAATCATGTAAAAACTTGGCTAAATTTTTTACATTAGTTTTAAGGAGGGGTAATGTGTATAAGGGTAACTCTGGTATAAAAACTTGATATCCTTTTTTTGAAAGATGATTAAAAGTGGAACCAAAATTACTAAGAGCTCCCATTAACCCGTGAAGAATGATAATTGGGCTTCCTTCTCCTGCTTCAGCATATGTAAATTTGTCTTCTTTCTTTAAAAATTCAGTCATATATGTTTTTGATTTGACTTAACCACAAATGTAGTTCTTTTTTATCACTTTTTCATTTTTATTATTTACTGTGTAGGCGAGTCTTTTAAGTGGTTTATTTTGAGTTTTTTATCTCCAGAAGTAAAACTTATCAACAAAGTGGTAAAAAGTGGTAAAAAGTGGTAAATATTTTTTATTTTTGATGCAAACTATAGATTCTTTACGTGGTAAGTTTAATTGGAACATATGAGTGCAAGGTAGATGCTAAAGGGAGGTTGATGATGTCGTCAGCGTTCAAGAAGCAATTGTCTTCTGTGTTGCAAGAAGGGTTTGTGATTAAACGTTCTGTTTTTCAGTCTTGTCTGGAGTTGTATCCAATGCAAGAATGGAATCTGGTAATGGCAAAAATCAATAAACTAAATCGATTTGTAAAGAAAAATAATGATTTTATCAGAAGGTTTACTGCCGGTGTGAAAATGGTGGATGTAGATGCTTCAGGGAGGGTCTTGATTCCGAAAGATTTATGTCAGTTTGCGGGTATTGAAAAGCAAGTGGTGCTCTCTTCTGCAGTGAATATTATTGAAATTTGGGATAAGGATAAGTACGAAAAAGTAATTGATGATGCTGTTGTTGATTTTGCTGAGTTAGCAGAAGAAGTAATGGGTAATACGGAAGTAGATGAGTTATCATAATCCAGTTTTATTGAAAGAAAGTGTTGATGCGCTTAGTATAAAGGAAGATGGAGTTTATGTGGATGTTACCTTTGGAGGAGGGGGGCATTCTAGAGAAATATTAAGTCGATTAGGTGAAAAAGGAAGATTGTTTGCCTTTGATCAAGATCCTGATGCGCAACAAAATAAAATTGACGATCCACGTTTTGTGTTGATTGGAGAGAATTTTCGATTCATATCGAGGTTTTTGCGCTTTTATGGTGTTAGGAAAGTAGATGGGGTGCTGGCTGATTTAGGAGTGTCTTCACATCAGTTTGATGAAGCGGAAAGAGGTTTTTCTACTCGTTTTGATGCAGATTTGGATATGCGAATGGATCAGAAATCTGAATTATCAGGAAAAAAAATAATCAATACCTATAGTGAGGAAGATTTGGCGGATGTGTTGTTTTTGTATGGGGAATTGCGGAATGCGCGAACCTTGGCGAAAACTATTGTTGAGGCAAGAGTTGATAGAGAAATTAAAACGAGCTTTGAGTTAAAAGAAGTGTTGCAAAAATTTCTTCCGAAAGCAAAAGAACATAAAATACTAGCGCAAATTTTTCAAGCAATACGAATAGAAGTGAATCAGGAGTTGGAGGTGTTGAAAGAATTTTTGCAGCAAATCCCAGACTTGTTAAATGAAGAAGGTAGATTGAGTGTGATTTCATATCATTCTTTAGAAGATAGGTTGGTGAAACGATTTATAAGGACCGGATTGTTTAGTGGTGAACCAGAAAAAGATTTTTATGGTAATACCAGTGAACCACTTAAAAAAGTTGGTAAAATGATTGTGCCAACAAAAGAGGAGATAAAAGAAAATAATAGAGCACGTAGTGCGAAACTAAGAATAGCAACATTAAAGTAATGTCAATAGTAAGAAAGGGTATATACGATCTTTTAAGAGGTAGTTTTCTTACGGATGAAAGCTCGTTTAAGAATTGGCGAATTTTGATTTTTACAGTTGTTTTACTATTAGTGATGATCTATAGTTCGCATAGTGCCGATGCAAAAGTGGTGCAAATAGCAGTGCTTAATAAGAAGAAAAGAGAGTTGCGGGCTGAAGATGTGGACACGAGTACTCAATTAATGCGAATGAAGTTAGAGAGTAGTATTCGAGATAAAGTAAAAAACAAAGGGTTGTACCCTGCAAAAAAACCGCCCCAAAAAATAAAAGTAACATATAATAAAGAGTAATATAAAATGGTAGTAAAAAAAGGCATATTAAACAAACTCTACGTGATTGTTGTTTTAATGACGCTTTTCTTTGTAGTTATCATTTTTAGACTTTTTAAACTTCAATATGTAGAAGGAGATAAGTATAGGAATCTTTCTGAAGAAGAAACAGTTAAAAACGATACTATTTTTGCAAATAGGGGAAATGTGTATGCGGCAGATGGAAATTTGTTAGCAACCTCTATGTCAAAATTTACCATTCGAATGGATGTGGTGGCGGTAGATTCTGAGATTTTTGAAAAAAATATCCGAGCACTTTCTGAGTCGCTTTCTGGATTGTTAGGGAAATCAGCTAGTTACTATCAAAAGAAGTTGCGTAATGCAAAAAAACGTAGAAACCGATATTTGTTAATAGCCCGTAATGTAGGATATAATGATTATGTGAAAATGAAAAGCTTTCCCATTTTTAATAGAGGGGTGTATCGAGGAGGCTTTATCGCGGAACAAAAAACAGTGAGAGTTCACCCAATAGGAAAAATAGCTGAACGTACAATTGGTTACGATGATTACAGAGGTGGGGCAGGAATTGAAGGTGCTTTTGCGGATTATATGCAAGGTGAAAACGGTTGGCGTTTAAAACAAAAGATAGCTAAAGGGCAATGGAAGCCTATTAATGATGTAAATGAGAAGGAGCCTGTAGATGGAAGTGATGTAATTACTACAATAGATGTAAACGTTCAAGATATAACGCATCATGCTCTGTTAAGACAGATGGAGTATTTTGAAGCAGATCATGGTTGTGCTGTAGTGATGGAAGTGGAAACAGGAGAGATTAAAGCGATTTCTAATTTAGGGAGGACTTCTAAAGGAAGGTATTACGAAAAAAGAAACTATGCTGTTTGGGAGAGTCACGAGCCTGGGTCAACTTTTAAGTTAGCTAGCTTAATGGTGGCTTTAGAAGATAAAGTTGTAGATACTTCAACTGTGGTAGATTGTGAAAAAGGAAGAATTTATATTAATAATCGTAAAGTAGAAGATAGTAAAAGAGGAGGGTACGGAAAAATATCATTAGGAAGGGTATTTGAGGTTTCTTCAAATGTTGGAATTGTGAAAACAATACAAAAGTACTACGATAAAAATCCTAAAAAATTCACGGATAGAATTAAGTCTTTTGGGTTGGATCAATTAACAGGTGTTAAAATCAAAGGAGAAGGAAAGCCTTATATACCAGAACCAACAGAGAAAAGTTGGAGCCCTATTTCATTAGAGTGGATGGCTTGGGGTTATGGGGTTTCTCTTACGCCGTTACAAACACTAGCGTTTTACAATGCAGTCGCAAATGACGGAAAGTTGGTAAAGCCATATTTTGTAAAAGAGCTAAGAGTAGGAGGTAAAGTTGAAGAAAGCTTTGGAACAGAAGTAGTAAAAGAAAAAATAGCATCACAAGAAACCTTAGATAAAGTACGAAAAGTGATGGAAAATACTATAAAATACGGAACAGGTAAAGGAATTTATTCACCAAACTTTTCTATGGCAGGAAAAACAGGAACGGCAAAAAAATACATTCCTAGAACTAAAAATGCTAAGGGAGAATATGAAGGAGGATATTATTCAAATCAAAAGTATGTGGCTTCTTTTGCAGGTTTCTTTCCCGCAGATGAACCAAAATACTCTTGCATTGTAGTAGTTCATAGTCCTAAAAAAGAAAAAGGATATTACGGGGCTACGGTTGCTGCTCCTATATTTAAAGAAATAGCTCAAAAAATTTATACGTCAACAGCAATTAATAATCAGCTTGTTTCTGATGATATTTCAGAAGAGGTTCTTGAAAGGGAGTATCAAGAATACTATCAAAAACTAAGGAAGTATAAAACAATTATGCCTAAAGTTTTAGGTATGAGTGGAATGGATGCAATTGCATTATTAGAGAATATGGGGTTAAAAGTTAAATTTTCAGGAGTAGGAAAAGTAACAGAACAGTCCATAGATAGGGGGCAAAAAGTCTCAAAAGGTGCAACGATATATTTAAAATTATCATAGTTGAAGAAATTAAAAGACATATTATATAAGGTAGTGGTAAAAGAAGTTTACGGGAACACTGATATTGATATAAGCAATATTCAGTTTGATAGTAGACAAGTGCAGGAAGAGGATGTTTTTGTAGCTCAAAAAGGAGTAACAGTGGACGGGCATCAGTTTATAGCGAAAGCAGTATCGTTGGGTGCTAAGACTGTTATCTGTGAGTCTTTACCAGAAAATAAAAATGAAGAGGTTACTTATGTTAAAGTAGAAGATTCTAATGCGGCATTAGCAATAATAGCAACAAATTATTATAACAACCCGTCAAAAAGCTTGCAGTTAGTAGGAGTAACAGGAACAAATGGTAAAACTACAATTGCAAGCTTATTGTACCAACTGTTTAAAAAAGCAGGATATAAAGTGGGGTTGTTATCAACTGTGCGAGTAATGGTTGATGAAGAAGAATATAAAGCAACACATACAACACCAAACTCACTAGCGATAAATAACTATTTATCAAAAATGGTAGAAGCTGGAGTTGATTATTGTTTTATGGAGGTAAGTTCTCATGGAATACATCAAAAACGTACTGAAGGCTTAGAGTTTGCAGGAGGAGTGTTTACAAACTTATCGCATGATCATTTAGACTACCATGAAACATTTGCAGAGTATCGGGATGTTAAAAAATCGTTTTTTGATTCATTGCCAAAATCAGCATTTGCCTTGGTGAATATTGATGATAAGAACGGGCAAATAATGTTACAAAACACAAAGGCAAATAAACAAACTTATGCATTAAAAACATTAGGAGATTTTAAAGCAAAAGTGTTAGAAAAACGTCTTTCAGGAACCTTGTTAACAATCAACGGAATAGAGGTTTGGACAAAGTTGATAGGTGAGTTCAATGCCTACAATTTATTGGCAATATATGGGGTGGCAGAGTTATTAGGACTTGAGAAAATAGAAATTTTACGAATTATAAGTGAGTTAGAAAGTGTAAGTGGACGATTTCAATATACAGTTTCAGATGATGGAGTTACGGCCATAGTAGACTATGCACATACACCTGATGCACTAAAAAATGTATTACAAACTATTAACGACATCCGAACAGGAAATGAAACTGTGATTACAGTTGTAGGTTGTGGTGGAGATAGAGATACAACAAAGCGTCCTAAAATGGCATTAATTGCTTCTCAGTTGAGTGATCAAGCTATTTTTACTTCAGATAATCCTAGGACAGAAGACCCTCAATCGATAATTGATGAAATGGAAACTGGAGTTGCGGCAGAAAACTATAAAAAAACACTATCAATTGTAGACCGAAGACAGGCTATAAAAACAGCTTGTAAGCTAGCAACTTCAGGAGATATTGTACTTATTGCAGGAAAAGGTCATGAAACCTACCAGGAAATAAATGGTGTTAGGCATCATTTTGATGATTTAGAAGAAGTAACCAACTATTTTAATCAACTAAAAAAACACTAACGAATGCTGTATTATTTATTTCAATATTTAGAAAGTGAATTTAGCTTAACAGGAGCAAGTGTGTTTCAATTCATCACATTTCGATCTGCAATGGCATTCATATTGTCTCTGTTGATTTCAACCATTTTTGGTAAAAAAATCATTAACTACTTAAGAAGGCAGCAAGTAGGTGAAACAGTAAGAGATTTAGGTTTAGATGGTCAAGTACAAAAAGCAGGAACACCAACTATGGGAGGTGTAATTATAATCCTTGCAACATTAATTCCTGTGTTATTTTTAGCAAAGCTAGAAAATATATATATCGTTATTTTATTGATTACGACTGTTTGGATGGGGCTTATTGGTTTTGCGGATGATTATATAAAAGTGTTTAAAAAAGATAAAGCGGGATTAAAAGGAAAGTTCAAAGTTTTAGGACAAGTAGGATTAGGTATAATCGTAGGTTCTATGCTGTATTTTCACCAAGATGTAACCATCAAAGAACAACTGCCTACTTCAGAACAAGTTGCGCAAGTAGATGGTAAAAAGAAAGTGTTTGGTGAGGCTCATAAATCGACAAAAACAACAGTTCCTTTTTTAAAGAATAACGAGTTAGATTATGCAAAAGCATTAAGCTTCTTAGGAGATGGATATGAAAAATATGGATGGATAATCTTCATTTTTGTTACCGTTTTTATCGTTACAGGAGTTTCGAACGGTGCGAATTTAACAGATGGTATTGATGGATTAGCGGCAGGTTCATCAGCAATTATGGTAATAACGCTGGCAATTTTTGCATGGGTATCTGGTAACATCATTTTTGCAGACTATTTAGATGTAATGTACATTCCGAAGTCTGGAGAAATGACTGTTTTCATTTTAGCGTTTGCAGGAGCTTTAATCGGTTTTCTATGGTATAATACCTATCCGGCACAAGTGTTTATGGGAGATACTGGAAGTTTAACTATTGGAGGTATCATAGCTGTAATAGCTATTGCCATAAGGAAAGAATTGTTACTGCCAGTTTTGGCTGGAATATTTGTAGTCGAGAATTTATCGGTAATACTACAAGTTTCATGGTTTAAGTACACAAAGAAGAAGTTTGGAGAAGGAAGACGAATATTTAAAATGTCTCCTCTACATCATCATTATCAAAAACTAAACTATCACGAAAGTAAAATTGTAGTACGCTTTTGGATTGTAGGAATTTTATTAGCGGTATTTACCATAGTAACATTGAAGTTAAGATAAAGGAGACTTTGGAGTTGTGATTTAAGATATAAGACTGAATGAAAGAACAGATTAAAAATAGAACTAAACAATTTGCTATTGATTGTTGGAGGTTATGTAAAGAGTATCCTAAAACAAGAGAATTTGATGCATATTGTAGACAATTGATAAGATGTTCTAGTTCGGTTGGAGCTAATTATAGAGCTGCTTGTAGGGCAAAATCTTCAGCTGACTTTATTCATAAATTAAAAATTGTTGAAGAAGAAGTAGATGAAAGTATGTTTTTTTTAGAGGTTTTTATGTCAATCCATGAAAATAATCAAGAAGAATTGAAAAGGTTGCATAATGAGGCAAACGAGTTGATTTCAATTATTGTAGCTTCTATAAAAACAGTTAAAAGTAAATCATCAATCAATAAATCTAAAATCATTAATTAAAAATGAAAAGATTAGTTGTGCTTGGTGGAGGAGAAAGTGGTGTAGGAACAGCGCTTTTAGGGAAGCAAAAAGGATATGAGGTTTTTGTTTCAGATAAAGGAGGTATAGCAAAGCGGTATAAAAAAGTTCTTTTACATAACTCAATCGATTTTGAAGAAAATCAGCATACAGAAGATAAAATTCTAAATGCTGATGTGGTAATGAAAAGCCCTGGAATTCCAGAGAAAGTTACACTTGTGCAAAAGTTGGTTTCAAAAGGAGTTAAAGTGATTTCAGAGATAGAATTCGCTGCTCAGTTTACAGAAGCAACTATTGTGGGAATTACAGGCTCAAACGGAAAAACAACCACAACCATGCTGGTACATTATGTGTTAAAAAAAGCAGGTTTAAATGTGGGAGTTGGAGGGAATATAGGTGATAGCTTCGCTGAACAAGTGGTTGAAGATAAGTATGACGAATATGTATTGGAATTAAGCAGTTTTCAGTTAGATGGAATTGAAAATTTTAAACCACATATTGCAATAATCACCAATATAACACCAGATCATTTAGATCGATATGAATATGAATTTGATAACTATATAAACTCAAAATTCAGAATTACAAAAAATCAAACGAAAGATGATTTTTTAATATATGATGCTGATGACGAAGCAATTCAAAATTGGTTAAAAAATAACAAAACAGAAGCAACGCTAGTGCCATTTTCAATGGAAAAAGAATTAGAGTACGGGGCTTTTTTAAGACAAGACACGATAATAATGAAATTTAATACAGAAGAAAAATTAATGAAGGTTTCTGAGCTAACATTACAAGGAAAGCATAACACTAAAAATGCAATGGCTACATCAATGGCAGCAAGGTTATTGAAAGTAAGAAAAGAAACAATTGCAGAAAGTTTGTCTGATTTTGAAGGAGTAGAACATCGTTTAGAAAAAGTGCAAAAAGTAAATGGAATTGAATTCATTAACGATAGTAAAGCTACAAATGTAAATGCGGTCTTTTATGCGTTGGAGTGTATGGACAATCCAACAGTTTGGATTGTAGGAGGGGTTGATAAAGGAAATGATTATACAGATTTACTACCTTTAGTAAGAGAAAAAGTAAAAGCAATAGTTTGTTTAGGGTTAGATAACCAAAAAATCATAGACACTTTTGCGAATGTAGTAGATGTTATGGTAGAAACTGCTGGAGCAGAAGAAGCAGTAAAAGTAGCTTATAAAATAGCGCAAAAAGGAGATACAGTATTGTTGTCACCAGCATGTGCAAGTTTTGATTTATTTGATAGCTATGAAGATAGAGGAAGAAAATTTAAAGAAGCTGTAAGAAATATATAAAGTACACTAAAGATTGATGAAAAACATCTTTCGACATATTAAAGGAGACCGAGCCATTTGGGCTATAGTTGCGATGTTGGCAATATTTTCATTTATGCCAATATACAGTGCAAGTACCAATTTGGTATACGTAGTAGGAAATGGATCTACCTTAGGGCATTTAGTAAAACATATTGTATTATTAATTACAGGTTTTGCAGTCATTTATGGAGTACATAAAATACCATATAGATATTTTAGTGGAGGTTCTGTATTAATGCTTCCTGTAGTTGTTTTACTGCTGGTTTTTACCTTAGCACAAGGAACTACCATTGGAGGAGCAAATGCAAGTAGATGGATTCGTATTCCGTTTGTAGGTATTGGATTTCAAACCTCTACATTGGCAGGTTTGGTATTGATGGTATATGTTGCTCGATACTTGGCAAAAAATAAAGAAAAAGTAATTTCTTTTAAGGAAAGTTTGTTGCAGTTATGGCTTCCAGTAGGTTTAGTATTGGTGTTAATATTGCCAGCAAACTTCTCAACGACAGCCATGGTGTTTTTTATGATTTTAATGGTCTCGTTTATTGGAGGATATCCACTAAAATATATAGGATATATATTAGGAATAGGACTTTTTGCTTTTCTGTTTTTTATCTTAGTAGCTAAAGCATTTCCAGATGCAATGCCCAATCGTGTAAACACATGGAAAAGTAGAATTGAAAGCTTTTCTCAGTCTGATGGTGAAGAAGATTACCAAGTAGAAAAAGCCAAAATAGCAATTGCAACAGGAGGAGTAATAGGAAAAGGGCCAGGGAAAAGCGTACAGAAAAACTTTTTACCACAATCCTCATCCGATTTTATCTATGCAATTATAGTTGAAGAATACGGTTTTGCTGGAGCGATAGTGGTAATATTTATTTATTTCTTGTTGCTTTTCAGAATCTTAATAACTGCCAAAAAGGCTACAACCATATTTGCGACTTTATTAGTTGTAGGTGTGGGAATTCCCATTGTTTTTCAAGCAATGATTAACATGGCGGTAGCAGTGAATATTTTACCAGTAACAGGACAAACACTCCCGCTAATTAGTAGTGGAGGTACCTCAATTTGGATGACATGTTTCGCATTAGGAATGATTTTAAGCGTAAGTGCTTCTAAAAACGAAACTGAAGAAACAATTTTAGATGATAACCCTTTAGATATTTTACATGAAACGCTGGACTAAAAATACAGATGTATGGGTAGGAACTATTATGAGCGTTACATACAACACTGTTAACATAAAAAAGACTGTATGAAACAATCGATTAATATCATAATAAGTGGTGGAGGTACAGGAGGTCATATTTATCCTGCAATAGCAATTGCTAACGAAGTAAAAGTTCGTTATCCAGAAGCTAACATTTTGTTCGTAGGAGCAAAAGATAAAATGGAAATGGAAAAAGTTCCACAAGCAGGATATGAAATCAAAGGATTGTGGATTTCAGGAATCCAAAGAAAACTAACTTTAAAGAACTTAGTGTTTCCTTTTAAACTCTTAAGTAGTTTATGGAAAGCATATAGAATTATACGAAAATTTAAACCAGATGTTGCTGTGGGTACTGGAGGCTTTGCAAGTGGACCAACGTTAATGATTGCTAATAGAAGAGGGATACCGACCTTAATTCAAGAACAAAACTCGTACCCAGGAATAACAAATAGATTGTTAGGAAAAAAAGCGCAGAAAATATGTGTTGCATATGATAATTTAGAACGCTTTTTCTCTGAAGATAAAATAATAAAAACGGGAAATCCAGTTCGTCAAGATTTACTATTTATTCATACGAAAATAGAAGAAGGAAAAGAGTTTTTTGAATTAGATACATCAAAAAAGACAATTTTAATATTAGGAGGAAGTCTTGGTGCTCGTAAAATAAATCAGTTGGTAGAAGAAAATTTAGACTTCTTCAAAAAACAAGGAGTTCAATTGATATGGCAATGTGGTAAGCTGTATTATGAAGAATATAAAAAGTATGATGAATTAGAAAATGTTCAAGTGCATCAGTTTTTGAATAGAATGGATTTAGCCTATGCAGCTGCAGATTTCATCGTGTCGAGAGCAGGAGCAAGTTCAGTATCGGAATTATGTATAGTAGGGAAGCCAACTATTTTTATTCCATCACCAAATGTGGCAGAAGATCATCAAACAAAAAATGCAAAATCTATTGCCGACAAACATGGGGCTCTAGTAGTTAAAGAGAGTGAATTAGATACTTTTCCTGTCGTATTAGAAACTTTATTAAAAGACAAAGGGAAACAAGAAAGTTTAAGTGAAAACATTAACGAGTTAGCGTTGCCAAATGCAACAAGTAATATCGTTAACGAAATAGAAAAATTAATTAGTTAGTGAATTTAAAAACGATACATAACGTTTATTTTATTGGTATTGGCGGAATAGGAATGAGTGCCTTAGCTCGCTATTTCTCTGTCAATGGAAAATTAGTTGCAGGCTACGATAAAACACCAACACCTATCACTAAAGGTTTAGAAGAAATAGAAATTGAAGTAAGTTTTGAAGATGAAGTAAAGAATATTCCAATTTCATTTTTATATAAAGAAAAAACATTGGTGGTATATACACCAGCAGTTCCTAAAAATCACTTACAATTAAATTATTTTAAAGACAACGGATATACCGTCTTGAAAAGAGCAGAAGTGTTGGGAGAAATTACAAAGAATACTTTTTGTTTGGCTGTAGCAGGAACGCATGGAAAAACAACAACTTCTTCAATTTTAGGACACATTATGCAACCAGAGAAAGCAACTTCGTTTTTAGGAGGTATTGCAGAAAACTATGATTCTAATTTAATTTTAGGAGAAGATAGGATCTCTGTTGTTGAAGCCGATGAATTTGACCGTTCGTTTTTAAAATTATCACCCAATATTGCTTGTGTAACCTCTATGGATGCTGATCATTTAGATATCTATGGAGAAAACGAATTCTTACAACAATCATTTAGAGATTTTGCAAGCAAAGTTTCTGATACTTTAATTGTCGCAAAAGGGTTGCCTTTAAAAGGTTTAACATATGCTGTTAATGAAGAAGCAGATTACAAAGCTTATAATGTAAAAATAGAAGAAGGTAAATATGTTTTTGATGTAAAAACACCAACATCGGAAATTAAAAATGTAGCATTTCATTTACCAGGAAATCATAACATGATGAATGCTTTAGCAGCATTAGCTATTGCAGATGTGTATGGAGTGTCTTTAGAGAAAGTTAAAAAGCAATTAGGAAGTTTTAAAGGAGTACAACGTAGGTTTTCGTATAAGATAAAAACAGAAGATGTTGTGCTAATTGACGATTATGCGCATCATCCTACTGAAATAAAAGCAGTAGCGCAATCTGTTAGAGAAATGTATCCCAAAGAAAAGGTATTAGCTGTATTTCAACCACACTTGTTTAGTAGAACAAGGGATTTTGCAGATGATTTTGCTAAAGCATTATCGTTGTTTGATGAAGTGTTGTTATTAGATATTTATCCAGCAAGAGAATTACCGATAAAAGGAGTTACCTCAAGTTGGTTATTAGAGAAAATAACCATTGAAGCTAAAAAACTAATCTCTAAAGAAAAATTAAGTGACGAAATTATAAAGTCAGAGTCAAAAATTATAGTAATGTTGGGAGCAGGGGATATTGGTTTATTAGTTAATAAGGTAAAAAACAAATTAGAAGAAAAATATAAAAAATAGAATGAAAAAATTAGCAACATTTTTATCTTTTTTCTTGCTGCTGATGTTTTTGATGTTTTTGTATGGTTTTACAACTAATAGAAATGGATCAAAAAAAGTAAAAAGCACGGTAGTAGAGTTTGCTGCTGGAGATAATAACTTTTTGACACACAGTATGGTTGATAAAATGTTAATACAAAATGATGAATTTGTTAAAAACCAACCAAAAAGATTGGTAGATTTACATTTTCTAGAAACTAATGTTTCGGCGAACCCGTATGTTGAAAAAATAGCTGTGTTTTTAACCATAGATGGGGTGTTAAAAACTACCATAAAACAACGAACACCGATAGCTAGAATTGTTGATAAATACAAATCTTTTTATGTTGATAAGTATGGGGTTAAAATTCCGTTATCTACAAATTTTTCAGCAAGAGTACCATTAGTTTTAGGAGTGAGGGAGCCAGAAGAAATCAAAGAATTAACAACGTTAATAAAAACCATAAATAGTAGTAGTTTTTTTGCTAAAGAAATTATTGCTATAGAAAGAGACGCCCAAAGCGAATATACATTTACAGTTCGTAGTGGTGACTATAAGATAATTTTTGGAGAGTTAATAGATGCCTCAATAAAGTTTAAAAAGCTAACAGCATTTTATAACAAAGCATTTACAGACAAAACCATTAATAATTACAAAGCTATAAATGTAAAATACCACAACCAAGTTGTGTGCACAAAACAAAATCAAGATGGAGAACAATAAAATAGCAGTTGGTTTAGATATTGGTACAACCAAGATTGTTGCCATGATTGGTCGTAAAAACGAATACGGTAAGCTTGAAGTTTTAGGTATTGGTAAAGCGAAAAGTTTAGGTGTAAAAAGAGGTGTAGTCAATAATATTACGCAAACAATTCAATCTATTCAGCAAGCAGCTGAAGAGGCAGAAAGTATTTCGGGATATAAAATAGAAAATGTTGTTGTAGGTATTGCTGGACAACATATACGTAGTTTACATCATAGCGACTATATAACTAGAGAAAAATCAGAAGAGGTAATTGACAGAACTGATATAGAAAATTTAGTGAGTCAGGTACACAAATTGGTTATGTTACCTGGTGAAGAAATTATTCATGTATTACCACAAGAATTCAAGGTAGATAGTCAGCCAGATATCAAAGAACCTATAGGAATGTATGGAGGAAGGTTAGAAGCTAATTTCCATGTTGTAGTAGGTCAAGTATCTTCCATTCGAAATGTAGGAAGGTGTATTAAAAGTGCAGGTTTAACTCTCTCAGATATTACACTTGAACCACTAGCCTCAGCTTCGGCAGTGCTTAGTCAAGAAGAAAAAGAAGCTGGAGTAGCACTAATTGATATAGGTGGCGGAACTACAGATTTAGCAATATTTAAAGATGGAATTATTCGTCATACAGCAGTTATTCCCTTTGGAGGTAATGTTATTACAGAAGATATTAAAGAAGGTTGTTCAATAATTGAAAAACAGGCAGAATTATTAAAAATAAAGTTTGGTTCAGCATGGCCCGGAGAAAACAAAGAAACAGAAATTGTTTCGATTCCAGGGTTAAGAGGAAGAGAACCTAAAGAAATTACACTTAAAAATTTATCAAAAATAATTCACGCAAGAGTTCAAGAAATAATTGAACACGTATATCTAGAAATTAAGAACTACGGACACGAAACTCAAAAAGGAAAATTAATTGCAGGTATTGTATTAACAGGAGGTGGAGCTCAATTAAAACATTTACGTCAGTTGGTAGAATATATTACTGGAATGGACGTTCGTATTGGATATCCTAATGAACATTTAGCTGGAGATTCTGATGAAGTATTATCGAGTCCAGCATTTGCAACAGCTGTAGGATTGTTAATGGAAGGTTTACAAAAAGAAGCAGAAGAAAAAGTAGTTATTGAAGAAACACCAGAGGTGTTAGTAGAAGAAACTATTGAGGAAGAAAAAGAAATTATAGAAGAAGTTCAAGAAGAGAAGGAACATAAAGCGAAAAAACCTAAATCTTTTTTTGATAAGTTCACAGAACGATTCAAAGAATTTTTAGATAACGCAGAGTAATTAGTATATATAAGAATACTCCTAATTAATCCCCTAAAAAGGAGTGTAAAATTGAATAAGAATTAATAAAAAAGAAAAGTTATTATGAGCGCAGAATTTGATAACATTTCATTCGACATGCCAAAAACACAATCGAATGCCATTAAAGTAATTGGTGTTGGTGGGGGAGGAAGCAATGCTGTAAACCACATGTATAGTAAACAAATTCACGGAGTAGATTTTGTAATTTGTAATACAGATGCACAAGCATTAGAAAACAGTCCTATACCTAATAAGGTTCAATTAGGAGCACACTTAACTTCTGGTTTAGGTGCAGGTGCTAATCCAGAAATTGGAGCACAAGCAGCGGCTGAAAGTATACAGGAAATTCAACAAATGTTGAGTACACATACCAAAATGGTGTTTATCACCGCAGGTATGGGAGGAGGTACGGGTACAGGAGCAGCTCCTATTATAGCAAAAATAGCTAAAGATATGGATATTTTAACGGTAGGAATCGTTACGATGCCATTTCAATTTGAAGGACGAATGCGCTCAAAACAAGCTCAAAAAGGAATTGATGATTTACGTGATAATGTAGATTCATTAATTGTTATCAATAATAATAAACTGCGCGAAGTTTATGGTAACTTAGGTTTTAAAGCAGGTTTTTCTAAGGCAGATGAAGTATTAGCAACAGCAGCCAAGGGTATAGCAGAGGTAATTACCCATCATTATAAGCAAAACATCGATTTACACGATGCTAAAACAGTACTATCAAACAGTGGTACAGCAATTATGGGATCTGCAAAAGAAACAGGAGCAAACAGAGCTAAAAATGCTATTGTAAAAGCATTAGACTCTCCTTTGTTGAACGATAATAAAATTACAGGAGCTAAAAATGTATTACTATTAATCGTTTCGGGAGGAAATGAAGTTACGCTAGATGAAATAGGAGAAATTAATGATTATATTCAGGATGAAGCAGGTTATGATGCCAATATTATTATGGGTATTGGAGAAGATGAATCATTAGAAGACGGAATAGCTGTAACCGTTGTAGCTACGGGTTTTGCTGCTGATCAGCAAGGGAATATAACCAATACTGAGGTGAAAAAAATAGTTCATACTTTAGAAGATGAACAAAAGGCAACTTATAATTTTGGAGATCAACAAGTACAAACTTCTACACCAATTAATGAGCCTATAAAAAACAAGCCATCAAATAAAGTTATTCATGTTTTAGAGGAAGAAAAAGTTGAACCAAGAGCTGAAATTATTCCAACAACACAAGCAATAAAAAATATAGATGTTACATACGATGAAATTGAAATAGAAACAGTTTCTGAAGACGATTTCATTATTACTAATATAGCCGAACCTAAAGTAGAAGAAAGAGAAGTAAAAGAGCAATCAACACAACAAGACTTGTTGTTTGATTTACCATTAAATTCTTATGAAGAAATAAAACCAGCATCTCATCTAGTTGAAACGTCTAACGAGATTAAAAATATCGAAGTAGAAGCTGAAGAAGTAAAGTACCATAAGGTTGAAAAGCGCTATGTATTAGATGACTTCAGTGCACAACCAACAATTGGTAAAAGCTCTACTCCGATAATTAAAGACCAAGTAGAAGAGGAGTTACAATTTGAGGTAAAATCTCAAACACAAGAAAAAATTAATAATATAAACACTACAAGTGAAGAAGTTTCTCCGTTAGATTTAACAATTTCTGAATTGCAGAAAAGAGCTAAGGAAAGAAGAGAGAAAATGAAGGGTTTTAATTATAAATTTAATGATCAGGTTAGTAAAAATATAGATGAAATAGAACGTCAACCAGCATATAAAAGATTAGGAGTTGATATTGAAGCAGGATCAGATATTAGTAAATCAGATACAGCATTGAATACAGATAATAACGATTTATTACGTTCTAATAATTCGTTTTTACACGATAATGTAGATTAATAAAAGAATAACACTTATTTTTAAAATCCCGATTTATCGGGATTTTTTAATACTTTAAAATATAAAAATATGAGTTTGCAAAAGCAGGTAATGGATAAAATGAAAGAAGCTATGAAGTCTAAAGACACGGTAGCTTTAACGGCTTTAAGAGCATTAAAGTCAGCTTTTATGTTAGCAAATACCGAAGCGGGAGCAGGAGAGCTTACAGAAGCAGAAGAATTAAAAATTATTCAAAAGCAGGTAAAACAACGTAAAGATAGTGCTACTGTGTTTACAGAACAAGGACGTAATGATTTGGCTGAACCTGAATTAGCTGAAGCGGCTATTTTAGAACAATTTTTACCTGAAGCTTTAAGTGAAGAAGAAATTGGAAATATTGTAGAGAAAACTATTGCAGATGTTGGTGCTGAAGGAATGAAAGATATGGGAAAAGTAATGGGAATTGTATCGAAGCAATTAGCAGGACAAGCAGATGGGAAAACAATTTCAGCAATTGTAAAAGCTAAATTGGCATAACAATTATTTTATAGACTCAGTAGTTCAACTGGATAGAACATCAGATTTCGGCTCTGAGGGTTGGGGGTTCGAGTCCTCTCTGGGTCACTAAAAATAGAAAAGAGATTGTTATAGTAACAATCTCTTTTTGATAAAAACAATCTTTTTATGAGAACAAAGTTTAGTTTTTACCTACTATGTTTTAATACTTATCCCAAAATATTTTAGTAGTCATTAAATCTCCTCCTATTTTTGCTGAAGCAGTCTCATAATTCGTTTTGTTAAGTGTTGCTTCTAAATGAGAATAGATATTCCTAACAGGTACTTTGCCATCTGCTTCAGATACAGCATTATCAGGAGCTTTTATGTTTGGAAAGTCCAGTCTACGATATTCAGTCCAAGCTTCAAAGCCTCTATTATAATAAGATATCCATAATTGATACGCGATTTTTTCTTTTGTGCTACCAGACGCAGTATTAAAAGAAACATCAGGTCTATTTAAGTAGTTTTGCTTATCTAAAGAACTTACATTCCAATAGTCCATGCTAGCTTCAATTCCTTGCATATAATAGGTGGCACTTGTTCCTCCAACATCAAAACCTCTATTAGCAGCATCAGCTAATAAAAATGATGTTTCAGCAAAATCAAACAAAACACCAGGCAAAGAAGGATCTCTAAATATTTCAATATTTGTATTAGATGTATTTTGATACCCACCTCCACTGGGACCTATTGCGTATGGATAACCAACATATTCTCCATTTATTTTTGAATTAGAATTAAAAAAAATATCTCTTCTAGGGTCTTTTTTTGAATTTAACTCATCTACTAAAAACTTTGTTGGAACATAATGATTTTCAGTTGTAAGAGCTAGAAAAATAGGATTCCTTTGACCAGAGACAGAATAATATTGTAATAGTGCATTTTCAGAATTATTAGATATTACTCCAGATTTAAAGGCGCTTTCAATTAAATCTTTAGCATCAGAGTTAAGTTCAGGTATATCTGCTAAATGAAGTCCTAACTTTAGCTTAATACTGTTAGCTAGTTTTTTCCATAGATTAACATTTCCTCCATAAATTAAATCTCCAGAAGAAAAACTAGATTCATTCGTGTTTAGCTGATTAATGGCTTTGTTAAGACGATCTGCTAAGCTTAAATAAATTTCTTGAGCATCATCGTATTTAGGTTTTGGATATTTTACAAAATCTAAAGCTTCAGTATATGGTACATCACCATATAAATCAACAAGTGTTTGAAAAACGGCAATCATTTGTATTTCTACAATAGCAATTTTGTTTTGCTTTTCAGCTTCTTTGTTAGGTGTTACATTTTGTGATATTATTATCTCTTTTGCGTTTTTAAAATCAGTTAAAACATCTCTATAAAGTAGATTCCAGAAACCTGTACCAATATTTCTTTTTGTTTGATTATATCTGTCTTCATCAACAAATTCGGTATTAGTCCAATACTGAACATATTTTCTGAAATTATTAGAGTTAGGGTTTGTATTTGTTAAGAAATACATGTAGCTCACTTGAGATTGCGTCATAAGAGCTTCAGGTAATACAGTTTCATACCCTTTAGTGTCAGTATTTAGGTTTTCAATATCATTACAAGAAGAAAATAATAAAGTTATTCCTAATCCTAATATTACAGTTCTTTTTATTTTATCGACTATTTTCATATCTATTAAAATTGAGCTTTTATGTTAAAACTATATTCTTTAGTAGTAGGTAATACACCTGTTTGGAAACCTTGTAGGTTACCAGAAGAAGCACCAGCTTCAGGGTCTGCATATGGTAAATTTTTATGTATTATCCATAAGTTGCTACCACTTGCTGTAAAAGAAAGGCTATTGAGAAAAGTGTTTTTTAAAAATTTCTTAGGAAGATTGTAACTAAAAGAAACTTCTCTTAATTTAACAAAAGAAGCATCATATACATACCCCTCATCTGGGGTATTTGCACCTAAATCATAATCAACAGGAACAATTTTGGTATTTCTAGTGCCATCTGAAAGCACTCCATCTAATATAATTCCTCCACTATTTTCATCGTTTGTAACAGAGTTTCTTTTAGGGTTTCCTAAGTGATTATTTCCAACACTACTTTGGTAAATACCAGTTTGTGCTCCGTATTTTTGATCTAAAGACCATACATCTCCTCCTTTTTTAACGTCTATTAAAAAACTAAAAGAAAAATCTTTGTATTTGAACTTATTGTTTATACCACCAATCCAATCAGGATTTATGTCGCCTATGATTTTACTGTTTTCAATATCGTAGTAGCCGTTTTCTTTTATAGCTTTTTGATTGTTAATGTATTTGAATCCTGAGCTAACCATTTGTCCAACAGGTTTACCTACTTCTGCAACTAGAGACACTCCTTGAAATCTTCCAATTTCAAAACGACTATCATTTTCATTAAGGCTAATAACTTTATTTTTGTTGGTAGACCAATTAATTTGAGATTCCCATGTGAAATTATCTGTTTTTATAGGGGTAGCATTTAAGCTGACTTCAATACCCTTATTTTCGACATTACCAGCGTTAACCCATGCAGATGTACTTCCTGTAGCTCCCGTTACACCAACAGACATTATTTGATCTGTAGTGTTGGTTTTGTATAATGAAAGATCTAACCCCAATTTATTATTAAACATTTTTGTTTCTAGACCAATTTCATAACCTTTAGTTTTTTCGCTTCTTAAGTTTGGGTTTTTTCTGCTGTTTTCTGTGGAAAATTGTATAGCATCTCCAAAGTTTGAATATTTAATATACTGAGAGTTAAGTACAGCAAAAGGAGCATCGTTACCTGTTTCAGCATAATTAAGGCGCAGTTTTCCAAATGAAAGCCAGTTAGCTTTCAAGTGTTTGCTAAAGATATATGTAGCAGTTAGAGAAGGATAATTATAAACATTATTTTCTTTAGGTAAAGTAGAAGACTGATCAACTCTGTAGGTAGCTTCTAAAAAATAAGTATCATAAAAGCTCAAAGAAGCGTTTGTATAAATACTATTAGTACCAATTGATGATATAGACTCAGATAAAGGGTCTGGATTTTGAACAGAATTGTTTATGGCGTAGATGTTAGGTATAACTAAGCCGCCTTTTGTAATAGCGTAAGTATAATTGCTTTTTGTTCTTCTTACGTTTCCTCCTAATAATGCAGTGAAACTTATATTGTTGGTAATTTTTCCTTGAGCATTAAAAATTAAATCTAAGTTGAACTCCCTAAAGTTTTTATCAAATCTAGAGTATTGCCCTTTAAGTTCAGGTTGTCTTTTAGAGCCAACAGCTATTGTTTCTTCTTGAGTTTGATTATAAGAATCAATACCACCTCTTCCGGTAACACTTAACCAGTCTTTTATTTCAGTTGTTAAACTAAAATTACCGAAAAAGCGGTTTCTTCTTATACTTCCTATATTATTCTTTCTTTGAAAATAAGGATTGTCATGAAATGCAACATTTAAATCGTAAGGTCCATATACACTCCAAGTTGTGTTTAGTTGTGTTTCTTTATAAGCTGTTTTTAAATCAGCAAAGTCAACACTAGAAGAGTACCATTGTCTTACACTACTGAGGTAATTGTTACCACCAGCACCATATCCAGTTTCATTAAGACCTCTACCATGGGTTTTATTGTAGTTAGCAGATGCAGTAACAGTAGTTTTATTACTTAGCTTATAGCTTCCTGATAAGTTAAAATTATCTCTTTTGTAACTACTGTTTGGTAATATTCCTTGATTTAAATCATATTTAGAATAACTAAAACGAAAACTTCCAACTTCATTATTACCAGAAATAGAAATGTTATTGTTAAAAGTAATACTTTTTGTGTAAAAGCTATTAGCATCATTTTTAGTAGCCGTCCATGGTGTTGCTTTACCGTAGGTAGAAAGTTCAGGAAAAAAAGAGTTCCACCTGTATACTAATAAATTAGGGTCGTAAGCAGGCCCCCATGAAGCATCATCTGTAGGCTCATAAGGGTGAGAACCACTGCCTAAATCGATATTTCTTGAAGGGTCTGAAAAAGAATTCCACCAACCACTACCATATTCTTTTTGATATTTAGGTAAGGTTTTAAAATCTACAGCTCCAATTGTTACGCCACTATTAATTGTAATACCTAAACCCTTACTTTTTCCTCCTTTTTTAGTGGTAATTATAATAACACCGTTTGTAGCTCTTGAACCATATAAAGCAGAAGCAGCAGCTCCTTTTAATACATTCATAGTTTCAATATCATCAGGATTGATGTCAGCCACAGCATTACCAAAGTCATATCCTCCTGTGTTACCTCCGCTTTTTTGATCAGCAGTATTTGTGTTATCATTATTTAACGGGACTCCGTCAACTACCCAAAGAGCTTGGTTGTTACCAGTTAAAGATGTTGTTCCTCTTATAATTACATTGGTGGATCCTCCAATATTACCATTTCGTCTAATTTGTACTCCAGATATTTTACCAGAAATAGAATTAGCTATGTTTCCTGAATTTACCTTAGTTAGGTCGTTTCCTTTGATTTCCTGTGTAGCGTATCCTAAAGATTTTTTTTCTCTTTTTATACCTAAAGCTGTAACAACTACTTCATCTAAAACATTTTCGTTTGTAGACATAGTTACACTTATCACGTTAGAGGATCCAACTGTTTTTTCAATAGTTGTCATTCCTACAAAACTAAATATTAAGATATCATTTTCTTTAGCCTTGATAGAGTAGTTACCATCAAAGTCTGTTTCTGTACCTTTTGTGGTACCCTTAATGAGTATACTTACCCCTGGAAGCCCCCCGGATTCATCTGAAACTACCCCAGATACTGTTTTTTCTTGAGCAATTACAATTGATGTAACAAGAAAGAACAGTAGTAACAATTTTGTTTTCATATTTTTTAAAAAAATTAAGTTTATTTTGTAAATAAATAAAAAACAAATTGTTATTATTGTTGTTTTGTTAATATAGTATTGTTATTAGTTATAATAGTTTAAGTTTTGTTCTTTTTAATGTTTTTTTAATTGTTTTTTACTTTAAGATGTTGTTTTTTAGAACCTATTACTGTTTTGGAGTTTTTTAATCTTGTTTTATTTAATAAATAGTATAGAGGTTACTATTTTGTATTTATTCTAATTATAGAAGTTAATAAGAATGTAGATAGGTTTATTAATTTAGTATAAGGAATCAATACTAGTTAAATGTTCTCTTAAAATATTTTCCTTAATTTCTACTGAATTTTTAATTGTATAATAATTATTATAATAAATTAGTTGTAGCGTTATGGAGAGTAATAAGTGTTTCTTTGTTGAATAATTTTAACTGTTTTTTAGGGTTTATATTTTTTGTTTGCTTATTTCAGAAGCTGTTTTATTGAAAAAAAATATTAACTCTGTCATAAAACTCTCTAATGTTGGATATCTATCTCTATTATTATCATATCTTTCTAGTTCTTTGACTAGCTCATGAGTCCATAAAAAACCGCTATTTAATTGCTCATTCAATTCGTTTTCGATTGTTTTTTTATCATAATTATGGTCCTTCATATATTTAATAACAGTCGCTCTAACCAACGCTTCATCATACATAGTTTTCCAATTACCATATGCTTGTTTATTCATTTTATCTTTTACTTTATCAAAGATGATTGTCCCGCTTTCTTGTAGTTCAGAGCGGTGCTTTTCTATAATATGATTTACAAATGAGTGATTGAATTCATGTAAAATAGTTGGAAAATAATCGTTCACTTCATATTTAGGCATACCTAAGTTATCAACACTCCACGTTCCCATTATAGCATAGATCACCTCATTTCCACCCGGATAAATTATTTTTGGACCATAGCTCGCTCCTCCATTTCCCAAGGCATTTATAATTTTAAATTCTCCTTTTGGGTCTTCTCCATAAAATTTTTGATACCATTCTAGGTCTAAATTTTGATAAACTTTTTTAAATCTATTTGATGCAGCTTTGTAGAGTTCTTTATTGTTATTAAAAAAAGTTTCACAGTCGGCATCAATATAAAATTCATTTAACAGTTTTAAAAACTGTGTAGAGCCTTCTTTACTCCATGGTCTTTCTAGTGATTTATTTGAAAAAGGCACTATCATAGCTTTTGTATTTTGAGGTTCAGTTATATGTATAGCCATACTCATAACTGAACTAAAACCAATTCCTTTTTCATGTAATTCACTTTTTACATACTTAATTAAATCGTGACTTTTAAATTTCTCAAAATGATTTTGAATGCTTTCAACATACTTAGGAAAAAGATTTTGACTATATTCATGGCTGTCTGCAAGCCTAAAAACAATGCTTAATAACTCTATACGTTTATCTACTTTTGGTTCTTTTAGTATTGTTTCTTTTTGTTCGCTTACTTTTTTTTTCTCTTGAGAACAAGCACTTAAAGTGATTAAAATCAAGAATATTCCTATTATTTGTTTCATCTTTTGTTTCAATATCTAATCTTAATGAGTTATTGTTTTGCTTTTGAGGGATACTACCCTCGGCAATACTTTTTTATGAAAATGCTTAGAACTGGCCAAAACTAGACTATAATATACATAACATGCCCATCAGTATATGGGCATGTTTTCTTATTTGGTTTATATTGATAATTTTGTTCTAACAGCCCTTTTAAAAACTGGTCGCTATTTTAGATGTTTTAGAAAAACCAAGGTTGTATAACCCCGGTTTTAATGAACACAACTTTTACAAAATATATCTTTACTCCTCTATCCTACGCAGCGAGTGCCAGTTGGTTATAATAACAGAAGTAGCGGGAGCATCTGAATCACTTATAATTCCGTACGGAAAGTTTAATTGTGCAGTATTCCCACTTCCATCCGTATTTCCACGACCATTACCACCGGCAACGGTAACCAGTTCTAACCGTGAGGTTCCAAACCCGCCACCACCGCTGGTAACGACGGATGTCACTTTTCGGATAGCATGGTTGCCTCTGTCAGCAATATACAAATCCGTTATGCCAGAACCACCTATCGTTATTTGCTGGGGGCTATTTAATTTTCCTGTATTGACAGCTCCGTCTTGAAACCCAAAGCTATTTGGATCACCAGCATGTAAACGTACCGTTACACCTCCATTAATAGTTCGGATTACATGGTTACCATTATCACTAACATAGAATGTTCCTCTAGTATCTACTGTAATATCTACAGGGTTATTAAATCGTGCCTCGGCTATTCGGTCGCCATTTACATAACCAGCATTGCCAGGGCTGCCTGCATAAGTGGTGACGACCGCGCTTGGTGTAATTCTTCTAATGGTATGGTTGCCAGAATCGGCCACATAGATATCACTGCCCGAAAAGCACAGCCCACTTGGATTGGAAAAAGAGGCAGCCGTACCTGTGGCATCCACATTGCCAAAATTGCCAGATCCTGCAAATGTAGTTACCTCTCCTGCTGGGGTAATTTTTCTAATGACATTGTTCCCTGTGTCCGCTACATAAACCGTTCCATGGCTATCAACAATAATATCTCTGGGGGCATTGAACATAGCAGCCGAACCATTGCCGTCTGCAAAGCCTTGGGTAGAACCAGCAAAGGTTGTTACTTCTAGCGTATTTCTGTTTATTCTTCTAATCCTATGGTTCATTTCATCTGCCACATAATACAACCCTCCATGTTCTGCAATACCTCCTGGTGAATTAAAAAGGGCATTAATACCGTCCCTATCGCCAGAGCTACCACTGGTAGATCCTGAGAAAGTACTTACAGTGGCACTGCTTCCGTTTTCATCTACATCGGTTACTTTTATTGTAAATGTTTCTTCGGTAAATAAGGCTTTATCATCTGTAACTCTTACGGTAATGGTATGAGAAGTATTTGTTTCGTAATCTAATGATTTACCTGTTTTTAACGTGATTTTTCCCTGATTGTCAATTTCAAAAAGTTGATCAGGGTCTGAGGTAATACTGTAATTAATAACATCATTTTCAGGATCAACAGCAACTATTTCAGCAATAATATCATCATCATTTATATTTTCTGCCACGTCATTAACAAAGGAGCTGTCGGTAATAGCTGGAGCCTCATTTACATCTGTAATATTTATAGTGATTGTTGCTGTACTGGTGTAAACTCCATCACTAACAGTTATCTTTAGTTCATGTTTGTTCTTAGATTCAAAATCAAGAGACTTTCCCGTAGCCAACTGTAGCTTTCCTTCATTTGTAGAGGTGAATGTAAAAAGACTATTGTCATCAAGAGTAAAAGTGATTGTGTCATTATTAGGGTCTGAGGCAATTACAGTTGCTAAGGTAACCCCTGTAGTCGCATCTTCTGAAACCTCAAAACTTTGATCGTTAATTTTTGGGGCTTCATTTTCAACTACATCGGTGACATTGATGGTCATAGTGGCAGAAGCTTTGTCTTTACCATCACTTACTTCAACCGTAATTTCGTGTTTGGTTTGGGTTTCATAGTCTAAACTTTTGTTAGCAGCAATGCTTAGTTCTCCAGAAACATTAACAGCAAATAAGTTGTTGTCATTTTTAGTAATTTTAAATGTTAAGTCGTCTTTATTAACATCGGTAGCAGTAATAATACCTATTTTGGTGTTAGCTGCTTTATCTTCTGCTACGGCGAAGCTTTGTGCTTTAATTACAGGAGGTGTATTTTGTGGTTCATCGTCTTTACTACAAGAAATAAGCTGAATAGCAATAAAGCTTAGTAATATCCCTTTTTTAAATAATTTCATTTTGATCTTTTTTTAATTAATAGTACAAGAGTACTTTTATATGTAGATATTTTAAAAAAACAGTTTACGAAGAGTAAATTGAGTTTGTAAATTGAAAATGTAAATTCAAGATAAACCATGAACCCCCTAAAAATCAATTGATTTTTAGGGGGCATGTTTTATGAAAGACGATTACTAATTTGCTATTCGTACAATAAATTCTTTAATTTTTTTTTGAGACATTGCTTTTACTTTTGTGTAATTTTTACTATAAAAATTACTGTATGCAAAGTTAGTCCAATCTGCATCTTGCTTATTGGCTGCCATTACCATAACAAAACTTTCTTTATCATATGAAATTAAAAAAAGACCAATATTATTATAAAAAACTGGCCTGTTCAGCTCTTTACTTTCTGCTTCTTGATATTTGTAAATTGCAGGGATACATTTTTTACAAGCAGCTACGGCTACTGTTTTTGTAGTACCTAATAAGCTATATTGAAAAAACTTAGTTTTGGTTTGCTTATTTCCAACAGTTCTTTCTCCTTCAAGTAAATGATAAAGACCATTAATATTTTTAGTAGGTACTTCATTTTGAGTATAGACTGTAATGGGGAATATAAATACGAGAATATAGTTGAAAAATTTCATGTTATTTTACGATTACTGACCTTTCGCAGCCAGAATTAGCATTGTACAATTGTAAACCCGAACCACCACTATTTGGATTAAATTTATAAGAATAACTGTAAGAACAATTAAATTTAGAAGAGCTATTGGCTCTTATAGTGGTTGAGTTTTTACTACCCGCTTTAAAAACATAAATATCTTTACCAGTTCGGTTTATAAAAGTTACGGTTGTTAAAGCATTTCCCTCATCCATAGCTTTCATACGAGCTTGATGCTCTTTCAATTTTTTGTATTCAGGAGTGGCTCTGATAGAATCATTGTAACGTTTTATTTCATCAGCATCCATTTTTTTTGCTTTTTTAATAGCGCCTATTTTAGCTTTGTCTTTTGCTGTTAAAGGTATTGCTTGCTTTTTTTTCATAGCAACTACATAGTCGTTAAACTTTTTATCGAGGTTTAAAGATGTAAGATATTTGTAAGTAGGTGAAGAAGGGACTGATGAGTTTCTGGCTGATTTAATTTTAGCTTTCATTCTAGAAAGGAACCCTCCCTTTTTCTTTTTAGGAGTTTTAGCTGTAGCTTTTCTGTCTTTTACAAGCACATAAACCGAAGTTACATTTTCCATACTAGGGGCACTTCCGTCGTATATTTTTCTTAATTCAAATAGTAAATCATCAATTACCATATAACCTTTTTTTGTATAACCGTGTTTTATACTCATAGGATACACATAATTGTCTATGGTGCCATAATCACTTAGTTCGGTTTCACGAAAAGCTCGTTTGTTTTCACTAATAAATCTAGCTTCAAAACCAACAGGAATGCCCGATGGGGTGCGCTCTAATTCAATTTTAACAGGCAGATAGTCTGTATTAAAATTATAAGTACCATCGCCTTTAGCTACTAAACCACCAAAACCTTGGTAGGTAGCTCCATCTCCATTGTTTTCTAGTGCTTCAAAAAGAGTTTGTTGTGCTTGTATTGTTATTGTTAACAAAGTTAATACACTTAGTAAGAATATTTTTTTCATCTATTATTTTATTATATTGATTTTCTGATAAGGACTGTATCTTAATTCACCTGTTGTAAAACCTTTTAATCTTAAAAAGTAATTCCCTGTACTTGGAATATAGGTTGAAAAATTTGAAGTAATAAAAGAGTATGCCCAGGTGTTTCCTGATAAGAAACGAGTAGTAGCAACTTCTCCTAATTTATTTAAACTTAAATCATATATTTCCATACTTATGGTTAAGTTGTTAGCAATAGCAGAAGCTGCAGATGATCCAAAGTGAAAATCGAATTGCTGACGGGTACTTAAACCTAATTCGGTTAATACTGTTGAGGTTGAAGTTCTATTGCTTAGGAAAAAGAAGTGATATAAAAAATCATCTTCATCTCCATCAACCATAATATAAGGTCTGTTAGGTGAAGTAGGAGGTATGCTTATTTCTAATTCTGTGTTACTTTCTTTTTCTACAATAAAAGCTTTGTAAATGTCTGTTTTAGCTTTAAAATGTTCTTTTATAAAATTTAAGATACTAATATTTGCATTAGCATCATCAACTTTTGAAAACTCAAGAGGTAATGTATATTCTTGTTTTAATACATCTCCTTTAATTTTTATTTCATAATTGTAATCACTATTATATCCTTCAACCGAAACTTCTGAAACCCAAAAATTATTAATTACATCTCCTAAATCATAAATGAAATAGGTGTCTTTGAAGTTAGCAAACGTTTTTGTGAAATAGGCTTTTGTGATACTTTTGTTTTTAGGAGTATCAACTACATTGTCATCATTATTTCCACATGATATTAATTGTAGTCCAATCATTAAAATAAATAATCTTTCTTTTAAACTTTTCATTTTTACTATTTTTTAGTATTAGATATGCAATAGTAGTTGTAAAGGATTATTTTGTAAGAAAATGTTTTGTGAACAGCAAAAAGAGTTTATGAATAGTTTTTTACAAGCAGGTAAAAAGCGATGTTAATTTAGAATAGATACTTAAAAGGCATGGTTACAATTACTCTTGTGCCATTAGGATTGTTGTTTTTATAAATATCTTCAATAACAAAACCTATTTTAGTAACATATTGTTTTTGAAAAATTTCTAAACGTTTTTTTATGGAGTTCAACGCAAAAGATTCATGACGGTTTCCTTGGCGGAGATTAATTTCTTTACTTTTCTTTCTTCCAATACCGTTATCAGTAATAATACATTGTAAGGTGTTTTCTGATAGATTGAAGGTGATGTCTAGTTTTTTTTCTCCTTCTTTATGTAGTAAACCATGTACTAAAGCATTTTCAATAAAAGGTTGAATTAATAAAGAAGGAACTTCTAATTCTTCATGAGAATCGTAGGTAATGGTGTAGTTAAAGTCATCACCAAAACGAAGTTTTTCTAGTTGGAGATATACATTTAAAAATTCTAACTCTTTTTCTATAGGAATAAAATCTTGATTTGTATAGTTTAAGGTGCTTCGTATAAGTTTAGCAAATAATACAATATAGTCGTAGGAAGCATCAGTGTCTTGTTGTAAAACTAAATCTTGAATAGAGTTTAACGCATTAAAAATAAAATGCGGATTCATTTGTGAACGCAAAGCAGTTAAATTAATAGCGATCAGTTCTTTTTCTAAAGATATTTTTTCAAGTTGGGCAATGCGCTCTTTTTCCTTTTTTAGCATTGCTTGTTTAAAGTATAAAATAGTAGCTCCTAAAATAATAGAAACAATTAATAAGATAAACCATAACGTTTTCCAAAATGGTTTTTTAATAAAAAAGTGTAGCTCTTTTATTTCATAGTTAGTACTTGTACTATTTAAAAATGGGTGTACTTGAAAGGTGTATTCACCCGCGGGTAAACTATTGTATTTTATTGAGTTTTCACCAATAGCTGTAGTTAACCAAGCATCGTTATATCCTTTTAAACGATATTTATACGTTCCTTTTTGGTTAAACAAAAAACCATTAACATTAAAATTTATTCTTATTGCGTTTTGATTATACCTTAAGGTATAATTTGAAGTAATTAGGGTGTCTTTTTCATTAATTTCTATAGCACTAAAATATACTTTAGGATGTAATGTTTTAAAAGCATTGTTTTTATCAATGGAAAATAACCCTTTGTCAGATGAGAAATAGATTTTGTTACCAATTATTTCAATACTAGAAATATTGTATGATTTAATACCGTCTCGCTTGGTAAGTGTTTTGAATTTGTGGGTGAGGATATCGAGTTTTTGAATACTGTTTACACCTACAATCCATAGATTATTTTGGTCAGCTTTAATTTTTTCAATAATATTTGAGGTTAAGCCATTTCGTGTGGTATAATGTCGAATTACTTTGCCATTTTTAATTCCCAAAAGGCCATTTTTAAATGTGGCAACCCAAATAATACCATTAGCGGTTTGGGTTATCGATTTACTATAGATGGGTTTTTTATTGTTTACAATTATTTGTTTGTTCCAAAGGCTATCATATACAGCTAATTCGTCAACAAAGGCAACATAAACTTGGTGTTTTATTTCGTCATAAAAAGAATCGTAAGTTCTTTTATTTGTTGAAATAAATTTTTCTTTACCGTTGTAATTAGCATTTTTTAATAAAACAACTTTGTTATGGTTGGTATATAGTAAATCGTTGTGAGCTAAGAATGAAAAACTTTTTGCAGCATCAAAAAATCTAGTTTTTTCAAGGGTTAAATTTTTATAATCTAAAATATAACTTCTAAACCCCTTACTAAGGTAAATTTTTTGCTGATTAGGGTTGTATTTTAGTTTAGATAATTTTCCTTCGTTAACAGGTAAATTAATAGTTTTAGAAGTATGGGAGTTGGTATTATAAAAAATAACATTTCCACGGTTACTCCCCATAACCAAGGTACTATCGTTTATTTTGTCTAATGTTTTTATATTTTCCTCTTTTAGAGGAATATTACAGGTTTCTATATGAATATTTGGAATAATATAAACACCATTATTTAAACTAGTAAGCCAATAATTATTGTCTTTATCTCTAATGATTTTGGTAATGTGTTTGTCTGTTAAAAATCTTTTTTTTAGTTGAAAAGCAGCGTTTTTGAAAGCAAAAACCCATACTCCTTGATTTGTTGCTATCCAAGTTTCATCGTTATGCTCAAAAATAGTATAGAGCTTTATTTTTTCAAGAGATTTTAGCCCTTTTACAGATTCTAATTTTTTTTGAGAGAAGTTTAATTTATAAAAGCTGTTTTTTTTGTTTCTTATTTGGGAGTATATGTAAGTTGAGCTTGTTTTAAAGATAATAGACTTTCCCAAACTTATAGCGTTACCTTTTTTTCCTTTATAAGGAAGATTGGTTTCTATTAGTGAAGTTATACTGTTGTCTTTGTTTATTGAAATAATAGAATCGATGGCTCCTGAATAAATCGTATTGTTAAAAGAAAACGGAGTTCCAAAACCTTTTTTAGTAGTATGTTGTTGTATTATTTGTTTAGTTTTTAAATCTATTTTGTAGATCGTTTTTACAGTAAAAACCCATAAAAAATCATTTCGTATTACAAAATCACCCAGTTCACCATTTAAATAACCACTTAAGTCTTTAAATAAATGTAGCTCATCGTTTTGGGTATAGAAAAACTGACCAGAAATATTATTGCACCAAATTCGTCCTAAGTTATCTTCTTGAGTATTAAATACAGAAGCTCCACGTTGTAAAGGATTACTATAGTTTTTAAAGGTTTTACCATCGTATCTATACAATCCTTTGTTTGCACATAGCCATATAAAACCTTTACGATCTTCATGAATGTTATAGAATTCATTATCGGGAAGTTTATTTTTTTCAGATAATTGTATAAATACAGGATCTTGTGCTTTTGTTGCTATTGAAGTACAAAGAATAAGTAATAAAAGAAAATACTTTATTAAAAGAAATGATGGTTTATGACTAAATACTACTTTCAAAGCTACTTATTCTTGATCTAGAAATTTTAGCAGTAATAGCTCCATTATCTAGAGTGAGGTTTAAAGTTGTTTTGTTTAAAAACTCAATGTAAGTTAAATTAACAATCCACGCTCTATGAGAACGGAAGAAAGAAGGCTCTTCAGACAGTGTGTTTTCGAAAAATTTTAAATTTTTACTAGCGATAATAGTTGTTTTATTCACAACGTGTATTTTACTATAAGCTCCGTCAGCTTCAATAGCAACAATGTCTGTTAAATTAAGAATATGTCTATTCCCTAATTCAGGGATAACAATTTTTTTATAGTTTTTATCTTTTATAGTTTTAAGAAGTGCTTGATAGTCAACTAGCGAAGCTTCTTGATGTAGTTTATGCTCTAGTTTTTTAAGAGCTATATCTAGTTTATTTCTGTCAATAGGTTTTACTAAATAATCAATAGCATTTAACTCAAAAGCTTTAATAGCATAGTGATCATATGCAGTAACAAAGATAATTTCAAATGATATAACATCAAAAAACCTTGCGATTTCATAGCCCGCATAATTAGGCATCTGTACATCTAAAAACACCACATTGGGTTGTAGTTCTTTTATTTTTTGAACACCAGACTCTAAGTTATTACAAGAATCGAGAACAGTAATATTGATAGATGCTCTCTCTAGTAAGTTAGATAAAACATTTCTAGCACTTTGTTCATCATCAATAAGGATTGCTCTAATTTCATCCATAAAAACAAATATAGGGATAGTACGTTATATAATTATCAGTATTTTACGAAAGAAAAAATGGGTTTATGAGAAAGAATTAAATAGTAGGAAGAAGGTTTGTTACTAAACTATAAATAGAAATTTGTTGCTGTAATTATGGAGCATTTTTTTGAAGCTCCAGAAGATTTACAACAACAATTCCCACAATTGTGTAAAAAAAATCAACTTATGTTGAATTATTCTATAGAATAAATTAATCTTTTACTTTAAAAACCTTGGTTAAAATATCATCTAGTAAACACCATTTGGTTAATGATGATTGTAATAAGTTGGCTCCTACAAACGCAGTGAACCATAACCAATTACTATTTACTTTAATTGCTAGGATTAAACTAATAAGTATAAAAGTTCCAGCAATACCACGTACAATTCTATTTTTCATGTTATTTATAATTTTTACGTTCAATTAAATAATATACCAAAGGCACTACCAACAAGGTAAGTACTGTAGCTGTAATGGTTCCTCCCATTAAAGAGATGGCTAACCCTTGAAAAATAGGGTCGAATAAGATTACAAATGCGCCAATAACTACCGTACCTGCTGTTAATAGGATAGGAGTGGTACGTACTGCACCAGCTTCAATCACAGCTTGCTTTAGCGGAACTCCTTCTGCTAAACGTAAGTTGACAAAGTCAATAAGTAAGACGGAGTTTCGTACCATAATTCCTGCGAGGGCAATCATTCCAATAAATGAAGTTGCAGTAAAGTAAGCATCCATCATCCAGTGTCCTAAAATAATTCCTACCATTGATAAGGGAATGGCAACCATCATTACTATTGGAGCTTTAAAGTTTTGGAACCATCCTACAATTAACATATAAATAATGATGATAACTCCTAAAAAGGCAATTCCTAAATCTCTAAACACCTCTAAGGTAATTTGCCATTCACCATCCCATTTTACGGTGTAATCATCTTCAAAATCGGGTTGTTTAATGTATAATTCGTTCAATTTATATCCCTTTGGAAGTGGAATTTCTTTCAACTTTTCTTCCATTCCTAAAATAGCATAGGCAGGACTTTCTAGCTCACCAGCCATATCAGCCATAACATATACTACACGTTTTTGATTCTTTCTGTAAATACTTTTTGCACTGTTTTTTTCTTCCACAGAAACTAAATCACTTATAGAAACTAGGTTGCCATGTTGCGATTTAATTTGTAACTGAGCAATATCTTGCACAGAAGACTTCTCTTTTTCATCCAAAGCAAACACAATTCCTACTTGATTAGAGGCGTCTTCATCATACAAGGTTGAAACTGCTTTGTTGGATAATGCCATGTTTAACGTATAAGCAATTTGCTGAGGTGCTACACCGTATAGCATCGCTTTTTCTTTGTCAATTACAAACTCATATTCAGTTTGATTGTCTTCTACCATCCAATCGATATCTACTACATCGGTTGTATTGTGTAAGATATTTTGAACTTCGTTGGCAATTTCAATTTGCTTTTCATAATCTGGACCGTACACTTCTGCAACAATAGTTGATAATACAGGAGGTCCAGGTGGAACTTCTACTAATTTTACATTGGCATTAAATTTAGCTGCAATAGCTTGAATTTCTGGTCTGAACAATTTTGCAATATCATGACTTTGTTCACTTCTATCATGTTTATCAGTTAAGTTAACTTGAATATCCGCCATATTGCTACCCCCGCGTAAGTCGTAATGACGAACCAATCCGTTAAAGGTAATTGGAGCAGAGGTACCTACATAACTTTGGTAGTTTACCACTTCTGGTCGTGTAGCTAGGTATTGTGCAATTTCTTTAGTTACCGCATCGGTACGTTCTAAAGTAGTACCTTCAGGCATGTCAATGACTACTTGAAATTCGTTTTTGTTATCAAAAGGCAACATTTTTACAGCGACTGATTTGGTAAAGAATAACGACATAGAACCTAGCAGTAGAGCAATAGTGATTCCTAAGAATGCCCAACGTTTGGTTTTATTTTCAATAAGCGGACGCTCGAACTTCTCATATAATTTATAGATTAGCGTGCTTTGCATTGCTTTGGTTTCGTTTCCTTCAAAGGTTTCTTCAGTATCGTGCTTGTCTTTTTCACGTAAGAAAATATATCCTAAATATGGAGTAATCGTTAGGGCAACAAATAGTGATAAAATCATAGCGATAGAAGCTCCAATTGGCATCGGACTCATATAAGGTCCCATCAATCCAGAAACGAATGCCATGGGTAATACCGAAGCAATTACGGTAAAGGTGGCTAATATAGTTGGGTTTCCTACTTCATTAATAGCGTACAAGGCAGCTTGCTTAAACGGTAGTCGCTTCATTTTAAAATGCCTGTGCATATTTTCAGCAATAATAATGGAGTCATCTACCACAATACCCGTTACGAATACCAAGGCGAACAAGGTAATTCGGTTTAAGGTATAATCTAACATGTAGTAACTTAGTAAGGTAAGTGCAAAGGTGATGGGAACCGATAAGAATACCACTAAACCACCACGCCAACCCATGGCTAACATTACCACTAAGGTTACAGCGATAATTGCACCGATTAAGTGTAATAATAATTCTGATACTTTTTGTGATGCTGTTTCACCATAGTTACGGGTAATTTCAACATGTACATCATTAGGAATTAAGTTGGTACGTAAATGATCAACCTTCGCTAAAATTACATCGGCAATTTGCATAGCATCCGCTCCTTTTCGTTTTGCTACCGAAATGGTTACTGCTGGGTATTCTGATTGATACGTTGAAACATTACTACTTGCTTGTCCATAACCAAAACTTACATAGTTTTTAGGAATTTCTGGTCCGTCTAGTACGTTCGCAACTTGTTTTAAATAAATCGGTTGATTTTGTTGTACACCAACCACTAAGTTTTTAACATCTTCAGCAGATTGTAAAAACTTTCCTGTAGTTACTAAAAACTCGGTATCGTTTTTATCATAACTCCCCGCACTTAGCTGCTGATTGCTGGCTTTTAACATTTCAGTAACCGATAGAAAGTCTAATCCACTTGCAGCTAATTTATCTTTGTCTACTACCACACGAACCTCACGATTTCTACCTCCAATTTTTTGAGTAATCGCAACATCGTTTACTTTTTCAATTTCGTTAGTAAGCTCTTGTGCGAGTTGCTTTAACTGATAATCGTCGTAGTTTTCACTCCATAATGTCAACCCTAACATAGGTACATCGTCAATCGCGCGTGTTTTTACCAAAGGCATCGTAACACCTTTCGGCATTTGATCCATATGTTTGTTAATCTCATTGTATAGTTTTACAAACGAGCGCTCTATGTCTTCACCAACATAAAACTGAACAATCACCATTCCTTGTTCTTTCATTGAAGTAGAGTATACGTACTCTATTCCTTTGATGTTCGAAATTATTTTTTCTAAGGGTTTGATAACTCTCGATTCTACTTCTGTAGGGCTCGCACCTGGATATCCTACAAAGATGTCAGCCATAGGCACATCAATCTGTGGTTCTTCTTCTCTCGGAATAAAAAAAGAACTATACACACCAATTACCATAAACACGACCATTAATAGTATGGTAAGTTTAGAGCCTATAAACCCTTTGGCTATTTTTCCTGCTATACCTTCTTTCATTTTGATTTATATTTTTTTGGGCGTTTTAACGGGCTATTCGCTATATCTTTTTACTTGTTCTCGATAGATCCTTCGACTTCGCTCAGGACACTCGAACTGACGTAAAAAGGATGTCGCTTCTATCCCTAACGCAACTTTCAACTATGATTTATAATTTAGTTTTACAACTAACTGAAAACTGTTTATTGGTAACTGCTTACTGTACACTTATTTTCGCTCCGTTGTATAGTTTACCTTCAGAAGAAACGATATAACTTTCATCGGCTGATAAACCTGATAAAACTTCTACTTGATCTCCAAAGGTTCTTCCTAAGCGTAACCAACGTAACACAGCAGTATTACTTTGACTTACCGTATAAATTCCTGATAGTTGTCCTTTGTGTACTAAAGCTTCTGACGGAATTAAAACCATGTCAGTACTTTTTTGTGTTTTTTCAACAGGAAACTGAACCGTAGCAAACATTCCTGATAACAATTTTACATCGGTTTTATCTAGGTTAATTTTAACTAAGTATTGTCCCCCTGTATTTTTGGCGGAGGTACTTACTTCCGATATTTTTCCAGTAACCGTTTTGTTTATTGATTTGATAGCTACATCAACCTTTGTGTCTTTTTTAATTTGAGAAATGTCACTTTCTGGTACTAACGCAGTTACTTCAAAACCGCCTTTTCCTTCAACAGATATTAAAGGCATCCCAGGATTAGCCATCGCACCTTTATCGATAAATTTGTTGGTTACCACTCCTGAAAATGGGGCTCTGATATTCGTATAAGCAAACTGAGAATTGATTTCGTTTCTTAGCTGTTTAGCAGCTTCTAAATTCGCTTTGGCAACATTGTAATGAACAGTGATATCATCAAACTCTTTTTGAGAAGCGCTATTTTGTTCAAATAAGTTTTTAAAGCGATTGTAATCTTTTTCAGCGCTTGAAAATCCTGCTTGTGCTTTAATTACATTAGCTTCTGCTTGTGCTTTTTTAGCTTGTAAATCGCTGTTATTGATTGATACTAATAATTGACCTTTATTTACCTTATCACCAACTTTTACATGTATGTTGGTTACATAACCCATCATACGAGTACTTAATTCAGCACTGTTGGTAGCTGCTACTTTTCCGCTTGCTGTTATAAACGGATTGTTATCATTAGCCGTTACTTTAGCAACTTTTACAGCTACTGTTGGTTTGTTGTTATTGTTTGTTGTTTCTTTTTTATCACAGCTTACTACTAAAAGTGATATGGCAAGGGCGATTGTATATATAGCTTTCATTTGTTCGTTTTTACTATTGATTATTTTTTAGTTTACTACCTCAAAGTAAACCTACGAGGTATCTAAAGGAAATTGATTTTAAAAAATCGACACAAGTGTCGGAGCGTTTTAAATCTCTCTTAGTGAGTTAAAAAATCTAAATAAGCTTTGGTATAGTTATATTGATATACAGTTTGGTAATATTCTAATTGTTTTTGAGCGTATTGTGTTTCAGCGATTAATAAATCGGATGTTTTTTCTAGTCCTTCTTTAAATCTGTTTTTTCTGATTCTTAAGGCTTCTTCCGATTGTTGTAAGGCTAATTCGGTTAACTTTAATTGTTCCTCTGCATCGTTTAATAATCGTTTAGTGTTGTTTAACTCTAATTGACTTTTAGATTTGTACTGCTCGTATTCTAATCTTGATTTTTCATACTGAGCTTTGCTTTTTTGTGCTTTTCCGTAGCGTTTAGAACCTTTGAAAATATCCCAAGTTAATTGTGCTCCTACTACGTAACCATTTGCATCAACATTGAAAATTTTATCATCGTACAATTCGTAACTACCAAAAGCATTTAAGCGTGGAAGAAAATCCATTTTATCCGCTTTGTGCATTTTTTGATAGGCTTCAGAAGCTAATTCCATTGCTTTAATATCTGAACGATTTTCAGAAATAGTAATGTCAGCAACTTGATTCGTTAAGTGTACTTGTAAACTATCTGAGGATTCATAAATGTTGTTTTGTTTTTCATTCATTAAAAAAGACAAGTAGTTAGAAACATTTAGTACATTGCTTTTTGCTGTTTGTAATTGATTTTTTACTTCGGTAACTCGAACTTTAACGGCTAATACATCAGCACGTTGTAAATACCCTTGTTTAAAGCTATTTTCTGCCATTTGTTGATTAGCTTCCGCAGCTTTTAAGGCTTTTTCTAATACCGAAACTCCCTTGTGAGCTAATTGCAATTGCATGTAGGCTTTTTCAACTTCTAACAATAAATATTCTTGAGTACGTTGCGTCTGCAAGTTGGTTGCTTCCATTTTAGTTTTAGCGGCTTTACGTTGGTAAATACCGTCTAAGTTCACTAAAGGTTGTTGTACTTCAATTTTAGTAGCAAAGTTTTGTGTTCGTTTCGGATTGTTTAATAAATCTGGATTAAAATCTGCTTGCGTTAAAATTTCTTGATTCAATTTACTACCAAATGCCATTAATGGATTGGTAGTTACAATTCCTGTATGAGAAGCAGTAATATTTGGCAAGAACACAGCGTTGGTCTGCTTGTAATCGGCACGTGCTTGCTGATAGTTTTGTTCAGCTATTCTTAAAGAGGTATTATTTTCCTGAACTCTTTTCAAAACTTCACCTTTTGAAATGGAAATTTTAGTTTGAGCTAGGGTAGTAGCAGATATAAAAAGTGCTACCATAAATAAACTTATATATGATGTTTTCATTTTTACTGTTTTATAACAGCAAATTTAGTGGCAACATATACGGTAGTCAGTAACTTTAGTTACACAGGGTATGTTTTTTAGTAAAGAGGATATGTAGAATATATAAAATAGAATATACTAATGTTCACCATAGTCTACATCATCCATTTTTCCTTTAAAGACTTTATACTGAATAATAAAATAAACAACTACTAGGATTGCAGCTATAAAAAACCAATTTAAACCTACGGACAAACCATACTCGTTAGCAGCTACATTATAAATTGTTAAATCGGGATTTATGTTATTGGTTGAAGGTAAAACTTTAGGGAAAATTGAAGCGACTGTAGTTGCCAAACCTCCTAATAAAAACAAAGAAGAATATAAAAACCCAGTGATGTGTTTTTTGTGCTTTTTTACGTTGAATAAACCAAATAACCCTACAAAAGTTAGCAGAGGGAAAATCCATAAAAAAGGATGCTCTATGAAATTATGAAATGGTTTAGGCTCTATAACATGCCAAGCGATTAATGAAATAATTACTAAACCTAATAAAACAAAAGAAAGAGTAAAAACAACCTTTTTTAGTTGGTTGTTAATACTAGCATTAGTTTTGAAAATAACCCAATTGGCACCATGGATAGTTAGTGATACAACTGCAATAATTCCCAGAAGTAAAGTAAACCAGTCAATAACTCCAAGTGTTTCAGAGTGAGGAGAGAATTCCGAATTCCATAAAGGGAGGAAAAAGTAATGTGCTTCATGAGTAGAAACACCATCTACTACATTTCCTAGATTAACACCACGTACCACATTTCCTAATGCAACTCCAAAAAATAAGGCGAGAAGCAAACTTGCAATCCCAAAAGCTTTGTCCCAAATACTTTCCCATATCCTATTATGTATTTGTCCGCGAAGTTCTAATCCAATAGCTCTAAAAATTAGTAACCATAAAACCATCATTAAAGGAAGATAAAAACCACTAAATGAAGAAGCATATAAAGTAGGGAAAGCAAAAAATAAGACACCACCCGCAGCGATTAACCATACTTCGTTCGCATCCCAAAAAGGACCTATTGCTTTTACGACTTTCTTTTTATCTTCTTCTTTTTTAGCAAAGAATAAGTGAATAATTCCTGCTCCAAAATCATAACCATCTAAAATAACATAAATGGTTAACATCGTAACTAATACTATATACCAAAAAAGTTCCATAATTTAATGTGTTGTTTGAGGTCCTTTGTTAATGATTTTTCCTACTAAAATTAGAAATAACATTCCTAATAGTAAGTATAAACCTATAAACCCTAAAAGAGTAAATAAAGTGTTTCCTGAAGATACTGTAGGAGATGCTCCAGCGGATGTTCGTAATAAGTTATAAACTAACCAAGGTTGGCGTCCTAATTCAGCAGTATACCAGCCGGTAGTATTGGCAATATATGGAAATGGAATCATGAAGAGTAAAGACCATAAAATCAATTTTGTTTGATATAATTTTTTTCTGAATAACTGTATAATGCTAGCTAACATTAATGCAATAAAAATAGTTCCTAAACCTACCATTATATGATATGCATAATATAGTCCAGGTATATTTGTTGGGTAGTTTTTTTCATCAAATTCATTGAGTCCTTTAATCTCAGCATTCCATTCTTGGTAGGTTAAAAAGCTTAAGATGTTAGGGACGGCTATTTTATTGTCTAGTTTTTTCTCCAGCATATTTGGTTGTCCAATCAGCACTATTTCAGAGCCTCCTTTTTCTGTTTCAAATATACCCTCCATAGCAGCAAAGGTTGTAGGCTGATATTTGACAACATTTTTAGCGGCTAAATCGCCTGTAGGAAAAGCAACTAAGATAGATGCTATAACTCCAAAAACAACTCCAGTTTTTAAAAATAATTTTCCAAATTCTACGTGTTTTTTATTTAAAAGATAAAGAGCTCCAATGCCAGCTACTACGAAAGAACTCGTTACCAAGGAAGCAGCCTGATTGTGCAAATAAGAAGGCCATAACCATGGGTTTGAGAACAAGGCTGAAAAGTTATTTAGTACAAATTTACCATTGGCTAGTATTTCATATCCTACAGGATTTTGCATCCAAGAATGTGTAGCTATAATTAGAAAACCACTCGCCCAAGAGCCTAAAAAGACAAGGAATCCAGTTAAAAAATGAAGCTTATGTCCTAGTTTTTTCTCTCCAAATAAAAACAGCCCTAAAAAGGAAGATTCTAAAAAGAAAGAAAACATTCCTTCCATAGCTAATGTTTGACCTATAATACCACCAGTAAGCTCGGAGAACTTAGCCCAGTTAGTTCCAAATTGAAATTCCATAGGTATTCCAGTGACAACTCCCATAGCAAAATTTAAAGCAAAAATTTTCATCCAAAACTTAGCAGCATCGTTGTATTTTTCAATTTTAGTCCTTAAAAATTTCCATTTGAAAAAAACTATCATTAACGATAGTCCCATTGTTAATTGTGGAAATAAGTAGTGAAAAGTAATAGTGAAAGCAAACTGCATTCTATCATAAAAGAGCATGTCTTCCATACCGAAGATTGTTTATGAGGTTATTAAATAAGAACGTTTTTTTAGTAGCAATAAGGTGGAATAAAAATAATGATATTATTTCACATGACTATTAATAATTTGAATCAAATCATCCTTGTGTAACATCCCAGATTGTCTCCATAATAGCTTCCTTTCTTTAAAAAGCATAAAGGTAGGAACTCCCTTAATTTGGTAGGTATTGGCTATTTGTTGATTTTTATCAACGTCTATTTTTAAAATAATAACATTTTCTCCTAAATCTTTTTTTACTTCTTTTAATATAGGAGCCATCATTTTACATGGACCGCACCATTCGGCAAAGAAATCAATCAAAACAGGTTTTTTACCTTTAATTATTTCAGAAAATTTACCCATCGTTTTTTACTATAAAGGTAAAACGATTCTCTTGTAATAAATGTAACTTAAGTTACAGGGTTAAAGTTCTAACACTTTAACTTGATTTCTATTTAGTTCTATTTTATCTTTTTTTTCTAAAGCTTTTAAAAGTCTTGAAATAACTACTCTAGAAGTGTGTAAATCGTTAGCTATTTGTTGGTGTGTTACGCTAATTGTTTCATTTTGATTCACTAAGGCTTTGTCTTTTAGGTATTTTAATAAACGTTCATCCATGTTTAGAAAAGCAATAGTATCAATAGCATCAATAAACTCTTGTAATCTGCTGTGATAACTATGTAAGATGAATTCTTGCCAGCTTTTATATTTACTAAGCCATTCACTCATTTTTTGTTTAGGAATCATTAATAGCTTTACATCAGTTTCAGCCACGGCTTTAATTTTACTTTTAGTCTGTCCCATACAACACGAAAGTGTCATAGCGCAAGTATCACCTTTTTCAATATAATATAAGACTAAGTCGTCTCCCTCTTTATCTTCACGCAAAATTTTTATAGCACCACTTAATAACAAAGGAATAGAAGTAATGTAGCTTCCAATATCAATAATAACTTCATTGGCTTTAAATTCTTTAGCTATTGCAACATCAGTTATTTCTTTTAATAATGCTTCTTCAAATAAATAACCGTAGTATTTCTGTAAATCTTCTATCAAGATAAAATGTTTTTGTAAAAATAGTTAAATAATTACATTTTAGATAGAAATAAAATAGATGATAATCTATGATTTTAATCAGGTTTATACTTGTTTTTATTACTGAAATTTGAAGTAGATAATAACACAAAACTTTACTAAAATGAAAAAAAGAACACCAGTTTCAGTTATAATGACTAAAGATGTAATTACATTAAGTAGTACTGATGATTTAATGACAGCAGAAAAAATATTTAAAAAAGAACATATAAGACATATTCCGGTAGTTAGCGGAAATGAAATAAAAGGAATGTTAAGTTATACAGACCTTTTACGAATAAGTTTTGCAGATGCAATTGATGAAAATGAAACTGACGTTGATACTGTGGTGTACAATATGTTTACAATAGATCAAGTAATGGCAAAAAACTTAGAAACTGTAAATTCTAGTACTACAATTAAAGAGGTAGCAGAAATTCTAGCTAAAAAAGAGTTTCATGCTTTGCCAGTTGTTGATGATAATGAATTAGTCGGGATTGTAACTACCACGGATTTAATTTATTACTTATTAGAGCAGTTTTAGCTTTTTCTTCAATATAAGCCGTGTGAAAAGTTTAATTTTACGATAAAACCATACTTTTATTATGGTTTTTTGTGAGTTAAATTGTTTTCTAGAATTTATTTTTGAGAAACTTAAAACACTTTATTATGTTTAAAAACATTTCAAACCTAGGTATTGCTTTAAATAAAGCAGAACAAAAATCAATTAATGGAGGATGGATTTACGTTTTGTGTCATAGCTGTGAACCACTTCCTCGAGGCTATGTTTGTATGAATGATGTTATTTGTGGGGGAGAATAAGTTAACCTCAAAAAAGATTACATTAATATTGACTATATTATATTTATAGTACCTTTTAAGGGATTAAAGGGCTGTTAAATCAAAAGCGTACTTAGATTCGTTTCTAAATACGCTTTGACTTTTAATTTATAATAGTTTTTAAATTTTCAATTGTTTCGGTTGGGTTGTCACTTTTGAAAACAAAACTGCCAGCAACTAATACATTAGCACCTACCTCTACAAGTTTATTAGCGTTTTGATCAGTTACACCACCATCAATTTCAATTAGAGTAGAAGCTTCACTAAATTCAATTAAGTTCTTTAACTGTTGAATTTTTTTGTACGTATTTTCAATGAATGATTGCCCTCCAAACCCAGGGTTAACACTCATAATACAAACCACATCTAAGTCCTTTATAATATCTTCTAAAACTGCAATTGGTGTATGCGGATTTAAAGCTACTCCTGCTTTCATACCAGCTGCTTTTATTGCTTGAACTGTTCTGTGTAAATGTGTACAAGCCTCGTAATGTACTGTTAAAATGTCGGCGCCTAAATCAGCAAAAGTTTGAATGTAACGATCAGGATCTACAATCATTAAGTGCACATCAATAATTTTATTAGCGTGTTTTGTAATTGATTTTAAAACAGGCATTCCAAAAGAAATATTTGGTACAAAAACACCGTCCATAATGTCAATATGAAACCAATCTGCTTTACTATCATTTACCATTTCAACATCACGTTGAAGATTTCCAAAATCAGCCGCTAAAATTGATGGGGCTACAAGTTTTTCCATTAATATATAAGTTGTTGTGTTGTTATTATGTGCAAATATAGTTAAAACTAAGGGCATTAAAATGAAAAAGAAAGCTCTCAAATTAGAGAGCTTTCATTCATTAATCAAAAAACGAATAGTTACGATAACTATTTGTTGTTGTTTATGTTATTAACCTAAGTAAGTCATTAAAATCTTACTACGAGATGTGTGTTTTAATCTTCTGATGGCTTTTTCTTTGATTTGACGTACACGTTCACGTGTTAAATCAAATGTTTCACCTATTTCTTCTAAAGTCATTGGTTGATGCTCTCCTAAACCAAAGTATAATTTTACAACATCAGCCTCACGTGGAGTTAATGTTTCTAGTGCGCGGTTAATTTCAATACGTAAAGATTCATGTAATAATGTTTTGTCAGGGTTTGGTGATTCACCTGAGTTTAATACATCATATAAATTAGAATCTTCACCTTCAATCAAAGGAGCATCCATTGATACATGACGTCCAGAGTTTTTCATAGACTCTTTAACATCATTAACAGTCATGTCTAGTTTCTTAGCAATTTCCTCAGCACTTGGTGGGCGCTCATTTTCTTGCTCTAAGAAAGCATACATTTTATTAATTTTATTAATAGAACCAATTTTGTTTAAAGGTAGGCGAACAATACGAGATTGTTCAGCTAATGCTTGTAAAATAGATTGACGAATCCACCATACTGCATAAGAGATGAATTTAAAACCACGAGTTTCATCAAAACGTTTAGCGGCTTTAATTAAACCTAAATTTCCTTCATTAATTAAATCAGGAAGTGTTAATCCTTGATTTTGGTATTGTTTTGCAACCGATACCACAAAACGTAAGTTAGCCTTGGTTAGTTTTTCAAGAGCTCTTTGGTCACCAGCTTTAATTCTTTGCGCTAATTCTACTTCTTCATCAGCAGTAATTAAATCTACTTTTCCAATTTCTTGTAAGTATTTGTCTAAAGAGGCTGTTTCTCTGTTGGTAACCTGTTTTGTAATTTTAAGTTGTCTCATCTACTTCAAATATATTTTTAATTTATCAATCACTCTGCATTAACTTATACGTAAGAGGTTGCAATAATGTTACAAAATTTTTGTGTTTCTTAAAAAAAATCGTCTATTTGTTAAATAAATGTTAAAACGAATTGTATTAATGTTTTTTAAAGTGACCATACTATTAAAGTAGTGTCTAAATTTATTCGTAACTAAGAAGGAAAAACTAACTATACTGCCCCTTGGAGAGTATTGATGTAAAGAAAATAAACGACGAAGATTTGGTTCGTAAAATAGTAGAAAAAAATGATACTCATTTGTTTGCTGTTTTATACGACCGTTACGCAGGTGTGGTGTATAATAAGTGTTATAGTTTTTCTAAAAGTAAAGAAGAGGCACAAGATTTAACACACGATGTTTTTATACGATTATTTGTTAAATTGAGAACTTTTAAAGGAAAATCTAAATTCTCTACTTGGTTGTATTCTTTTACGTATAATTTTTGTGTTAATTACGTGCAAAGAAACAAAGAGAAAAAAAAAGAAAAAGTTACCTTAGTAACTGATGAAATAAGAGAAGAAAGCAATATTGATGATATTGAAGACGCTACACTATTTGAATTAAAATCAGATAAACTAGCTAAAGCACTTGAAATAATTTCTCCTTCAGAGAAAATGATCTTGTTAATGAAGTATCAGGATGATATGAGTATTAAAGATATTTCTATAGGTTTAGATTTAGGAGAAAGTGCAGTTAAGATGCGATTGAAAAGGGCTAAAGATAAAGTAGTGAAAGCGTATAACGAACTGTAATAAATTATGGATAATCCATTTAAACAAATATTACATAACGAGGAGTTACCGGAAGTGCTAAAAGATAAAGTGCTTAATGATGTAGCAATGATAAAGCTATCAATTGATATAGCAGATTTATTTGTTGTGAAATATCCGAGTACTATTGTAGATTTGCTTAGTAGCAGTTCGCATAACAAAAACGAATCTAAAAAAGATTAAAAACTAAATTTTAACTACTCTAACTACAAAAAATTATGATTACTCTACAAATAGATATTTTAGCCCCCTTTTTAAATCTTTTTCAAGACATAGCTAAAACATTACCAACTGTAGCGATGTTTATTCTTTTTGTAATTGTTTCTTGGCTGGCAATAAAAGTATTTCTATATATCGTTAGAAAGGCTTTATCAAAAACTAAAATAGATGAATGGTCTAAAAAACTCAACAAAACAGAGATTTTTGGGAACAGTACCATTAATATTGTTTTAACTAATGTGATTTTAGCTGTTTTAAAGTGGTTTTTAATTTTCATTTTTGTAATGGTTGGGGCAGAGGTATTTGGTATGAATGTCGTTTCTGATGGGATAAAAAGCTTTTTTGCTTATTTGCCAAAACTACTAACAGCAGTAGGTATTTTTGTGGCAGGTGCATATTTAGGAACAATGGTAAAAAAAGCCATTCAAACCATGTTTAAGTCTCTTGAAATTTCAGGTGGAAATTTAGTAGGAAATATTGCTTTTTATTTAATTGTAATATTTTTATCTATAACAGCTCTTGATCAAGCAGGTGTAGACACATCAGTAATAAAAAGTAATTTAACATTACTAATAGGTTCTGTACTACTAGCGTTTACTTTAGCTTTTGGTTTTGGAGCTAGAGATGCTGTTGCTAGATTACTTTTTGGCTATTATTCAAGAAAGAATATATCAATAGGAGAAAAAGTTATAATAGATGAAGTAGAAGGTGTTGTTGTGGCAATAGATAATATTTGTATTACGATTAATACAGATACAGGAAAGGTTATATTACCAATTAAAAATGTAGTTGACAATAAAATAGTTATAAAAAATAATAAAAATTAACATTTTTTTATATCTTTGAAAACGCTAAAAACAATGTTTTTAACAGTACGATAGATTTCGGGGGACTTCTATCCGATTGATAAAGAGAAATCTTTATGAAAAGCCGCTTTTTGCGGCTTTTTTTATTTTAAAATTTAAATAAATCATTTACATCTATTGTGTTTTTGAATAAATTATTAAATAATTTATAAAATAAGTGACCAAATAAAATTTTTTGTGTCTAAATAATAAAGAGTAATAGGATTTCGGGGGACTTCATATTATTTTTAAACTTAAAAAGGCTTTCTAATTTAGAAAGCCTTTTTTTATTGTGAATATATGTTTAAGAAATCTTATTCAAAAGCTAAGTGCAAAAACACTCCTCTAGTTCCTAAGAAATTAATTGGGTCTGTCCATTGACTAGGAGATTTGTTATCGTATATAGCCTCATTATTTATGGCAAAAACCCCTCTTATAGAAGGTGAGAATTTAAAATAACTTAAGTAAAAATCAACACCAATACCTACTTCGTACATGAAATTAGTGGTTGATGTTCTAAATTCTCCAGCAAAATTATCATCACTGTTTTTTTCATTACTTGAAAAGTTATGATCGTATGAAACTCCTCCAATTACATAAGGTCTCATATTATTAAGCCTGTTTGTGCTAAATTTTAACAGCAGTGGTAAGTGTAAGTATGTGGCTCCAACCTCACGTGTTTTTTCGTTTTCTGCTCCAGGTATATGTTTAAAACGTAATGTTTTGGTGTTAGACATTAAACCAGGTTCAAAACGTAGGTTAATATTATTATGTAACCTTAAGTCAGCAATTAAACCTACATTAAAACCAATAGAGGACTCTACTTCGATTTCAGCATTATCAAAATCACTTGGAGCATAAGAAATTTTATAACCATTATTATTAGCTCCTAAGTAAAAACCATAGTGAAAAAGAGGTTTGTCAAAACTAGGAAGTTTCAATATTTTTTCTTTTTGCGCTTGTGTGGAAAACGACGTTACTAAAATTCCGAAAAGTAAAAGCTTTTTTAACATATTATTTTAAAGCGGTATAAATTGATGCAACACCAAACGTTACAGGTATATTCTTTGCATTCTTAAACCCGTTTTTTTGTAAAATATTGTTGAAAGCCTTTCCAAAAGGGAAGGAATTTGCTGTTTTTGATAAATAAGAGTAAGCAACCTTATCTTTTGAAAAGAGTTTACCAATAATAGGTAAAATATAATTAGTATACAATTTATATCCTTGTTTGAAAGGAAACTTGGTTGGATTTGAGGTTTCTAATACAACAAACTTACCTCCAGGTTTTAATACACGTAATATTTCGGTTAAGCCTTTATCTAAGTTTTCAAAGTTTCTAACACCAAAAGAAACAGTAATTGCATCAAAGGTATTATCAGGAAAAGGAATGTTTTCACTATCTCCAACAATCATTTTAATTTTATTAGATAAATCAGCCTTGGCTATTTTATGTCTTCCTACTTGTAGCATTCCTTCAGAAATATCTAACCCTACAATTCTTTCAGGGTTTAATTTAGACATCATTAAGGCTAAATCACCTGTACCAGTAGCAATATCTAAAATTTGTTGAGGTTTATTTTCTCCTACTAATTTTACCACTTTTTTACGCCAGCTAACATCAATTCCTAAAGAAATTACACGGTTTAAGCCGTCGTAATCTTCAGAAATATTGTCAAACATTTGAGCTACTTGCTCTTTCTTTCCTAATTCAGAATCTTTATATGGTTTAATCTTTTCAGACATATGTTTTTGTTAGGTTTACGGTAAATTACCCATTAATGGCAACTACTTCATTAATTTGATTAGGTAACATTTCTTTAAGCATAGTTTCAATACCGTTTTTTAATGTTACTGTTGATGATGGACAGCCACTACAAGCTCCTTGTAAAATAACGCTTACTCTTTTGCTATTAGCATCATATGCTTGAAAAGCAATATTACCACCATCAGAGGCTACGGCAGGCTTTATATATTCATCCAAAATATCAACAATTTTAGCTTCAGTATCAGTTAAATTCTCTTTAGGAACTTCAACGTTTTGCTTAGTTTGCTGTTTTGGTAATTCAGATATAATTTTTTTGCCTTCCTGTATATAACTACGAATAAAAGTACGTACTTCTTGGTATACTTCATTCCAATCAATCATGTCGTATTTGGTGATTGAAATGTAGTTTTCAGAAATAAAAATCTCTTTTACAAAAGGAAAACTAAATAATGCTTGTGCTAAAGGAGAAGATTTGCTTGCTTCTTCAATATTTGTATACTCAACATCAGTTTGTGTTAAAGCTTTGTTGGTTCCGAATTTCATTACAGCAGGGTTTGGTGTAACTTCAGCATATACTTCAACAGCATCTTTTTTGGTAGTTTCTTCTTTTACTACAGAATTACCATCTTGGATGTAAGCTTCTATTTGCTCGCGAACCTCTTCTTCAACATCGCTCCATTCAACAATATCGTATCGTTGAATAGCAATGAAGTTAGCTGTAACTAATACCTTCTTTACAAAAGGAAGATAAAATAGCTGTTGTGCTAACGGAGAGTTTTTAGCCTCGTCTATATTATTATATTCATAACTACCACCGTTTACTAATATTTTGTTACTAACAAATTTTAGAATGGTTTCGTTATTAGTTTCTTGTATGTTTATTTTTATTGAACTCATAAGTTGTAAATAAGAAGCAAAATTACGGTAAAAAACTGAGATATGTATATATAAAAAGTCCTGCTATAGCAGGACTTTTTATATATGTTTTTTATGAATTATAAACTAAAAGTAATTGTTCCAGAGATTCTAGAAGTATCGGTTGTTAATTCAATAGGATCTACATTTACAGCAGTTGAGTTATAAATATGGTACGGACTGTTGTTTTCTGAGTTAGTATATGATAAATCAAACTTAACGTTTCCGAAATTATAACCAAGTCCTAATGAAAATCCAGAAATATTATCACCGTCTAGAGCATTTTTATAAGGGCTTTCTTCATAATGATAACCACCACGAACACTCATTTTGTCAAAACGCCACTCAGTACCAATGTTTAAGGAATGAGTACCTTTGAAATCATTATCAAAGTTTTGATTAGTTTCTATAAAATAAGGGGCGTTCTCTCTATATTTTGTGCCACTGTAATCTTTATAAGTATAGTCAGCACTTATTAAACCCTGTTTACCAAAAACAAATGCTGCACTGGCTGTAAGTTTACTTGGTGTTCTTAGTCTGAAAATGTTTGAGTTAAATTCTTCGCCACTGTTAACATCGGTATTTTGGTTTGTTGCTGAAATTTCAGTGTAACCTATCCAATCATCATATCTAGAGTCATTCGGGTCGAAGACGTTTAAGTTGCTGTCTTCAAAAACTTCATTATACCATGTTGGAGTCTCATAAGCTAACCCGAAACGGAAGCTTTGATTTACTTTGTAAATAAAACCAGCACTAAAAGATACTCCGCTACCTTCAAAGTAACTATCTTGAACATTAAAAGCGTTTAATGTGTTACCATTATTATCTTCATTAACTTCTCTAAGTTCTGTAACTTGACCAAAGCTTAAGTTATGAAACTTTATACTAGCTCCTGCATATAATTTGTTTAGATGTACAGCAGAGAATCCCATCTCAAAAATGCTACTCTCTCCGTAGGTAGAATTAAAAAAACGTTGTTCTTGTCCATTGTCGTACTGATTGGTAATATCATCAGGATGTTCATTGAATAATGCCTGACCACTATTACCTTGTGAAGAAAACAAACCTTCAAAATCACTTTTTAATCTATAGTTAAAGGTTAATGCAAAACGGTTCCAGTCAGAGTTATGAGCAGAGTCAAAAGATAAAATACCACCAGCTTGGGTAATGTTAAAAAAATCATCTTCTGTTTCTGTTGTGTTTCCGTAATACTTAGCTGTATATGTAGTGTTTCTATTACCTAAAGTTACCCCAAAAGTACTTTTAATGGCAACGGCACTACCAGCTGGGTTAATACCAAAAGAAGATATGTCTCCACCTAATGCTCCAAAGGCTCCACTCATTGCTTCAAAACGAGCAGTTCCATAATTATTGTCTCTTGAAAATAAGATTCCTAAATCATTGTAGCCCAAAGATTGCGAGTAGGCAGTATACGTACTAGCGATAATTATCGCGAAAGTTAAAATTCTTTTCATTTTTTCATTAATTCGTTAAAACTTATCTTGAAATTTTGATGCAAGATTATCTTCTAGAGCTTCTTGATGAGCTTCTGTTACTTCCTCTTGAGCTTCTGGTAGAAGAAGAACTTCTTGTACTTCTTGATGGAGCAGAGTAACTACGAGAATTTCTAGAAGGTTTTGAATAACTTTTAGAGTTTCTTGGAGAATACGACTTTCTAACAGATCTATTAGAATATTGGTTTCTCTTGGTATAGCTTCTAGAGTTTCTAACTGATGAAGATTTACGAACACCGTCATTATTGGAAGCTCTATGATTTCTAGTAGAATATTCTCTTGAACTCCTTGTTGAGCGAGGCGTACTTCTATAACTACGGGTAGATCTACTACCGTTAGAATTATAACTTCTTGTTCTAGTTGATCGTTTTATACTTCTATTGTTAGAGTTGCTGCCTCTTCTGGTATTATAGCTTCTCGTGTTTCTTGTAGAACGAGTATTTCTGTTGTTACGATAAGTTCTACTATTACTTCTTCTGTAAACATCAGAAGAACGTCTAGAAGTGGTAGTTCCTCTACGACCTGTAGTATAACCTCTTCTAGAAGTTGTTGCAGTTCTGTGACTTCTATAGTAGTTGGCACCTCTGTAAGGACGTCTATAATAGCGATTATTATAGTATCTATATGGTCTGTAATGGTTGTACCTGTAATACGGAGAGTTCCAGTAAGAGTTATAGAAACCTCCTCCTAAACCTACATAAAACCCAGAGTTCCAGTGGTAAGGGTGCCAGTGAGAGTTATATGCCCAACCACCATAGTAACGAGGCCCCCACCAAGGTCTGTAATAATCATAGCCATAATTCCAATACCAATCGTTGTAATAACCCCATCTTGGATAAGTATTAATATTTATAACTACATCATTATTGTCAGAATAACCCCATGGTTCATTACCATTGTATGTAATTCTTGTTTCAGGTTCTTCTTCATAAATAATATCTTCATCATTATAAGAATCATCGTTTTCAGACTTATAATTTTCTATATCAGTAAAAATATCAGTACCATTTAAAGCGTCTAAACGTTCCACTTCTTTGGTAAAATAATTTTCTTGATATTTATCATATGCACGATCATCAGTAACAACTACTTTACTTTGTGGTTGTTCTATTTCATCAGCATAAATACCGTCATCACTACCAGTAACCGTTTGCGCAGAACCACAAGATATAAAGGTAGCTGCTATCAAAAATGATAAGGTATAAAAAGAGAGTTTGGTTTTGGTGTAATGTAGCTTCATGACTTTTTATTTTATGTTAAAGTAAATTGTTTTTTTATGAGCTGCAAAAAATTAGTTCTTTGTTGGGCTTGTTACCTTTTTAATGTAGTTTTGCAGATACAATTTACGCATAAAAAATAACAATATTTATGCCAAACTTTTGATTATGAGCAAACATTTAACAAAAAGAGCCGAAGATTACTCTAAATGGTATAACGAATTGATTGTAAAAGCTGATTTAGCTGAGAATTCAGCAGTAAGAGGTTGCATGGTAATTAAGCCCTACGGATTTGCAATTTGGGAGAACATGCAAAAAGAATTAGATAGAATGTTTAAAGAAACAGGACATCAAAATGCTTATTTTCCTCTTTTTGTGCCCAAAAGTTTGTTTGAAGCAGAAGAAAAGAATGCTGAAGGATTTGCAAAAGAATGTGCGGTAGTTACACATTACCGATTACAAAATGACCCAGATAATGAAGGAAAGCTACGTGTAGATCCTGAGGCTAAATTGGAAGAAGAGTTAGTCGTTCGACCGACATCTGAAGCAATTATTTGGAATACTTATAAAGGATGGATTCAATCACACAGAGATTTACCATTGCTAGTAAATCAATGGGCAAATGTTGTAAGATGGGAAATGCGTACACGTTTATTCTTACGTACTGCTGAGTTTTTATGGCAAGAAGGTCACACAGCACATGCAACAAAGGCAGAAGCAATAGCTGAAGCAAAGCAAATGCAAGAGGTGTATGCAACTTTTGCTGAGAACTTTATGGCAATGCCTGTTGTTAAAGGAGCTAAAAGTGAGAGTGAACGTTTTGCTGGGGCAGATGATACCTTAACAATAGAAGCTTTAATGCAAGATGGTAAAGCATTACAAGCTGGAACTTCACACTTTTTAGGGCAAAATTTTGCTAAGGCATTTGACGTAAAGTATACCTCGAAAGAAGGAAAACAAGAATATGTATGGGCTACTTCTTGGGGGGTATCAACACGTTTAATAGGTGGATTGATAATGACACACTCTGATGATGCTGGTTTAGTACTACCTCCAAAGCTAGCGCCAATTCAAGTTGTAATTGTACCTATATATAAAGGAGAGGAACAATTAAATGCTATTTCTGAAAAAGTAGATGTAATTGTAAAAGAATTACGAGCTAAAGGAATATCAGTAAAATTTGACGATAGAGACACTTTTAGACCAGGTGCTAAGTTTGCTGAGTATGAATTAAAAGGTGTTCCCGTACGAGTTGCAATGGGAAAAAGAGATTTAGAAAATGGAACAGTAGAAGTAGCGCGTCGTGATACTTTTGAGAAACAAACAGTCTCTAGAGATGAGGTGGTAGATATTGTAGCTAATTTATTAGAAGAAATTCAAAAGAACTTATATAATAGAGCATTAATTTACAGAAACGATCATATTACGGAAGTAAACTCTTTTGAAGAGTTTAAAGATGTGATAGAAAATAAAGGAGGGTTTGTATCAGCACATTGGGATGGTACAATTGAAACAGAAGATAAGATAAAGGAGTTAACAAAAGCTACAATAAGATGTATTCCTAATGATGTAAAAGAAGAGAATGGAGTATGTGTGTTAACAGGAAAACCATCAACAAAAAGAGTATTTTTTGCAAAAGCATATTAAAAAAATAAAAAAAAGCTTTGTGTAATAAAAAACAGTTTTTATATTTGCACCCGCAATCGCAAAAAGATTGTTTTGGTCCGTTCGTCTAGGGGTTAGGACGCCAGGTTTTCATCCTGGTAACACGGGTTCGATTCCCGTACGGACTACAAGTTCTTTTTATTTGTTTTTTTTTGAAATAAATAAAATAAAAATAAATTTAGTTGCAGATAACAAAAATAATTGTATATTTGCACCCGCAATCAGAACGATTGTTTTGGTCCGTTCGTCTAGGGGTTAGGACGCCAGGTTTTCATCCTGGTAACACGGGTTCGATTCCCGTACGGACTACAAGTTTTTTATAAACAATTAACGTATTAATAGAATGGCAAATCATAAGTCAGCATTAAAGAGAATTAGAAGTAACGAAGCAAAGCGCTTAAGAAATAAGTATCAGCATAAAACAACTCGTAATGCTGTTAGGAAATTAAGAGCTACTGAAGATAAGAAGGAAGCAGAAGGAATGTTTTCGACTGTTGTGTCTATGTTAGATAAGTTAGCAAAGAACAACATTATTCATAAGAATAAAGCAGCAAATTTAAAGTCTAAATTGGCTAAGCATATTGCCGCTTTATAAGAGTTTTAAGGTTAGTTAATAGTTAAACGCTTCGATATTTTTATCGAAGCGTTTTTATTTTATATTAAATACAAAGAGCCATTTAGTAGCACTCACAATTATTGTGTTTATACAAAGATTGTTATTAATTTATAAAGGAAGAATTTTGTTTTTTTACCTCTCTACATTATGTTTTTAACGCTTTTATTTTAGTGTTAAAAGATTTAGTCCTAGCATTAGGTAATCCTATTTATAAAATTATAATTAATAATTATCGTATTTGCTATGGAGTGGTAATCCTTGATGTGGTAAACAAGTGCTTTTAAAAAAGTAACTAATTCTATTTTTCTATGAGTTCCCTATACTACAAAATCCTAATTCTGATGCACGATTTATTAAGATGATCTCTTCTATCTATCGTTAGTCCCTAATATGTAAATAAACACGCTTACACGAAAAGTGAAAGTTTGAATTATGACTTCTTTATTGGAACCGTTTGAAATAAGTTTTTCAAAGGAAAGTTATTTTGGAATATCATTCTTCTCCTCAAAATAAAGGAGAAGTACATTTTTGTTTATTTTATGTTATCAATGTTGGTTCAGATAAGAGAACCTATAATCTATCAATTGTATGAATCCAATAAAGTCAGTTTTGAAATAAAAATAATGTTATAAATCCAAGTCCACAACAACTTTTGAGATCCATTATTTGACTTTTATTCTTTAAGTAAGTAAAAAGGACTACAATTTCTCTTTTTAATGTTTAAAAAGATGGTTTTAATTTGTTTACCAATCATATTTTTTATGAGCATCTAAACGAATGAAAATGAATAGAAGTAAGGTGAATCCCCATAAAGATGATCCTCCATAACTAAAAAAGGGTAGTGGTATTCCTACAGTAGGTAGTAGCCCTATTACCATGCCAATATTAACAATAATATGAAAAAAGAAAATAGAAGCTACACTATAGCCATATATTCTTGCAAATTTATTAGTTTGTGTTTCTGATAAGTAGATTATCCTATAGAGCAAAAACATAAATAAAACTATGACAAGAGAACTCCCTAAAAAGCCCCATTCTTCACCAACGGTACTATATATATAATCTGTGTGCTGTTCAGGAACAAAGTTGCCTTGAGTTCTATCTCCCTGCAAAAAGCCTTTTCCAGAAAAACCACCAGAACTAATTGTTTTTTCAGATTGATAAGAGTTATAGCCAATACCTTTGTTGTCTTGTATTTTTCCTAATAAAATATCAAACCTGTCTTTTTGATGTTGACCTAATATATTATTATAAGTATAACTAATTCCCAAAATAAAAAAAATAGAAAAAAGGTAAGAACCAATTATTTTTATAACATTGAAGCGAAAAAATCGCTTATTTCTATAGATTCCATAAAAAACAACAAGTGTTATTACAAGTAAACATGAAATAAGAACCCACTTTGCTCCAAAATATATAGTTAGTAAGAATAGAATTATAGAAATTGTTCCGAATAATATATATGCTAACGTAAGCCCTTCTCTGTTTAAAACAAAAAAGAAAGCGAAATATATTAGTACGGATCCCATGTCGGGTTGTAATGCGATGAAAAAAGCTGGTAAAAAGATAATTATAAAAGCTTTGGCCTGATTTTTTATTAGTTTAAGATTGTATTGACGATCACTCATTAGCTTAGCCAATGCTAGTGCGGTAAAAGCTTTTGCAAATTCAGAAGGTTGCAATCCTATACCTCCAAAATTATACCAAGAAGTAGCCCCATTAATTTTTTTACCAAATACAAGTACTCCAGCTAATAAAACCAGAGAAAAAATGTACATAACACTGGAAAATTGTTCGTAAAACTTTGAATTAAAAAAAAGGATGAAGATGATAACTGGCAAACTAAGTCCTATAAAAATTAATTGTTTGCCATATTTTGTAGAAAAGTCAAAAATTTCTCTCGATTCTTCTGTAGAAGATGCAGCATAGATATTAACCCATCCAAAACCAACTAATAGTATATAGAGAAAAACAAGTAGCCAGTCGACTCCAGCAAAAATATTATTTCGTTCCTGTCGCAATAGTATCGCTTTTTTGAATTAATAATTGATTGTCATATCTTTCTTGAAGACTTAGGTTAATCATACGGTTTTCAAGATGTTTTCTTGATATAGATTTGTTTAAGTATTTTTCAATTAGTAAGCTGGTAATAGGGGCCGCAATTGTAGATCCATATCCTCCGTTTTCTACAAAAATAGCTATGGCTATTTTGGGGTTTTCTTTTGGAGCAAAGGCTATAAAAATAGAGTGATCTGTTAACTGAACTTTTTTCTTATTTACTCTAATAAAGTTTTCAACCGTTCCTGTTTTCCCACAAATATCTATTCCCTTAACTTGACTATATCTAGCTGTACCTCTGGTAAATGTTTCATACATTGCCTCAATAGCAATAGGGAAATGTTCAGGGGAAACTGTTGTTTTTCTAGGAGTTGTATATATTGAATCAAGATTAGGTTTATCTTCAATTTTCTTAACAATATGAGGGGTGTAAAAATAGCCCTTGTTAGCAATAGCTGCAGTCATGTTTGCTAACTGAATAGGTGTGGTTTCTACCTCACCTTGTCCAATGGCATTTGAAATTGTTGTAGTAGCTCCCCATCTAAAATCGTAACTTCTGTCGTAAAATCTTCCATTTGGTATTCTTCCTTTTTGACCAGAAGGAAGATCGTAACCTAAATAGTTACCTAACCCAAAGCTTTTTGCATGTTCACTCCAAGCATTAGTTCCTATTGTTGGGTTTTCATAGTTGTCTATAATTTTCCTGTAGGTGTTAGCAAAATAAGTATTACAAGATTTAGCAATAGCAGTTTTTAGACGTACAGGTCGTCCAACAATTCTACAGTGGCATCCCATAAAAGCATTTGGTCGTTTACCGTAGCGATATCCGTGATTACAATAAAAGCCTGAGTTTTCATCAATCACACCTTCTTGTAAGCCAATTAAACCGGTTAGGATTTTGAAAGGCGAACCAGGAGCATACATTGCTTGCAGCCCTCTATCAAAAGTTGGCATGTTTATACTGTCGTTAAAAAGTTTTACAGAGTTAGGAGAGCGTTGCCTTCCAACTAATAAATTCGGGTCATATGAAGGAGCGGTTACTAATGCTAAAATCTCGCCTGTTTGAGGTTCTATTGCAACAATACCTCCTCTTTTTCCAGACATTAATAATTCTCCATATTGTTGTAACTCACTATCAATAGTTAATGTTAAATCTTTACCAGCTACAGCAAGTGTGTCATATTTTCCATCTTTATAAGAACCAGTAATTTTATTTAGGTTATTTCTTTTAAAGTATTTTCTCCCTTTAATACCTCTTAATTCTTTCTCATATTGTTTTTCAACACCAAGCTTACCAATTAATTCTCCTTGTTCGTAGTAATCACTATTCTTAGCTACATATTCGTTTACCTCGCTAATAAATCCGAGTACATTGGCTGCAGATTTTATAGGATAGTTTCGGATAATACGTTTTTGTATATAGAATCCTTTATACTTAGGTAGTTTCTCTTGTAAAAAAGCATAGTCTTCTTTGGCTAGTTGTTTTAGAAATACCGAAGGAAGCCATCGCGCATAGTTTTCAGCTTTTTTAAAACGTTTTATAAAATCTTCCTTGTCGATTTTTAAAAGAGAGCAGAATTCTAAAGTGTCTAAAGGTTCTACTTCTTTGGGAGTAATCATTACATCGTAAGATAATTGATTAGCGACTAACAATTTTCCATTACGATCATAAATATAACCACGTTCAGGATAATCGTATTCAATTTTTATGGTAGCACTATTGGTTAGGCTTTGTTCACCTCCGTGTACTACTTGTAATTGAAATAGTCGACAGATATAAACAATTCCAATAAGAGTAATTAAAAATATAAGTAAGAAACTTCTTTTCATGTGAGTTTTTTCCTAAATATAAAACTTCCTAAAAAATACAACAGTAACGTAAAAACACTAGAAAAAAGTGTATTGATAAGCACATTTGAAATGTTATAAAAGCTAAAGTTAGTTAAACTAAATAAAATGAAGTGGTGAACTAATGTTAAAATTGCTGTATAATTAAATACTTTATCAAAAGATTCATGTCTTAGGTTAAAGAGCAGATAATCTGATGATGTTTTTTTGAAAACAGCCTTAAAAACAAATAGACGGATATAAGCCATAAATACAGTAGAAAAAGCATGAATTCCGCCAGAGTTAGAAAAAGCATCTACACATAAACCTAATAAAAAAGCTACTAATAAAAGAGAAAACCTGTTTTCTTTAATAGGGAATAAAAAAATAAAAACAATATAAATGTAAGGGTTTACATAGCCTAAAAATAAAATATTATTTAGAATCAACACTTGTAGTAACAAGAGGAAAACGAATAAAAATATTAAGTATACTGTTTTATTCATTGTTATTTTCTACAGTTTTTATTTCTTTTTTATTTAGGTTGGTTATTATATAAACATGACTTAAGTTAGACATATCGTTAAAGAGTTTAATGTTTATACTATTAACCGCAGATAATTCTTCAGGTACTTTTACGACTGTTCCAATAGGTATCCCGTTTGGAAAAATGGTAGATCTTCCTCCAGTAACTACAGTATCACCTTTTTTAAAAGCTGCCTGACGTGGAATGTCGGTTAGTTGTACAATATTGTAATCCTTACCGTCCCATGTTAATGTACCGTAATGATTGTTATTTTTAAACTTAGCGTTGATATTGCTTTTTGAATTTAAAATAGATTGTACTCTAGCAAATTTATTAGAAACATTGTCAGTAATACCAATAACCCCTTTGCTATTTATTACTCCCATTTCTTGAAAAACATTATAATTTTTACCTCTGTTAATTGTTAAAAAGTTGTCAGCTTTGTGAAAAGAGTTCTTAATTATTTTTCCAGAAATGTAGTTGAAATTTTGATAGAGATTTATTGTATCTATTATCTGATTAGCAGAAACACTATCAAGATAAGTGTTAATTTTTTCTAATTTATTTTTTAACGCTAAGTTTTCTTCAACAAGTACAGAGTTTGTTTCTTTTAAGTTAAGATACTCCGATATGTTAGATGATTTTTGATATAGCCCACCTGTAATGAAATTAGTAGAGCTAATAAATTTACTTTTATGAAAAGAATGGTTGTTAATGATTAATGCAACAGCTATAACTTCTAGGAATAGAAAAAATAAGAAATACTTATACTTCTGTAAGAAATAAATAAGCTGTTGCATAAATAATCATTCAAATTTATTTGATTAATACAGTTTTGTATTTTTCTAAATTTTTAAGTGCAATACCTGTTCCTCGAACTACAGCACGTAACGGGTCTTCAGCAACATATACTGGTAAATCTGTTTTTCTAGATAAACGCTTATCTAAACCTCTAAGCATTGATCCACCCCCAGCTAAATAAATACCTGTATTGTAAATATCAGCAGCTAATTCAGGAGGTGTTTTAGATAGTGTTTCCATTACGGCATCTTCAATACGTAAAATTGATTTATCTAGAGCTTTTGCAATTTCACGATAAGAAACTTGTATTTGTTTAGGCTTTCCACTTAATAAATCACGTCCTTGAACCATCATGTCTTCAGGAGGTGTGTCTAAATCTTCTGTAGCTGAACCTATTTGTAGTTTTATTTTTTCGGCAGTAGTTTCCCCAACATATAAATTGTGTTGCGTACGCATGTAATACATAATATCGCTGGTAAATAAATCTCCAGCAACTTTTACTGATTGATCACAGACAATACCAGCTAGTGCTATAACAGCAATTTCAGTTGTACCACCACCTATATCAATAATCATGTTTCCTTTAGGCTCCATTATATCAACACCAACACCAATAGCTGCTGCCATTGGTTCGTAAATCAAATAGATTTCCTTAGCATTCATGTGACGACCAGAATCAATAACTGCTCGTTTTTCAACTTCAGTAATTCCAGAAGGAATACAAATTACCATTCGTAATGATGGTGGAAATAATCTCTTTTTTATAGCAGGAATTTGTTTTACAAATTCCTTGATCATTTCTTCAGAAGCTTGAAAATCAGCAATTACACCGTCTTTTAAGGGGCGTATAGTTTTGATGTTTTCATGGATTTTTCCTTGCATTCTACTGGCTTCGTGACCTGTAGCGATAATTTTACCAGTGAGCCTATTTCTAGCAACAATAGAGGGGTTGTCAATAACTACCTTACCATTGTGGATTATAAGTGTATTTGCAGTACCTAAATCTACTGCAATATCTTCTGTCATGAAATCGAAAAAACCCATAAAGATTTCGTTATTTATATTTAATTTTAATGTATTCTCACAAATCTAATAAAAATCTGTGGGTATTTTACACTCAATATAATTAATGTTTAAAATGTCTAGTTCCAGTAAAAACCATTGCTACATTATTATCATTACAATAATCAATACTTAATTGGTCTTTAATAGATCCCCCTGGTTGAATTACACTTTTTATACCTGCTTTATCTGCTATTTCTACACAGTCAGGAAAAGGGAAAAAAGCATCACTAGCCATAACAGCTCCGTTTAAGTCAAAGTTAAAACTATTAGCTTTTTCAATAGCTTGTCTTAAAGCATCAACTCTACTTGTTTGACCTGTTCCCCCAGCTAATAATTGCTTGTCCTTTACTAAAATAATAGTATTAGACTTAGTGTTTTTACATAGTTTAGATGCAAATAACAAATCCTCTAACTCATTTTCTGATGGTTTATTGTTAGTAGGGTAAGTTAAATCATCTAATTTGTCTGTAATATAATCTTTATCTTGAACTAATACTCCGTTTAAAGCAGTTCTAACTGTTTGTTTAGGTAATTCAATTTCTTTTTGAATCAATATTACTCGATTCTTTTTACCTTTTAAAATTTCTAAAGCATCAGCATCATAAGCAGGAGCAATAACTACTTCACAGAATAATTTGTGAATTTCTTCGGCAGTGGCTTTATCAATTTTCGTGTTAGAAATTAAAATCCCTCCAAACGCAGAAACAGGGTCACCAGCTAAAGCGTCTATATAAGCTTGATGAATTGTTTTACGTTGAGCAAAACCACATGCATTGTTATGTTTTAAAATAGCAAATGTTGGATCTTCACCTTTAAACTCTTCTATTAAATTAACAGCAGCATCAACATCTAATAAGTTATTATAGCTTAATTCTTTTCCATGTAGCTTATCAAACATAGCATCTAAATCGCCAAAGAAAAAACCTTTTTGATGAGGGTTTTCTCCATAACGTAATACTTTAGATGTAGTTTCACTAGCTTTATATACAACTTCATCTTCATTGAAATAATTGAAAATGGCAGTGTCATAATGAGAGGAGATATTAAAAGCCTTAGCAGCAAACTTTTTTCTATCGTTTAACGAAGTTTCTCCGTTGCTTTCTGAAATAATAGTTAAGAAATCTTCATATTGTTCCATTGAAGAAATAATAACAGTGTCTTTAAAGTTTTTTGCAGCTGCACGGATTAACGAAATCCCACCGATATCAATTTTTTCAATAATATCTTGCTCTGAAGCTCCAGAAGCAACTGTTTTTTCAAAAGGGTATAAATCTACAATTACTAAATCTAACTGAGGAATGTTATATTCTTCCATCTCAGTAATATCGCCTTCGTGATCTTGTCTGTTTAAGATGCCGCCAAAAACTTTAGGGTGTAACGTTTTTACTCTTCCTCCTAAGATAGAAGGATACGAAGTAACATCTTCTACAGGTACTACATTAACACCTAAGTCTTTGATGAATTTTTCAGTACCTCCCGTAGAGTATATAGTAACACCTAGATTATTAAGTTTTTTAACAATAGGCTCTAATCCGTCTTTGTGAAAAACAGAAATTAACGCTGATTTAATAGTTTTTATATTGTTCATTATTGTTGTGTTGTTAAGCTTGCAAAGCTAGTAAAAGAGTAGTCGACACACAATATTTTTTTAGCTTTTAAGATTGAAAACACCACCAAAAATATTCTTTGGTGGTGTTTTAATACAACAAAACTATAAATATAAATTACTCTGCTGTTTCTAAGAAGTTTCGAAACCAGATTGTGAATTTTTCTATTAAAGATTGTTGAGATTTTGAACGAGCATTAGCACTGCCTAATGCTGCATAAGAAGGATGTTCTCTATTGCTCATATTTAAGGGGATTAATGGGGTTGTTTAAAATCACATCAAATAAAGTAAAAAAAAACTTAATAATCAAGTGATTATAAAATAATTATACAAAATTAGCTATTTTTTTGCAAATATATTCCAATAAATCTTCGTCGTTTTTAGTAAAAGGGTTAACAGTATGAGAGTCAATATCTATTTGACCGATGTTTTCGCCGTTTACAAAGATGGGAATTACAATTTCAGATTTTACTTTCCAACCACATGAAATATAATTGTCTTGTTCACTAACATCTTGTACAACAAAGTTTTTATTGCTAACTGCTACTTGTCCACAAATACCTTTTCCAAAAGGGATGATTGTGTGTTCTGTAGGTTCACCGTTAAATTGAGCTAGTTTTAACTCGTTTTTATCACCATTTTTAAAGTAAAAACCAACCCAGTCATAGTAAGAGATTTCTGAAGCTAAATAATCGCAGATTTGTTGTAGTTTTTCTTCTTTAGAAGAATTATTACCAACTATTAAGTCTATATTGTTTTTTAGTTCTTGTATGTTCATGAAAATATTTTTTATCTTATTCGTAAAGAGTGCTTAAAGCTTACAAAAATAGTTGTAAGGATTGTGATAAAAAACTGAATTTTATTTTTTATAGCTTAGACAAGAGGTTTTAAGTGTTTTTTTTGTGAAAGACGATACAATTTCAAAAAGAATGAGTTTAAAGTTATGTGATAGCTAAAATATTTTCAATAAAAAAAGCAAAGGTTAAAAACCTTTGCTTTTTTATTTTTCTCTGTAGTATAAAATTACTGTTGAACGTATTCACTATGCCAAACAGCATCTTCAGGACCATCTCCTTTGTGTCCATCTAGTTGGATAACAAAGCTTTTAGCAGGAAAATAAGGAGTGATATGAATATCTAATAAAACACGGTCTTTTTGATTTTGATCTTGTTCTATTTTTATAACCTTAAAACGCTCAATTAGCTTAGTAGGTCCTTGAATATCGTCTAAGAATTTAACTATTTGGCGACGTAAATCAGCCTCAGTTCTAGAGCTCCAGTTTTCAAAAGCTCTTCTATTTAAAAAGTCAAATAAAACCTTTGTTATGTGATCGAATACTCTTACAACAGAGTAAGTTTGTAAACCTAAGTTGTCTCCGTTAAATAAAGTCTTGGCTGAAAAAGCCATTACTTTACTATATTCGTTAACCATAGGAACAAGTCCCATTTTTTCAATTTCTGAAATTTCACTCTTTTTAAGATCGAATCGTACACTTTCTACCTCATTAATACCTCCAAATTTTTTACCTGCTACTACTTGAGACATTAATGTGTGATATATTTTACCAGCCAAAGCAGAAGATGGCGGAACGTATAGGTTGTCTTCTTCACCCACGGCATCTTCTTTTTTTCTTCCTAGTAGCCAGTTACAAGTCATTAAAGTGTTTGATTTGTGAATTTCGCCACCAGAGTGATTTGCATTTGAGAACATGTCAACAATGTCGTCAGGTGTTTCAAGATCTTGGAAGTCTGTTAATAAAACAGCTTTGTTGTCATGTGCTATTTTAGACCATTTGTCTAAGACTACGTTAGATCCTAAATAACCAGGAACTACTAATATAGAGTAGTTGTCTTTTAAATCTAATCTATCAAAGTTTTGTTTAAACTCATTTGATACATAGTCTATAAAAAGAGGATTTTCTAAATCTTTTAATTGACTTAAATCGGCATTTAAGATGGTGATGTTTTTTACTTTGTCTTTTTCGGTGTTTTTGTAGAATAAAGCTACTGATCTATAAGAGGTTTCTAGTTCTTTTGTTTTTTCTAAGGTTTTCTTAAGATTGTAATTTAAAACACTTTCTATGCTGGTAGATTTTTCTTTTGCAGTATCACACATTGATTCGATACTGTCACTACTTTTAAGAATTTCTAACCAAACAGAAAGTCTGTTTTTTAAGTTTTTTCTTTCTCCTTTCCACTGCTCGTCGTTTAAAAATAGACTTTTTCTAGCTTTTCTTTTTGGGTTCAAGTTAGAGTAACCATCAACGATGTTTTCGATAAAAGAGAAACCACCGTACTCTTTTATGCCATCAATAGCGTTAGCTACTTCTTGACTAGGGGATTGTTGTTTAACTACTTCCGATTGCTGCGTTTTTACTTTTGTAGACATAGCTAATTATGTTTTTTTTGGTTTTATTGTTCGGCTTGCTCGATTTCTTTAATTGACTCTTCTAAAATTTTGATAAAGGTATCTTTTGTTTCAGGGTTACTAAGTGCTTTCATTAGCGCTCTGTTAGAAGATAGTTGTCTTGAAATTCTTAGATACTGGTCTTTTTCTATATCTAGCTTATTTAAAAAAGAGCTATTAGCCTTAATGTTCTCAACATTAAAATCACCTAAATTGTTGAAATTTAAAGATTCTTTAACGTCGGCGCCATTTTCATCGGTGTGTTCAAGATTCACTGAAGGTGAAAACTTCTCGAATACAGCTTCGATTGTGTCTAAACCATAGATAGCTTCGGGGGTTGCAGGAGCTTCGTCGGTAAGTTTTTGGATTAATAAAGTTTTGTTGGAAGAAATGTTTGCGATTGATTCATTAGCATCAACTTTAACTTCATTGCCTCCAATTCCGTAATTGTACATTGCCATAATAATTTTTTTTATTCTGCTACGAATCTATTAAATATTTGATAAAAAAAATTATTTTTACAGAAAAAAATTAAGGAAAAATGAATTATTTGAAGATCCCCCTAGACTTTTCCAGTATAACAAAAAGAAATAAAGAAAATAATAGATTGGGGTGTACACTTGAAGAATCCATAGCTCAACACCTCATGATAATTGCTACTTCAAAACAAGGTGAGGTTTTTGGAAGACCGAATTATGGTTCCGATATTTGGGATTTAGAATTTAACCAATTGGTTAAAATTAATAAATGGGAAGAAAAAGTTAAAGATTCTTTATATTATGCCTTTGTTGAGTATGAGCCAAGACTCAAGGATATTAGAGTTAGTGTAAGGTTATCTGAAATAGATGATGATGCTGAGACTACGGATGTTCATGTAAGAAGAAAAGCAGAAATTAAAGTATTTGGTACAATTATAGAAACCGATGCGCCATTTAATTTTGCTACACTTTTTTACATTAGTCCTTTATCACAATAAAAAAAATAAAAATAGCAATGAGAGACGAATATTTTATGAAAATTAAAAATCGAATGCTATTGCGTTCGATGGAATTATGGGGCATTAAAGATAAAAGGAGTGTAGATCCTATTTTAGACTTGCTTTTACATACTTTTGCTTATGAAATATCAAAATTACACCAACAAATAGATGTTTCAGATAAAGAATTATTAGATAGGTTATCCAGAATTTTGGTAAGTAACAAGTGGTCCTTACCATCACCTTCACATGCTTTATTAAAAGCTCAGCCGGAAGACGATACGACACAATTAAATGTTTCAGATCATTTTTATTGCTCAAAGAGAAGATTTGGAGAAGATAAGTTAGATGTTTTTTTTACTCCAATTATTACAAAAAAGCTAATAAATGCATCTGTTAAATATTTAGGGTACGATGATAAGTTGTTGGTTTGTGAAAACCGATTTGGTAACATGGAGGATGCTCTTTATTTATCTGAAGAAAAGAAAATTAAAGATTACGAACTTTGGTTTGGTGTTGAAATTTTAGATGATTTATTGGAAGAAACTAATAATCTATCTCTTTGTTTTATACTAAAAGATACTTCGCTTTTACCTTTTTTAAAAACAATGAAGGTGTATGATGTTGATGAGAATGAAATGTTTCTAGATAAGGAAGTTTTAATAAATAACAACAAAGAAGTTCACTACTTTGAAGATGTAATTTCTTTTTATGAAGACTGTTTTTATACTTTAAATTTAAATGAGTCTTGTAGACAACAAAAAACAATAAATGAATTATTTGGAGAGCAAACTGATTTTTTTATTGAGCCTGAAGATTTAGATAAAAAGCTTTTATGGTTTAAAGTAAAGTTACCAGAAGTTTTTTCTAGAGAGAAACTACAAGGAATAGAGGTAAGTTTAAATACTTTTCCAGTAGTTAACAGAAAGTTAGAGTATAAACAACATAACTTTAGAAAAAATGGAAGGATCTTATCGGTACTGAGTGAAGGTGAAAACTACTTTTTAAATATAGAAAGTTTAAGTGATGATAAAGGAAATAGTTATAGTAACGTTATAGAAAACTCTACAGAAAGTCTTGAAGGGGGTTATTCTCTCTACTTTGGAGACATAGGAAGGTTTGATACAAGAAGTGCTAAGATGATGTTAAGTAAAACTTCTCAAACTGTAAGAGAAGAAGGTAGTGCTTTTTCTGCAATAGGGTATGATATTATTCAAGCATATTTAGATGATTTGCATGAAAAACTAGATGAGATTGATAAGAAAATTCATTTAGAATTTGGTGAGGTTAATGCAAATAATAACAAAACATTTTTGTTAACCTATCCACATAAAGATGCCTTTAATTATGAATTTCAGTATTGGTTAACTAATGCAAATCACGCAAATAATATTAATACTAGTTATACTTTTAATCAGTATAGAACAGGTAAGTTTATTGATAGTAAAATAAAACTCAAAACAGATACAATAGGTGGGCATATAAGAAAAGAGGAGCACGACAAAATAAATGGACTGCGCTATGGGTTACTTACTAGAGAAAGAATTGTAACTAGAGAAGATGTTAAAAGTTTTATAAACAATAAAATAGGGCATTTTGTTGAGAGCCTTTCTATAAAAGATGGTGTTGCAATATCAAAAGAAAAGAAAAAAGGATTAATTAGAACTACAGATATATACATAAAAACTAAGAGAGAGTTAATTTCTGAAGAAAAACAAAACCTTTTCAGTTATTATCTTGAAAAAGAATTAGAAAAAAGATCAATATCAAATATAACATATAAAGTATTTTTTATAAAAAAATGATAGAAAAAGATTACAGTTCAAGTGCTTTATCAAGCATAAAAAGAGCTAAAAGTATTGCTTACAGAGAAAATCAAAGTACCTATGGTGTTAGTCATTTAATAACATCGCTAATTAATGAACCAACTGGTTTAGAAGAGATTATTGATAGCATGGGTAAAGATGCTAACTATATTCTTGAGTGGTTTGAGGTAATGAAAGAAATGTATAAGTCAACTCCGCTAAAAGCTTCTGGAGATGTAAATCCAGACCATGAAGTTGCTAAGGTTTTCGAAGAGTCTGAACGTTCAAAAATTAAATTAGGAACGGAAAATATTGATGCCTTATGTATTTTTACAGCAGTTGTAAGAGAGGGAGTTGTGTATTCTGGACAACAAATAGAAACATTAGGTATAACAGAACAAGATATTTTAAATCATTACAATGCTAATACTCCTACTTTTTTAGAATCAAATGTTAAGGAAAATATTTCTGCAATAAGTTCCTATATCGAAGACCTTCAAACAGAAGAGGTAATACAAAAAGGAAACTTAATCTTAGGTAGAGAAAAAGAAGTTCGATTGATTTTAGAAAATTTTGAAAGATCAGAAAGCAAGGGAGTTATTTTAGTAGGAGATTCAGGCATAGGAAAAACAGCAACAGTAAACTACTTTGTAAGAGAATTGAGTAATAGTACAGATGAGTATTTGAAAAGTCACTTAGTATTCAAACTCAATGTCCCAAAATTATTAGCAGGAGCAAGCTCTGAAAATGATGTAAATAAGAAAATATCAGAACTATTTGAGAAATTAGAGTCTATTGATGCTCCTTCCATATTAGTTATTGATGATCTTCATGTATTGCTTGAAAACGCATCAGGAAAAACCAATGCTATTGTTAATATTTTAAACGCTCAATTAAGTGAAGGGCGTATTAATATGATTTTTACAATTAATTCAGATTCATACAGGAAAAATCTTGAAAGACACCCTATAGATGGTAAGTTAGAAATATTGAAGCTAGAGGAATTAGGTAGCCTAGAGATGTTAAAGTGTTTACATAGACATAAAAAAAGGTTGGAACTACATTTTGATATTAAAATTTCAGATAGAGCAATTGAGGAATCTATACATCTTTCAAAAAGGTATTTTAAGGAAAAGAAGTTACCTTATGGTGCAATAGATTTAATAGATAAAACTGTGGCAGCTGTAAAGATGAGCAACGCTACGGTATTAACAGAGGTTAGAAAAATAGAAAAAGAGTTTAATGAAGTTAAGGACTCGGAAAAGTTTGAATTTTCAGATTTACAATTAATCTATAATACCATTTACAGAAAAGTTAGTGTAATTCAAACCTCAAAAGTAACCAAGTCATTTAATTTAGTATCTGATAATCCAGATTTACAAGAAGAAATATCTAAGGTAGATGAATTCTTATCTATGCTAAAAGAGCTAGCTAAGACTCCAATCGATACTGTAAGTGAAATAGATATTGAAGCTGTTGTTTCTGAAATTACAGGTATTCCTTTAGGAAAAATTCAAACAGAAGAAAAAGAACGTCTTTTAAATATAGATAAAAAGTTACAAGAAAGAGTTAAAGGGCAGTCAAACGCTATTCAAACACTCTCTGATGCTATTATTGAATCGCGAAGTGGACTTAGTAACCCTAAACAACCAATTGGTTCTTTCTTCTTTTTAGGGCCTACTGGAACAGGAAAAACTGAATTAACTAAATCATTAGCAGAGTTACTATTTGATGATGAAACAGCAATGATTCGTTTTGATATGTCTGAATTTAAAGAGGAACATTCAGCAGCACTACTTTATGGAGCTCCTCCGGGTTATGTAGGATATGAAGAAGGAGGGATGTTAGTAACAAAAATTAGACAGCGTCCATATTCAGTAGTTTTATTTGATGAAATTGAAAAAGCTCACAGTTCTGTGTATGATGTTTTTCTACAATTAATGGATGAAGGAGTAATTCATGATAAATTAGGAAGAGAAGGAGATTTCTCTAATGCGATTGTCATTTTTACATCTAACATAGGTAGTCAATGGATTGCTGAGCAAATAACAGGAGGAAAAATTCCGACCTCAAATGAGTTAATAGAGGTAATGGCACAACACTTTAGACCAGAATTTTTAGGGAGGTTAACAGAAGTAGTTCCATTTGCGCCAATAAATCAAAAAGTAGCACAAGATATTTTAGTAATACACTTTAATAAACTAAGAAAGCAATTAGAACAACAAAAACAAATAGTGTTAGATATTTCTGATGAAGCTTTAGAGTTCTTGTCAAAAAAAGGATTTTCTCAAAAGTATGGAGCTAGACCCATTGCAGGAGTTGTAAGAACATACGTGAAAAAGATAATATCTAAAATGATAGTTTCTGAACAGGTAAATAAAGGAGATCATGTACTATTAGATTATAAAAACAATAATCTTGTATGGGAGCTAGTGTAAATGAAAATGATACCGTTATAGACGAGCTTGTTCGTAATATGACATCTAATTTTATAGGTGAGGTTTTTATTGAAGAATTAGAGTTTTTATTAAAAAAAGATGTCTCAGAAGTATTAATTGTGAAAAATCACGGTATGAATACTAGAGCTCAATCTAAAGATGTTTTGTCTATTAATTCAAATTTTATTGCTAAAGACACAGGGTTTGAAGAGAACTTAGTAGTAAATTTAAGTAGAAATAGTATATATCATCAGTTACCAGAAATATTATTTTACCCTCTTTCCTTAGGGGTTAATTCAGATAATAAGAAAGAAGTAGTTGATACAATTCGTAGAAATAGGGAAAAAGAAAAAGGAGATATTAATTTTTTTACACTATTTGATACAGAAATATTTAAAGAAAGAGTTAGGATTAATAATAGAAGCTTAAACTTTTTTTCAGACAAAAAATCAAAACAAAACCTATTAAATATTTTTAAACAAATTATAGGTTTTGATATAGAAATATCAGATGAGTCATTGTATAAACTATTTCTTAATTTATGTAAGTCTGAGTTTTTTAAAGAGAATTTAGTCGAGTTAGAAAAACTAATACAAATTGTTTTAGGCTTAAAAGTAGAGCTTAGTTATATACCTTGTGCTATAAAAGAATCTCCTTTTTTAAGTTTAGGAGATGCTGTTTTAGGAGTTGATCTGGGTTTAAGTGGTGAGGTTTATAGTGAGATAGATGATGTTAAAGTAGTTGTGGTATTAGAAAAAGAAGTAGAAAACTTTAAAGTTTTAGAAAAAAGTGTTTTACAAATAAAGGAAGTGTTAAACTTCTTTTTAATTTCCTCAAGAAAAATTCATATCACTTATAAAACAAACTCTGATCAATCTTTTGTTTTGTCAGAAAGATTTTTAGGGTATGATTCATATTTAACTAAATAAGAAAAGAAAAAGTTATGAACATAATAATAGTATATTTTTTAAAATTTCTTTTAGCACCATTAATAGCTATTGTTTCTTTAATGGTATTAAATAACATAGTAAAAGCAAAAAAATCGTTTAATATAAAAAAGGCAATAGTCTTGGTTTTATTGCTAACTATAGTTCTAGTAGCCCCAGTTTTAATTAGTTTATTAAAATATGAATTTGTTTGGGTAGGGTTGATACTCACAGTTTTGTGTTATCTTTTTATAGGTGTGTTTTTCATGCTTTTTCAAAATACAAAGTTTTACAAATCTATAGGCCTAGATAATAAATTCCATACACTATTTTTTGCTTTTATAGTAATGCTTCTTTCAGGGTGGCTGTATTATCTAATTTTTGAAAAAATAAGTAATTTACCTTACGCACTTTGGGCAATGTTATCAATAATTTGGTTTGTGTTACCATTACTATACACAATGTCTTTAGAATACTTTTTAAACATATCAAAACCATTTTATAAAGCCTGGAATGTTTCAGATAATGGAGTTAGTGATATGTATTGGGATAATGTAGACGTTTTTAAATTAATACAAGTAACAGTAAAAATTAAAAGAAATCCAGAAGATAAAAACTACAGTTCTTTTTCAGTAAAGTTACCCATGGAGGTATCAGTAGGTATGTGGTTTAATCGATTTATAGAAGATCAAAACTTTAGATTTCCTGATAGAATGATTGATACTTATTTGGAGGGAGAGCCAATTGGTTGGATTTTTTACACAAACAAATGGTTTAATTTTCCTCTTTTTACAAAAGTCTTAGACGCTGAAAAAGACGGGAAGTTTAATAAAATAAGGAATAAACAAACTATATATATAAGAAGAACTGCATTAAACACCATTGAAGATGAATAAGAAAAATAATAAAATGAATTACTTACCAATAAATTGGACTGACGGAGTAAAAATATCTGCAGAACATTTTTTTAAAAATTATAACAACACAATTGAAACCATAAAAGACTACAATTCGGTTTCTCTTAAAAATTATGAATATGGATTAGTTGATGGAGGAACTAATTTTGAAAACCTACAATTAGATGTTTTAAACGATGGAGATAACTCTTTAGTAATAAAACTGAAATCTTGTAACGCCATCACAGAAAAAGGATACAGGATTATGTATCACCGAGATTTGTATGGGGCAAATTCACCATCAGTAACATTAAAAACATCTGATTTTGATAAAACAGAAAGCGAAGAATTTTATATAATGCTTTCGCTATCTCCATTTGAGTATTTACCAGTAGGTATTCCAGACCCTGAAGTTATACCTTTACATCATCCTAATGTATTACCTAAATTAGAACTACATACACTTCCAGTTTCAAAAATTAATACTAGCTTTTTAAAAGAACACTTTTTGGTTATAGGAAAGGTGTTATGGACAAATGGATTGTTTTCTATTGATGAAAGTTATGTGCCTCCTGTTGTTAATTTAACATCTAATGAAAGGTTAGAAGGATTTGGAAAAGGGTTATTACAAATGCTTATTAAGTCTAAAAACTATTCGATTAAAATTTTCAAAAAAAATAATGGGCAAAAAAGCAGTAATAAATTAGTAGCCAATACCTTTTCAATTTGCAGTAAACTGCAAGAGTACTACAGTGATAATATTTTTAATTTAGAAAATATTTCTACTAGTAGATCACCTATGTATTTGGTTGATAGATTAGTGGTGTTAGCAAATAAGCTTTCTATTTGCTTGAGTATTATGGATGATAAAGAGAAAGAGCAATTACTACAATATTATTATCAATGGACAGACATTAAGCCTTCTGTTTTCCTTGATGCAATAGTTGATGCTGTAAACGTTAAGTACAACCATATTGAGATAGCAGAAACGTTTGATGTGCTAAATAGGTTTGTAGTTATGTTGGAGCGCGTATTTAAAAAGATGAGTGAACTAGAGTATATAGGACAAAGAAAAGATAATATCGTAATTAATGAAGAGTCTGGAGCGCAATTCAATAGAAATAGAGGTAAAAATAGTACTTGGAGTATAATTGATTAATATAAATTTCTTATGAAAGCTTTAAATCACAAAGAAAGGAGAAAACAAATACTTAAGTTTTTTGCATCATTCTCTTTAACAGCAGTAGTCGTATTCTTTTGTTTATATGTAACTTTAATTATAGCAGAAAAAGGAGTTGTTTTAATTGAGAGTAAACAATCTCATTACAATGAAGTTTTTAAAAAACAAGCTATGTTAAATTTTAAAATGGAAGAGCTTTTTAAAAACCTATATAGTTTAAAAAATAAAAGAAGGAATATTGGAGAGTATAGGCAAATGCAGAAGATTATAACTAACACCAGAGTAGAAATAAGACAAAGTATAGATAGTACAAAAAAAGAAAACAACTATTACAAAATTTACGGTGAGTTTTTGTCTGAAATAAGGAATATACAATCACTTCTTGAAAATTATAACAAAGAAGTTAATACAAGAGAAGCCAATAAAGAACAATTAGAAAAGTGCAGAGAGAAATATAAAGATTTAAATAAAAATTTAAATAAAGAGTAAGCTATGGATAAACATGAGATTTTTTGGGAAAAAATAAGGTTTTCTCTTTTGTTTATAATAATTTCTACAGTAGTGTTTATAATACTAACTAAATTTATATTTAAAGTGCCTGTAGTAGAAAGTAAAGAGCTGCTAAATAGTATTGACGCTTCAGAAGAAATTTTTGATATTCAGGAAGAATACACAAAAAAAATAAAAAATACACATAAAAAAATTCAAGAAATACCTTTTGATGTTATTCAAATTCAGGTATTAGACGAGTTAGATAAGGAAATTCAACAATACAAAAAAATTTATAGAGATAACGATATGAATAATAGATATATATTCGGAGTTCAATCATCAAAAACGCTTAAAATGTTTTTCGATTTGAGTGAAGAATACAATGCTTTAAAAAGGAATAATAAAGTTCTGAAAGAAAATCTAGAAGAATGTAAAGCTAATATTTAAATAAAAGAATATGTCTAATAAATTTAAATTATCAGCTTTAATTTTTATAGCTTTATTAGTATTAATACTGGCCATATTTGCACCTTATAAATCAAGACTCAGTAATTTAGATTTTTACGTGTCTGAATCTAATAGTAACTACCAGTTTGAAGTTGGTGAAAAACTGTTTTTCCTTTTAAATGATACGAGTTTAGTTAAAGGAAGAAAAGTGGTGTGGCATATGGGAAATGGAGATTCTATAGTAAAACCAGGAAATATCGATTATAAATACCGTAAAGAAGGTAAGTATTTAGTATCAATAAAAATAAATGATAAGTTTACTGTTTCAAAACAAATAGGTATAGTTTCTTTACCAAAACTATCACCTAGAGACTCTTTGGTAACATTGCATGGCGTTGATGAAGGTTATGTAGGAGAAGAATTAGTGTTTTTTACCGAGGGAAAAGGAATAAATACCTGGTATTGGGAGTTTGGAGAAACAGGTACAGTTGATGCTTATGAAGAACAAGTAATTTACAGATATAGTAAACCAGGAGACTACAGGGTAAAACTTCAAACAAATACATTAAAATACCCAATATTTCATAATATAAAGATTTTACCAAGATTTGAAAAAGTTGAGGAATTAGAAAAAGTAGACTCTTTAGGGGTTGTGCAAAATGATATTAGAAAAAGACTTCAAGCAATAGCAGATAGCAAGGTTACAGATAGAGGAACTTTTTATAAAAACTTAAATTATATAAAAAATAACTATACATGTAATCAAGCAGAAGACATACTTGTAATTGTTAATGGAGGAAGGTATAATGACTTTTTTAGTTACTGCCAAGGTTTACACTATTTAGAAAATAAGAAAAGAAGCAAAATAATTATAAATAAAGTTGAAATAGATACAATTAAATGTTTCAAAAGATTAAATGTAACACAAAGTTTACTAAGATAATAATGCAAAAAAAAATAACACTTTTTATTTTTTTGCTGTTGCTATATTCCTTCCCTATTGTATCACAAACTATAGGGAAATATGAGAAAGTAAAAGAAGTAAAAACTGATAGGTTTAACTATCTAAAAAAAGCAAAAACGAAGCACGATGCTTCGTTAAAAATGGTCTTTTCAGATAGAGAGGAAAACTCTTTTTATAAAGGACCATATGTGCAAGAAAAGTTTAAGAAAAAAGGATTACTTACTCCGTTGTATGTAATTGATGAAAAAGAAAATTCGTATGAAGTAGTAGTAGCCAACCCAGATCAAATAGGAAAGCCCAAAGGATTGTTTTCTATGTTCTATGGAGATAAGTTTAACTTTAAAGATTCAGAGCAAGTAGAATATTTAGGATGGATTCCTGCAAGTAATGTAATAGAGTATAATCATTCGTTTTTAGAAACATGTAATAATAAACCTATAAAATATAAGGTAGGAACAGATAAAACGTTACGACTTTTTGATTTGAAACCACATATGGAAGTAGACTCTGTAAATGTGTTTAAAGATCCCTTTTTTAGAACAAAGTCAAACAAAAAGTTAGTGTCTAATCAAATTGTATACCCTTATAAGTATGATGAAAAAGGGAAAGCAGTATTTGTGTCAGATAAACCCGTTTTAAAAGACTCTATTTCTCAAACAGTAGGTTGGATACCATCAAACTTAATTACACGTATTGGACAAAGTCAAGTATATGTTATAAATGACACTGATAGTTTATTGGCAGTTAGTAATAAAGATACAATTCAACTTACAGGTGAAGATGTATTGTCTAAATACTTATATACAGGATATAAAAACTTAAAAACAGATGTTACTAAAGACTTGATAGCTCCAGTACATGTTTGGAATCATGATAAAAATAAACTTATTAATGTAAAAGGAAATAGCTTTTATACAAAAGAAATAAAATTTATGAAAGAGGAGTCGAAGGTAGTAAACTTCCATTTTATTTCTAAAAATGAGGAAAGCGAACATCTAAAAAAAATATTGAACTCATTACAAAGTTTATACATAACCTTATTTCAAGAACCTACTGAAGCTCAATACAGTTTTTCTGCAATTTTAGTCGATAAAAAAGGAACAGCAATATTAGAAAAAACAAGCTCTTTTTCAGAGTGGATTAGCTTTGTTGAATCTTTTATAGAAAGTAATCAAAACAATTTAGCTGTAGAATACGTTGAAAAAACAATGTCTATTCCCAAAGCAGTAAATTATGTAATAGATAATTTTTCAGATGAAAATAAGCGTTTTGAAAACAATTTCTTCATCATTGCTTCAAGCAAAGAAAACACGAATGATATTAAAAGGCAAAAAGATACTTTTTTTGAAAAAATAGCTAAAAAATCACCTAAAATTATTTTTGCACAATTAGACAATAATCAAAGTGTAAGATCTCAGAATTATATATTAGGAAGCAAAGAGTTTTTGTATAAAACAGGGATATATTATAATGAATTTATCAAGAATTTTATTGTGGATAATGAAATTATAGTAGAAAACAATATCCTAAAAAAGATACCTGCTGATGAAGATAATATTTATGTGTACGATGCTCCAGATAATAGCCTTTTTAATGGAGGCGTTATTTTTCCAAGAATAGAAAGTTCATTAACTCCTCTATCTTTAGAAAAAGCGATAGATACTGTTTTAAAAAGATCTACATTAACAAATAATAAGCTTATATCCTCGTTAAATTACTTTAATAAAAAACTAGGAGTTTTAAGAAGTGAACCAAGCACAACGATAAAAACAAGATATAAAGAGTTAAATACAGACAGCTTACGTCTTTTTCAATTAAGCAGAAACAATTTACATGAAGTATTGTACCAAAAAGTATCATTACTTAACGATAGTATAATAAAAAAAGGCTATGTCTTAGATAAAGATGAAATTATAGAATTAATAGAAAATTATCGCAGCACATTTCCTCAAATGGCAAAACCCATTACAAGAAAAAAGCGAAGAGTAATAAAACGATTGTACCAAAAACAAATAAAAATATTAAACAAAGCTGCCTATAGATATGTTTTAAGTAGAAAAGCAACAATAGCAGATTTATTTTACTTTAAATCAGGAATTCCTTTAAATCATGAAGGATATTACTGTTTAGGAATATATAAATTGCCAAGAAAAAGAGTAGGAAAAAATGGTTTTGAAAAGTTTTATTTTCAACAATATGAAAAAATAGATAAATTAGAAGAATTATTTTTAAAAAATAAGTTGCAAAAAGTAGAAGAAGGTTATAGAAGTGAAGTGTACTTCATACCTTTAGAACTATTGCCCTAGTTAATAGCTAGGAAGAACCCGAAAATTGCCTAAAAATGAATGTTAAAGCAAAGCTATTTGTATGTGGAGAAGAACGAGAACTTTTCAATACAAATTTAAATTACAATCGACTTATTGATTGGAACGGAAAACCTACCTCTGCCTTAATGGGAGGAACCATCTCGGTTACATTTGAATCGCAAATGTATGATGATAGTTTTTTAGAGTGGATAATCGCAGACAGAACCGAAAACAAAAAAATACCATATCCTTTTGACTTATATCAGTTAAGAGACGGTAAAATTGTTTTTTATCAAGATGATTATGACGGATTAGAAATTTTTGAATACAACTTTCAAGATGGTACACTCATCAATTACCATGAAAAGTTTTGTAATCAGTCAGGTATGCAGGTAACTCTGACCATATCTCCAGCAATGCAAGACTACCGATTTTTTAACAACTCTAGCTGGAGTAAAAAAAGTACCACACGCTATATAAAACACTGGCAAGAAAGTTTTATACCAATAAAAGAAGCTACACCATATAAAGCTAAAGAAGATACAACACCACGCTTTACCTGTTATTATACCGACCTTGAAGGTAATAAACAAGCAGAGCCACATACAGGAGAAGAAGTGTACTTAGTATTGAAAACAGAAAATGCTATAGGACAAACAATAGATATTGATTTAAGTAACCACACCAAAGATTTTGTATACAACGATAAGGTTATAGAAAACGATATTATAAAAGATTTTAAGGTAACTAGTAGTGAACATAAATTGAAGTTACGTGTAGTTGTTCAACAAGAAGGAGAAAGAGAAACAATACAAAATTAATTAGCTATGGCAACATTAACCGTAAAACCAAGTAATACTCTGAAAATTAAAACCCAACGAGTAAAAAAAGCTTATTTGGCAAAAAAAGAGATTAAAGGTACTGAGAAAACAGGAGAAACTGAAAGTTATACTTTCAAAGGGAGCAATAATACAAGTACAAAAGCTCGTAAGGAAAAGATAGCAACAATTATTTATAAAAACATTAAGGGAGGTTTACAAAAAAAGGAACAGCAAACAACAGTTGCTCACATAGTAGAGGTACTTAAAAAAGACTCATATACAAAAGGAGATTGTATTGATATTCCTTTAATTCTGCCAAAAATAGAGTTTACAAAACTAGCTAATGCTAATTTAGGAGATGATGTGTATATGGTAGTTGAAACCGAAAATATGGCTAATAAACGCATAAAGTTAAGTTTAAAACAAGCCGAAAAAAATTGTTTAGTAGAAAAAGATAGTTCTATTGTTTTACAACAGGATGGTAAAAAAACTAGTGTTGTAGAAACGTATGTAAGCAGATTTGCAGAGCAAAATAAAAAGAACATATCAAATGCCGAAGATTTTAGAAACTTCGCTATAGACGCAGTTACACTATCACCTAAGGATGAGAAAGATCAGAAAAAATACAGAGAAGCTCTAAATAAAACAACAGATAAAAAAACGAAGCTGTTTATGGTTGTAGATGCAGAACCAGTAGGAGCTTCTTGGAAAGAAGTTTTTTATGATGAGGTATTTGACTTAACACCAAACCAATGGTATTATGGTGAAGAAAATTGGTTTGAGTTGAAAAGTAAAAGTGTAGTAGAAATAGGAGTTTATCATACAGGACATATTGATAAAGTAGAGTTGAAAGATGCTGAAAAAGTAAAATATGTTTATTATGATAAGGATGGAAAGAAACATAATCTAAAAGATGTTTATGATATAATTCAAGTAGAAGAATATAAAAATGGAAAAGCGTTAGAATCTGTACCAACAGGGTTCACGAAAGAAGAAACCATAAGTAAAGGACGTAAAAAGTATACGTATACTGATAAAGTGGTTGTCAAAGGGACAAAAGGTGAAGAAAAAGGGAAAATTAGAAAATATATAAAAACAGGGAAGAAAACGCCATTAATTCAAATAGGTAGTAAAAATTATACAGGACAAAAATTACCTATTCAATTTAAATTAATGTCCGATAGTACTAGACCTTATATTCACCCAAATGCTTTTGCTTGTGTATTAGGTGCAATAGCTAATGTAGGTTATAAAGACATTACAATGATTGGTTTTACAAGTAAAGATAATCACGGCTTTCCAAGTACAACACATGTAAATGGGTTACACGGAGATTTTAGGTATTTACGTAATGATAAAACAGGAGCAAGTCTTCACATTAATAATGACGAAGGGGCTAAAGAATTAGATGTAACTCGTCAAGAAAAAATGATTGATGCTTTCCATAAGTTTGGATGGAAAAGATTTTATAGTGTTTATTATACCTTAAACAAGGTAAAAAAAATATTAAAATTATCTGACAATATGCCACCACATCACCATCATTTACATACAAGATTATTTACTCCTAAATATAAAAAGTAATGAATATTTCAAATACTATAAAAATAATAATTATTTTATTAATAATCTCTTGCCAAAAAAAATCTGGAGAAACTAGATTAATTCCAGATGTTAAGACTCAAAAAGTATACTTTAAGAAAGTAATGTCTAAAATAAATAAAGCTAAAAATTCTGTTTTTTATCAACCAAATGGAGGAGAAAGAATTGAATCTGATTCAACAGTAACATTTGTTGAAATACACGAAGATTTAAATGATAGTTTTCAGTACTCTATAAGAGAACTAGAATACATAGTAGTTAATAACTATAGTGATAACGAATACTCTTCAAAGTTTTTCATTACCAATAAAGATTCTATTCTATTAGTGGTTAAAACTTCTGATGTTAAAAATAAAATACAGAAAGATACTTTTCTCTTTAAAGAAAATAAATTGTATTTCTGGAAAAATAAACAAGTAACACAAAAAGAAATGTTAGAAAAAGAAAAAGAGATTTTAGCTATTAAACGAGAAATAGACAGTGTTCTAAAAGATTAGAAATTTATGTATGATTTTGCATGATATTGTTTGATTATGGGTAGACTAGTTGGGTTGAGGTAAGTGAATTAATTATTTCTTTTAAGATATTTTTAAAAAGAAAAACTGTAGAAGAAAAAAGAATAGATAATGTTAAAATAGTTATTACTGATGAAATTAATTAAGATACTTATATTACTTTTTTTATTTTCTTGCTGCTCAAATGCTCAAAATCATTGTAAATTGAATGATGTTATTGATGATTTTTTGAATACAGAGGTGCCTTATTCTGAAGATGAAACAAGTGTTGATTTAACAGATGTGTTTACAAATAACACAGTACCATATATAGGTTTTATTGGAGAAAGTAAGAGAAAAATAGATTTTTTTATTACTTTGATTAAGCGTGATACAATCAATAATAATCGCTATCTAATAGAAGGGCAAACAAAGGTTTACTCTGAAATTACAAGGAATTTTAAAGGAGAACTCTTATTAGAAAAACAATACAAATTTTCTAAAAAACTAGACGAGGAAGTATCTTATTCTGATATAATTTTAAAACAAGGTTTTTCAATATTGACTTATGAATTGAAAGAAGATAATAATTTAGATAATAGAGGTGTTTTTAAGGGGAAGCTAATGGTTTCATGGTATCAAGACACTGATAATAATATAAATTATGATGATACTTTAGATTATATACCAAGTTATGCTAACTGTTATTTTTTTGGAAGTTGGATAAATAAAGATAAAAATGAAAAGATATTAACAGCATGGAGTCATTACAGAATACCATGCTCGGGAGATTTAGATATTGGGGCAGCCGAGTTTTCACCTAACCCAAAATATTACAATCAAGGGTGGAAATTGTATTCTTCAGAAGAGGAAACTATAAATCCAAATAGTGAGTTTGCTAAAATTGTAGATAAAGACGGTTATGTAAATATGCGTGAAAAAAATAATACTACGTCTAAAATACTTTCTCAAATCCAGTCTGGTAAATTAGTTGAAATTTTAGAACAAAAAGATGAATGGTGGCTTGTTCTTTATGATAACAAAAAAGGTTATATTCATAAAAGTAGGTTGCGTTTGGTTAAGTAAAAAACGAAAAATAACTTACAGATTATTAGTTGTTCATTGCTTAAATTAAATTCAATATATCCTTAGGAAGAAGAAAAACAAAAAAATACAGAGAAGCTTTAAATAAAACAACTGATAAAAAAACGAGGTTGTTTATGGTTGTTGATGCAGAACCCAAGAACCAAAATTGGTTTGAAGTGCAATATGAAGAAGTGGTTGATAATAGGCCGAATCTTTGGTATCATGGTGATGGTAATTGGTTTGAATTTTCTGGAACAAAAGTGTACAAAAAGGGAGATAAAGGGAAAGAAGTCCAAGAAATAAATATTCGTTTAGCTGGTTTTGGGGGGAATGTTCCTGATGAAAATTTACAGATAGGACAGTGAGAATGGTTAAACAGTTTCAAAAGGACTATATGGAAATTGAACCAACAGGTATAGTTGAATCTAAAACATTAGAAGCTATAAAAAAATTCGGAAAAGAGTTTGATATACCATTTAATAAAACTAAATGTCCATGTGGTACGTGTGATGGTTATGGTAAGGGGCTTTACCCTGAACAGAAGCAGTCGTCTAGTATACTTGAGAAAAAAAGAAAATATGAGTATCCAGGAATTCATAGGACTTTATTTTGGACATTAAAGGCGACTCTTTTTTACTTAAAACACGATGATTATTCTAATTATAATTTAAAGTTTGGAAAAGTATCTTCAGGATATAGATGTCATCAAGATAACAAAAATCACAAGAGAAGATCAACAAATCATATGGGTAAGGCGTTAGATATACACTTTTATAAATCGGATAATACCATATCTACAGAGGCTAATTGTGATAAAGTAAGAAAAATAATGAAAGATAAGTCAGGAGCTCAATTACGTTGGAGTGGAAAAAATAAATTTTCACTAGAGCCTAGTACTAAAGATAGAATAGGTAGAGAATTTATTGCAACTACATGGGTGCATTTTGATGTTCGTAATTTTGAGTTAAAATATCTGAAGGATAAGTTTTTTATAAAATCAAAAAAAGATATAACGAATGAAATTATTTAAGGTTTTAATTATTAGTTTACTGTCTGTTGTACTGTTAAATTGTAGGAATTCAGAAACAAAGGAAGGAAGTATTGACAAAGAAGATGTTGAGTTAAATAAACAAAGTGATGTAAAAGTAGAAGATACGTCTATTCAACAACAAGGTACGTCAGAACAATTGCCATATTTTCAAATTAACAATGATGATGCAATTCCATTAGATGAGGATAAAATAAAAATAGAATTGGAGGATTACCATTCTGATAATGATTTTAAGATCATTGTTAAAAGCAATGAATTTTCTGTACTTGTTTTATTTTCATATTATGATTTTGGAAATTATGATGAATATATAGTAACGTTAGATAATCAAGGTAAGCAACTTTCTAAGTTATTAGTGTATTACAATACTGCTCCTGATGGTAATGTAGAGAAGTATGAGTATTCTGATTATTATTTGTTTAAAAAATCTCTGGATTTAGATGTATTTAAAGTTTCAGTAGTAGAAAATTTAGAAACTCAGCAAGTTTTGAAAAAAGATACTATAAAGACTTCTTACAAAATAAATAAAAAAGGAGTAATAGAAAAAAAATAGATATTTAATTGTTTATAATCGTTTTAGTTTTGAATTGGTTTTAAAGTACGATTTTATATTTAATGATAAATTATCTGAGATAATAATAGATAAAATAAAAGAAAATTGGCTGTTATTAGATGAAGAAGGAGAAATAATAGGAGAAAGAGATACTCCAAAAGTAAAAAAAGAAACTTATAGAATTAGTAGTTCAGGATTCATTAAGTAAAATAGCAAAAATAAAAGCAGACAATGACTTAACCAGTGATACTATTTATGTAGGAAAAACTTTAAGTATTGGTTCACAACCTAAAAAAGAAAAAATAGGAGATAAAGTGACTTTTAAGAGTTTAAAGTCAGCAAATTTAGGTGATGAAGTCTATATAGTCGTAAAAACATCAAACTTGTCAAATAAAAAAATATGGTTGAATGTTAAACAAGGAAAGGCTGAGGAAATGAAGTTAGAAACTGAAGAAAAAGGTTTAATGTTACGGCATGAGAAAGGTACAAATACATTAGCTGAAGGACTTGTAGGAGCATATGCAAAAGATAGTAAAATCACCAATAAAGATGATTTTAAAGATTGGGCAATATTTAAAGTTACGTTAGGAGGTAAAGATACCAAAAGAGAAAAAGAAGAGTTAGATAAGCTTAAGGATAAAAAGGCATTTATGTACTTATTAGTTGATGCCCACACTCCTAATGGTATAAAAGTAGTATATAATGGAACGAATCCAGATAAAGATGGAGAACCAGACCAACGTACAACGCCTAACCGTTGGTTAGATATGGATGGTAAGTGGTTTGAGTTGGGGAAGAAACAAAGAGCTCCCTGGATGGAGTTTGCAGAACAAGAATATGAAACCTTTAAAGGTATAAATGAAAATAAATCACCATTAAAAGAACGAATCAAAGATTATTATCATAAAAGTACAACATTAGGGAAGTCGCATTACGGAAAGAAAACAGAGTGGACAGATGTAGTATCATGGTGTGCTTCTTTTGTAAATTGGTGCTTTGAACAAACTAAAAACTATAAAGGAACTAATGAAAGTAAAGGAGGAAGTTATAATTCATTAGCCTTTGATTGGATACCAAAAAATTGGGAGAATGGAGAAAAATGCGAAGCTTTTTATGGAGCAGTAATAACATTAAAGTATTCCCATACAGCTTTTATAGTTGGTAAAAACACAAAAAAGAATAAGTATGTTTATTTAGGAGGGAACCAAGGAGGTAAGAGTTCAGGAGAACAACAGATTAGGTATGGTACTGTGACTATTGGTAAAGAAAAATCGATATCAAAACCCAAAAATTATAAAGTCACAGATGAAGAAAAAAAGCTTAAAGAAATGACTGTAAATGCAGATGGTTCATTTAAAACAACAAGATAAATATATTATGAAATACCTATTGTTAATTTTGATTTTTACATTTTTTTCTTGTGGAAAGAAAGGAAAAGAGACTATAGAAGTTAAAACTTCAAAACAAGTTGAAATAGAAAGTTCTATCGAAAGAAAAACAAATAAGAATAATTCAGATTGTTTTCAAAGTAAGGATAGTGTAAAAATATCTTCTCTTTTGCTAAAATTTAGTAAAGAATATTTAAAAAAGGATATGTCTGAATACTTATCTGAAAATTACATAGAAACATTTGAAAAGTTTCCCAATGAACTTTTTGAACAGGCTTTAAAAAATGATGCTAAGCCAACCTTTGAAATAAAAGAAGATGATGTTGACTGTAACCTATTACCCGTTTATTATAATTATATGATTAAGATTATAGATGATGGAGAAGAATATTCTAGTGAAAGCACATTGATTTTTTATTTTATTAAAACAAAAGAGGGAGAGATTTTATTGGAAGGTATGGGGGCAGCTGGTTAATTAATAGTATGTATCTGTGTATAATAAAAACAGAAATATATGAGTTTTTTTAAAAAAAGAAAATGAGAAATAAAAATATTTACTCTAATTCTATTAGTTTTTATAATTAGTTGTAAAAAGAACATATCAAATGCCGAAGATTTTAGAAACTTCGCGATAGACGCAGTTACACTATCACCTAAGGATGAGAAAGATCAGAAAAAATACAGAGAAGCTCTAAATAAAACAACAGATAAAAAAACGAAGCTGTTTATGGTTGTAGATGCAGAGCCTGAAAATCAAAATTGGTTTGAAGTAAAATACGAAGAGTTTTTTGATAACCGTCCTAATCTTTGGTATTATGGGGAAGGTAAATGGTTTGAGTTAATAAATCAAAATATCATAAATATTTATCATACGGGAGAAATAAGTAAACTAGATTTTAAAGGATTGAAAGAAGTGAGTTATATCTATCATGATAAAGAAGGAGGCAAACATAGTTTAGGGAACTTTGATGTTATTGAGTCTCAAAGGTGGGTTGATGGGACAAAACATGAGTGGAAAACAAAGAAAGGAGGAGAATGGAAAAAAGTGACAATAGGGGCAAGAACTCGTTATTATAAAAAAGATGGAAATTTAAAAAATCCGTTAATAACCCCTTTTAAAGGTAGCCCGAAGGTTTTTAAATACTCAGATTCAAAAAATATCAATTTTGCTTTATATGAAGATACTTCAAGAGAGTATTTCAATCCAGAGGCTTTTGCTACTTTAATAGGAGCGTTGGCAGATGTTAATTATGTAGATGTTGTTTCTAATGGTTCAGTTGCAACAGATGGTACGGGAGCTTATAGTGTTAGCCACTTTAATGGGTTTAATATGGATTTTAAATATTTAAGAAAAGATAAGAAAAGGGCTAAAATAGATAAAGATTCAAAAGGGAATAAAATTCCAGTAATTTATGTAAATAATAAAGATTTAGATATTGAAAGACAAAATACTTTTTTAGATGCTTTACATAAGTTTGGATGGGGGGATACCATTAAAAATCTATCAAATAAAACACATGAAAATAAAGATTTGAATCATTGTAAGTCAGATAAACATCATAAAGATCACTTACATATTCAAGGGGTTAAAATAAAATATAAAAAATGATGAAAAGTATATTTATTCTTTCGCTTCTTTTTTTAACACAATGTACTACCAATGTAAATAAAAAAGAAGATAAAGGGAACGCTAATAAAGAGGAAGTAAAGAAAAGTGGTAATAAAAGTTTTGCTTATAAAGTAAAGTTTATAGAAAATAAAATTTTTGAAAATAACTGTGATAAAGATATTGTAGAAGAGCAAAATACTATTAAAAATATTGAATACTATATTCAATTAAATACTGATAGTTTAAATGTTTTAAGTCCTGATGAAGATAGATTATTATATAAAACAACAATAGAAAAAATTAATAGTTCAACTAAAAAGTACCAGCCTTCTTATTATTATTTTTTGTTAGAAAATAAAGATGAAGACATTAAAAGGACTTTTTTTTCAGAGAACTATCTATATGAAAGAGTAAAATCTAATTATAAAGAGATTGACTTTTTTATACTGTTAAATAAAATATTTGATGAAACTATAGAAGGAGACATTAGCCCTATAGGTTACAATTTAGAATTACTCACTTATAATAACATTCAGAATAAATTAATAGATAGAGTAAGGTTAATTACATCTGGGATTGGGTTAGAGGATGTTTCTTATCATGAGTGTTTTACAATAGATTCTAATAATATTATTGTTTATAGTTATAATTCAATGGAGGATGAATCTATATTTATAAGAAGAGAAATAATGTTAAAAGAAGATGGAATGTTTCATGAAAATAAAGCAAAAGTAGAAGTTTCCAACTAGGAGAGGAATTAGAGTCTTGAATATTTTAGATTAGTAAAAAACTAAAATAGATTTCAATATGAAATACACTAAATTAATTATTCTATTACTTTTTATAAGTTGTAAAATAACAACAAAACAAGATGCTGATGTAGTACAAGAAAAAAAGGAGATACAATCAGTAAATGTAGAGGGAAATAATCATAATGATACAGAAGAAGATACTTCAGAAAGTATAGAGAATGTAAAAAAACTAGAGTTTGATATTAAAGAGGTTTTGAACGAAGATATGATAGGACTATCTCTAGATGAGGAAGAGAAAGAGGTGTTAAAAAAATATACGTATGATGTTTCAGGAGCCTGTTATTCATGTGATATAGCTAATGTTAAATTTAGTAACAAAGAAGTAATTTTAACTAATATTTGTGAAGATTCGAAGGAAAAAAAATTCGAGGTAGAAAGTATTGTTAAAAAAGGGAAAACATATGAAATACTTTTTATTCAAGAAAACAAAAGAATAAAGTTATTTATAACTAAAGTAGAAGAAGTTCCAATTTATAATTTTGAGTTAGATGCTAATTTTCAAGAAATAGAAGATTTTAAAATCAATAAATTTTATATAACAAAAAAAGAATTAGAAAAACTAGAGATTCATGATTGTGGAGATTTTGAAGGATAAATAAAACTATTTTCTAATAGCTTTTGTAAAAATGATAAGGCATACTTAAAAGAAAGTAATGATAACTCTGTAAAAGTGTATTATGATGGAACAAAAATTACCTCTGGATATTAAAAAAAACTGAGGTAACAATACTGCAAGATTAGTTTTTGCTGAGGTGAACCATTGTAATTAGTTGCTAAACTTTAATCTCTTTACTTCTTACATAAGTATATTATTAGTAATTACTGTCAGTCAATATAAAAAACTTACTACTTTTGCTTAACTGCTAAAAAAGAAAGGATAAATCTAACATTCTTATATTTTGAAGAAGAAAAAAGAGCTACTATAAAATTACAATATGGTAGTAATCAAATTAAAATTTAATACAACTCTTTCTTCATTATAATTATAAACGTGTTAGTAGCAGTTTTTCAATTAAATTTATATGTATGATTTTTAAACTGATATTTAGAAAAAAATTAAAAGAATTAAAAAAGAAAGAACAAGGAATAGAGCTAGAAAGAAACCGTTTAAAGAAAGTTAAGTATTTATTAGATGAACGAGTAGGTAAAGAAGTAAAATGTGTAATAGAAACAACTAATAAAGGTGTAGAAGTGTTAGTAGCAATAAACTCTAAAGAAAACGAAATAGAAGTTTTTGATATTGATACTATGAACACGCCTCCAGTTAAAGAATCTGGGTTATGGGTGAAGATGTGGGACAAAATGAGAAGTAAAGAAGTTTTTTTACAAGATAGAAATGGAAAAAACAAGGGCTTCGAAGAAGTTGCAATGATGCATTTATTTAACTTGATTGATAAAGCCACAAAAGAAAAAGTTAGTTGGAAAGTAAAAGATATTAAAGATTATAATGATAAAGATAAACTCATTACTTTATATGAAAATATGGGGTTTAAAATAAAACACTTTTCAAAAGCCCAATAACTTTAAAGAGCGTAAAGTCAATTTAATCAGTAGTAGTCTTTGTTTAGCTAAGATTGTTAAGGTTTCTTGAGAAAATACTTTAAGAAAAGTAACAATTTATTTACATAAAAATTTGGTAGTAAGAAAACTATAGTATAAATTTACACCACACAAGGCAATATTTGTTATCTTCTTTCTTCTTTTAGAATGGCGCCAAAAATAAAAAAAGAGAAGGTTTTATATTGTTTAAAGCTTTCTCTTTTTTTATTGAGAAAGCTCTAAAAAGTATTTTAAAATTAATTATTAAACCCAAAAAAAAGAAACTATGGGATCATTTAGAGCAAGTTTCGAATTCGCAGGAAAAGAATTCGACGTATTAGAAGCTGAGTACAGCTTAAACAGAAACACAGACACAAAAGGTAAGCCATCTTCAAGTGTAAACGGAGGAAGAGTTACTTTAACTATTGAATCAACATCAGATACTTCTGTTATCGAGGCAATGGTGAATAGCCAGTTTAAGTCTGTAGATGGAAAAATTGTTTTCAAGAAAACAGATGAAGATTCAAAAATGAAAGAAGTAGAATTTAAAAACGCTTACATCGTTTACTTCAAAGAAGAATTAGATGTAAACAACGAAATTCCAATGAAATTAACAGTTACTTTCTCAGCTGAAGAATTATTAATTGGTAACGCAAACTTAGATAACCGTTGGCCAGTAGCTTAATGAGAAGGACTAAATAACATTTAGTTTTATATAATTTATTTATTAAAGACCTTCTCTTTATTACAAAGGAAGGTCTTTTTTTGTTTAAAAAATAGCATTGAAAATTATTCTAACAAAGAAAAAATACCCCCATGCATAAGATAAAAGAAGAAGCATTAGATAAACAAATTACTATAGATGGTAATTTTGTAAAGAGCTATAAAACAATTACAATAAACCAATTCTTATACCAGCACCATACTTTTGAAGTCGTGGTAGACATAGAAACTGTAGAAGAAGCAGGAAGTTACACCTTGGAAAAATCAAAAGAATGGTTAGGAAAACAATTAACAACTAACGTTTCTGGTAAAGCATTTATAGGTGTTGTGTTAGATGTGTCAATGCGCCATAATGAAATAGGTTTACACGGTGAATTAATACTTAAAGGATTATCTCAAACAGTTTTACTAGAAAATGGAAAACAACAGAAATCTTGGCTAGAAAAAGATTTGGCAAGTATTATTTCAGAGATCATGGATACTACCGCTATAAAAAACAAGATTAATCCAGCATACACTTCAGTAATTCCTTACCAATGCCAATACGCAGAGAGCGATTATAAGTACCTACAAAGATTAGCATATCAGTATAATGAATGGTTTTATTTTGATGGAGTAGACGTTATTTTTGGAAAGCCAGAATCACAAGGTCAAAAACCAATAGAGCTAGAATATAGTAAAGACTTAAAAGAGCTACAAATAAAAACGAAAACGTATAATCCTACTTTAGCAACTTATAGTTACGATTCATTAAATGATCAGTTTTTTGAAGGAGATTTAAAAGTAACTAACGAAGGATTAAACGATTTAGCAAATACAGCACTTAAAGCATCAGAACAAGTTTATAAAGAAGTAAAAGACTTTGGTGTAAGTGATGTGTTTTTACAAGACAAATCATCATTAGATGAGTATTTACAAAAACGATTACAAGGGTTAAGTGCAGGAGGTAATGTGCTTAAAGCAAGTGGAGGAGCAAAAGGACTAAGTTTAGGGAGCGTAATTAAAGTAAGTGCAGCAAAGTATGACGAAGGAAAATATACTGTAAAACAGTATGGAGAATATATTATAACACAAATAAGCCACTTTGCAGATGTAGGAGGAGCATATTCTAATACTTTTGAGGCAATTCCAGCAAACACAAAAAGCTTACCATTAAACGAAAACATAGCACCAGCTGTAGCTAATAATCAAGTAGCGAAGGTAGTAAGTAATAAAGACCCAGAAAGTAAAGGACGTGTACAAGTTCAGTTTTACTGGCAAGAAGCTATTGGAGCAAAAACAGATTTTATTCGTGTAATGACCCCAGATGCAGGGAGCAGTGATCTTACTAAAACTAATAGAGGTTTTGTTTTTATTCCAGAAGTAGGAGACCAAGTAATGGTAGGTTTTGAGCATAACGACCCTAACCGTCCCTTTGTAATGGGAAGTATGTTTACAGGTAAAAATGGAGCAGGTGGAGATGAAGAAAATGTAAGAAAGAGTATTATTACGCGAGGTGGACACACTATTGAGTTAGATGACACAAAAGATAAAGAGAAAATAACCATAAAAGACAAAGACGGAAGTATCATAACCTTTGATACTAAAGAAAAATCATTGTTTGTTCAGTCTGCTGAAACTATGGAGTTTTCTGCAAAAAATGTAAAAATAATTGCTGAAGAAAATATCGAACTACAAGCAAAAGGAGAAATAAAAACAGCATCAGAAAAAGACACTTCAATCTTATCTCAAGGAGCAATTAAAGCTCAGGCAGATAAAGACGCTAGTATTACAAGTAGTGCAAATGTAGCCATTGAAGCAAGTAGTAAAGCTACCATTAAAGGGCAAAACACAACTATTGAAGGTCAAGTGGCAGCCGAGTTAAAAGGACAACAAACAAAAGTACAAGGGCAAATGACTGTTGTACAAGGAGCAAGCGGTAAGTTTGATATAATGTAATCTTTTTAAAAACTAAAATATATGCCAGGACCAGTAGCAACAGTAGGTAGTATGCATGCATGTCCTATGTGTAGTGGAACAACCCCTCATGTTGGAGGACCAATAGCACAAGGAGAAGCAAATGTATTAGCCAATGGTAAACCCGTAGCCACCATAGGTAGCATGTGTACCTGTGTAGGACCACCAGATACCATAGCACAAGGATTTCCTAATATTTTAATTAACGGAAAACCCGTAGCATGTTTGGGAGACCTAACAGCTCACGGAGGAACAATAACAGCAGGAGAAGCTAATATTATAGTGGGTAGTGCTGCGCCAGTTCCATCGGTTAATATGCCAGTAAATAAAATACCATTTCCTAAAATTAGTATTGTAGATAGATTGGCTCACAATAGTAAAATAAAAGAAGCGGAAGAAAATCAAGAAAAGCTAAAAGAAGAAGAGCAAGGAGAACCGCGAATTTATAATTTACAATGGCTAAAAGAGAAGAATATAATACGGAAGTCAAAAGTGTTAAAAGAAGTAACACTTCGAGCTTATGTGTATAATATACCAGAAGGAGAAAGTATTACGTTTAAAGTAAAGAAACCTGTTGAAACTACTGATGAAAATGGTAGTACAACCACAAATGAAGAAGAAGTGGTTGAACTAACAGGTACGGTACAAGATAAAAAAGTAGAAGTTACTTGGGAAGTTGAAGATGCTTCGGAAGAAAAGGAAAGTACCAATAATGAAGGTAGTAATTCAAATTCTAATACAAAAGAAGCGTGTAATTCAACACCATCACCTAGTAATCTAATAGTACCAGCTTCTGAAGAAGAAAAAAAAGACCGTTTTGTTGAAGTAGAAAAAGGAGAGGTTAAAAAAGGTAGTTGGATTATAGAAGAAGGAAACACAATTATTGTTAATAGGAATGGAAATAGAGCATATGATTGGGAGTATGCAGATGCTCCCAGTGAAGCTAAAATGAAGAAAAATGGGATGTCAGATCATGATATTTTTAATGTGAAGTTAACAAAATCTTACCCAGAAGCATATTTAAAAGCAGAAATGAAAGTTACTCTTTGGTTGTTTTCTGATCTGGAAGATGGTTTTGGAGAAAATGGAATACAATTAGCTAATCACTTTTTTTCTGGAGGAGGAAAAGATTTTGAATTTAATCAAAATTCAAACCCTTCAAAAGAAATACGTGATTCAAAAAGGTTTAAGTCTTTTTTGTCATCTTTAAAAAAGGAACTTAAAGAGAAATATAATAAAGATGGTGTTATAGATAATGATTCTACAAAGAATACATCTTATAAAATAAAAACTTCACTTCCTTACTATGGAGTATCATCATCATTAAACCCAAATATGAATGAAGCAGCAACATTTATTGGAGGTATTCAAGGTTGTTTGGCAAAATATAGAGTGTTAAAAAATGAAAAGACCAATGAAGTAAAAGTTGAAATAGATAGGGTGATATTTCTTGATACTTTTGGAGCAGGATGGGAAGATGGAGGAGCTAATGGTATGGCTAAGCAATGGGTGCCAGGTTTGGTGGCAATGTTCTGTTTACAACATTTTAAAAATGTAAATAATCCTGAAAAGTATAGACCTTTTACAGTGTTTGTAGATATTAAACCTTCGGAATCATGAATTTAATTTTTCTTTCTCTAGTTGTTATTGTTGTAATTTTCATTCTTTTTTTTATTAAAAAAAAGAAGTCAATAAAAATCGTACTGTCTCTTTTGTTACTTTCAACTGCTTTTTGGGTATATCTTTTAAGTGAGAGGGAAGTAAAAAATAAAAACTCAACTTTTGAAATAAAACATGTTACAATAAATGATTATTATGCAGATTATGTATTTAACTTTAAAGGCAACTCTGATCAAATAGAAAGCATGTTTAATTATGTTTATGATGACATAAAAAATAGAAAACTAAAACAAAAAAAGAAAGTCCAAGAGAAGATTATATCGGGAAGTGCAATGGCGGATAAGTCAGCTAAAAATGTAGTTAATAAAGCTTCAGTAACTAAAGAAGAAATAGAATCAAGCTTTTTTGATTATGAGCTTTTAAGGCCTGTTGAAAATGCAAACCCCAATGATAGAGAGAACTTAATATTTAAGTTTATAATAGATAAGGAAAAAGGAGATATAGAAAGTATTATATCAAAATTTACGAATACGGAGATAAAAAAAGAGGAGTATAAAATTGAATCAGTAAATGATACTTTATCTAACATATATTTAGAAGATACATTATTAAATTATAATTCATTTTCTAAAAGCTTAGAGTTGGCAAAAAAGAACAAATCTCACTTTACTTCGAATATTTACAATTACGATGTTTTATGCAAAAACAAATTTATTTTCAGAATAAAATATTTTGAAAGAGGAAAACATCTTAAAGTACTTTTTAAAAACAAAAATTAAAAAATGGCTAACGATATTTTAGAAAAAAACCAACTAACAGAATATAATGAGGTAGTTGCTAGGTATTTTTTTGAATGTACAGGAGGTGGTGTTACGGAACCTGTAAAGAGTCCAGAAAAAGAAGCTTTAAAACCGGGTATTCGTTTACATTTTTTACGTTATGGTTTATTTGATAGGAATTCAGAAAACCAAACAGAAGAAGATGTAAATGCACCTAAATATAACGATCCGAGAATAACCAAAGGTGTTTTAATACAAGATGATAAAGCAGTATGTAAAAATGTAGCTACTTGTAATTCTAATACCCAGAATACAAATGCAGCAGAAAACAGTACGCTTGAGTTAGAAGAAGTAGAGGTGTTGTCACTAAAAGAATTGCCTCAAATTAATAATTTTTATGTAGCCCGAACTGCTCTAAATAAAGGATATATTTATCTAATTAACGATGAAGATCAAGACGATTACCACGAACTATATGTTGATGAAAGTGGACAGCTACAGCATATTATATGGGCATACAACAAAGATGAAAAAGGAAACTATAAAGATATTCGAAAACCATCTGGAGACAAGAGTGAATATAAGTTAATAATAGAACCAGGAAAAAAATATTGGGTAGCATACTCTCCTGTACAATGGAGTAGAGATTATCATAATGAGCTGAATACGGATGCTAATAAGCGTAAAGAACGTATGAAGTTGATAGACTGTAGTGGTATAAAAAAAGGAGAAGAAGAAAAACATGAAAATGTTATACCATTTACAAACGTAAGAGCAACGTTTCCTGGTAATCATCCAAGGGCAGGTGCACTTGAAAAAATGCTAGATTCAATATTATCAGATGAAAAGAAGCAAGATGAAAAAGGAGATAATGAGGTTTTTGAAGATATGTTTGTTACGTTGCACGACCCTGTAGGTTGTGCAAATGATGTAGGAGTAGAGTTAGCTGATAAAATAGCAGATTTAGAAGCTTTAGTAGAGTCGTTAGGTACTGGTAAAGACCCTGTTGAAATAAAAAAAGATATTCTTGAAGGAAAACCAAAACAAGAAATAAAGAAAGGTTCAAGAGAGGAACAAATATCTACATTATTAGCAACAGCATTAACAACCTATCAATTAGTGTATAATGATAAAGAAATGATTACCGATTATGATGGAGGAGAAAGTGGTAGTGGACCAAAATTTACAGGCATAAACATTGGGGCAACTCCAATGATATATTGGGATGGCAATGGTATCTTGCAACAAAAATTAATAGACATACTAGCTGTAAAAGAACGTAAAAAAATACGTGAATCAATTGTGAGTTATCGACACGATTTTACAATTATTTTAGGTAGTGATTATTATACGCAATATTTTGAAGATTTTAATGAAAATGGTTTTATAGGACTGTTAGAAGGAAAGCATATTACTACATCTCATATGCGTTTATTAAGTATTGCTCCAGGGGGTATAGATCATTATCTAGACTTAAAAAAACATCGTGATAACTACAAAGGAGAACTGAAAAATAAAAACAAAGAAGCTAAAGAATTCTACATAAAATACGTAAAAGGGAGTAATAAAAAAGTACACGAAGTTTTAGAAAAAGAGTTAAATCTCGATTTTTTTGATGAAAATGAAAATGTTTTAAATAACAGTTTGTTAACTGATTTAGCTAACAAAGTAGCAGGACATGTTAGTAATGGTTTAGAAGCTTATGTAGGGCTTAGTAATGCAAAAAAAATAAACTTAAACCTTACTTTTGATAGACTCAAGGTGCTTACGCATAAAGGCAAACCAGTTTTTCAAACACGAACAAGAACTCTTGAGGCTTTATTAAAACAAAATGGAGCTACTTTAGATGAAAGTGTAAAGTTGGTAGACTTTAAAAAAGGACATCGAATAGCTAAAATATTAGATGTTGAAGAAATATACTTGGTAAATGAGTATAACCCCAAAGGAAAAAACACCTTAAATGTACCAGCAGAAATACCAGCAAAAAAAACAAAAGCTCAAGTACAAGGAGCCCAACGGGTATTAAACAATATTCATTTTGCGAAAGGCTTATATTACTTACAAATTTTAAATATATCTTCTGCAACTTATCAGGTGTATGATAGTCCTTCTGCAAAAAGTCTTGTAAATTTAGTAGGTATTGGAACGGAGTTGACAGGAGCCTTTTTTAATGTAAAAAGAGTAAACGCAATAGCATTAAATAGAGAAAGCAAGGTGGTTAGTAGCCTTAGTAATAGAGCAAGACTTTTTAATAAGGTAGGAGCAGGGTTTACAGCAGCTGTATGTTTTTGGGAGGCTATTGATGCTTTTAGTGACAACGATAACGATGCGGCTTTTATGTGGGTAGGCGCAGGGGCGTTGTTTACAACGGGTATCTTTGTGTCAGGACCCGTAGGTTGGGTCATTGGTGGGGTAGCCATAGGTTTGGTGTACTTAGCAAATTACTTTAAAGATACACCACTTGAGCGATATTTTAAGCATTATTGGTTAAGTGATAGGGTTGCTTTATCAAGAAATAATAATGAAACTCCTTGGCAATATATCAACAGGGTGTATGAAAATCGCAGCGCATTAATAAAAGATAGAGAAGAATATAAAGATTGGAAAGATTTACGTGTTTGTCATCAACAATTATTAGATTTAATGGTGTGCAGTGCAATGTTTGTAAAAGAAATTAAATTAAGTTCAGAAAGGGTAATTAGTATAGGTGGAGAAGATGGTAGAGCTGGTGCTTCTTTTGCTACAAGCGATGTAAGTAAGCTAACCATACAAACAAGTTTTCGCCAATTTTTGTGGTTTAAAGACCAATTGCAGTACAAAGTTTTTTTGGTTAATACTAGAACAGGAAGTTATGAAGAAATAGCTGAAGAAGAATTAAGAGGAGAAGTTAATTTAGAAGAAGATAACAAAGGTAAAATAATAGCCACAAATACCACTATTAATATCCCTAACAGAGTTCACAGAAAAAGACATAACAATCAAACTACTATTTTTCAGTTGTTGTTTATTTGTAAGTTAACAATAGATGAAGAAACAAATAAGTATTACCCTCATACGTATGTGGGGGAGGAACGTTATATGGGAATAAAAATAAAACTGTTTGAAAGTAAGGTTACAGGCACTAAAAATATGGATGGTTTGTTATTTAAACCGCAACCAACAGAATATAAAGGGTTTTATTATAAAAATGTAAAGGTGGATACGCTTAACAATTTATTAGTGTGGGCAAAAGATCTGATATTGAATATATAATTTATGGCAAAAATTAAAAAAAGGTACGGTAAATGGGGTGGATATTTAGAGAAGCTTATTTATGAAAAACCGAAACGAAAGGTAGAAAAAGAGAAAGTAAACGATCCTGATTATTATGTAAGAGTAGATAATCAGTTTTTTATAATGAATAATGGTCTTATTGGTGATATATATATATATATAGGGATAGCTCTTATGATTTTAATATCATTATTTATTTTACTTCGTGAGTTTAAAGGAGTAGCTCATAATATTCTTTTCTATATTTTTTTTTATTGCTTAGGAGCTTTTTTTATAGCCTATCATTATACCCGTCCCAAAAAAGAGCTAGTATTAAATCGTTTAGAAGGGCTTATAACTATACCGAATACATTATATTTTAAACCATATACAATGCCTTTTCAAGACGCTTTAGCAGCATGGTCAGTAAAAAATTCTGGTATCAACCCTACAGGTCCAAGTTTATCTCTTTTTCACCCAAATGGGTTTACAAGTACAGATGTTATGGGGCATGAAATAATAGAAGATTGGAGTTTTATAGTTTGGTTTATGGATAAAAATAGACCGTTACCACCAGGAAGTGCTTTTGACGAGTACAGACAAGCGGATTTTGAACGAAGAAAAGCAGCAGGTTTTCCTATGCCTTTATACCCAAGTAGTATACCAACACCCGAAGCTACGCCAGAACAACAAGCAGAACGTAAACGTATTGGAGGATGGTAAAATATTATAGAGTCCTATCATGAAAGAGAAATTTCAATACAAATAAAGCTCTGGTATTGAATATATAATTTATGGCAAAAATTAAAAAAAGATACGGTAAATGGGGTGGATATTTAGAGAAGCTTATTTATGAAAAACCGAAAAGAAAGGTAGAAAAAGAAAAGGTAAACGATCCTGATTATTACGTAAGAGTAGATAATCAGTTTTTTATAATGAATAATGGTCTTATTGGTAATGTATATATATATACAGGATTGGCAGGGTATTTCTTTGTGTTATTTACTGTTGTAGTAAGGCTATTTTTCAATAAGAGTCTTAGTTTTATTTTCTTGTTTTTATTATTTTTGTTAGGTACTTTTTTTATAGTATATCATTATACTCGCCCCAAAAAAGAGCTAGTATTATATCGTTTAGAAGGGCTTATAACTATACCAAACACATTATATTTTAAACCATATACAATGCCTTTTCAAGACGCTTTAGCAGCATGGTCAGTAAAAAATTCTGGTATCAACCCTACAGGTCCAAGTTTGTCTCTTCTTCACCCAAATGGGTTTACAAGTACAGATGTTATGGGACATGAAGTAATAGAAGATTGGAGTTTTATAGTTTGGTACATGGATAAAAATAGACCGTTACCACCAGGAAGTGCTTTTGATGAGTACAGACAAGCGGATTTTGAACGAAGAAAAGCAGCAGGTTTTCCTATGCCTTTATACCCAAGTAGTATACCAACACCCGAAGCTACGCCAGAACAACAAGCAGAACGTAAACGTATTGGAGGATGGTAGATTTTACCCGAAAAATAACCCATGAAGATTATAAAAACCCAGAAAAACTAAAAAAATATTACCATCGAGTTGTAAAAAAAATACATACAAAACCAAGAAATTTTAAGAAAAGAAATTACAAGAAATCACAATATAGATTAGTAGATGATAATTTTGTAGCTAGTAAATCTGGAAGTATAGCTACTCCTCAAATAGGTGGGGGTGTGTCTTTGTTATTATTATTAGGAACATTATGGTATCTTATCAGAGATGGATTGAATAATGAAATTTTATTTTTTATGATATTATCAGCTTTTTTAACTATCTTTTTTGTAATCTATGGTTTTACAATGCCTAAAAAGGAACATATTTTAAATCGTAAAGATGGTTTAATCACGATGACAGGCTTTTTTTGGCAAAAAAATATCACGATGCTATTTGAAAAAGTAGAGTTTGCCTATAGCACTGGTGGTGAAGATGGTGTAGGTGGATTTATGTTACAAACTATTCGCCCAAATAAGTGGAAAACATTTGATATTTATACAATATTTGGAGGAGATTGTTATGAGGACATGTCTTTTATAACATGGTATATGGATAAAAACCGTCCACTACCTCCTGGAGATGCTTTTGATCCATATCGACAGCAAGACTTTGAACGAAGAAAAGCTGAGAGGTTTCCTAAGCCTTTGTACCCAAGCAAAATATCAACGCCAGAGGCTACTAAAGAACAACAAGCAGAACGTAAACGTATAGGTGGATGGTAAAGAGATAAAATTAAGTAAGCTATGTTATGAGTTATTGTTTTACAAATAATTTTTAAAAGAGTAAAAGCCTAAGGTTATGAAATGTAAAGTTTTAAAAATTTGTACCTTTGCAAGGCATGAAGAAACATTTTTCTAAAATAACAGCTATAACCTTAGCACTAACGGTGTTGCTATCTACATTCTCTTTTAATGTAGAAAAACATTTTTGTGGTGATTTTTTAGTAGCTGTTTCTTATGTAGGAAGTGTAGCTAGCTGTGATGATGTAGAAGAGGATAGCTGTGAGAGTAAAATAAAAGAGCCATCGTGTTGTAAAGACGATGTAGAGCTTATAAAAGGGCAAACTCAAATTCAGAAATCGTCTGTAGAAAAAATAACCTTTATAAAGGTTGCTACAGCGGTTACTTCATATGTTTTTAACAGTCTGTTATTTCAAGACTTAGAAAAACAAATTATTCCACATAAACAGTATGTACCACCTAAGTTATTTTTTGACATACAGGTGCTTCACGAAGTCTTTATCATATGATTTACAATTCTTACTAAAAAAATAAGAATTGTATAATATAGTATGATGAAATAAATAATGAAAAAAAACTTCATAATCAGTATTTTTTTACTGATTTCTCTATCACTTTTTGCTCAAAAAGAGTTAAAAGGAGTAATAAAAGATAATAATAATTTAGAAATATTTGGGGCGAATGTATATTGGTTAAACACAAATACAGGAACGACCACCAATGAAACAGGAACTTTTAGTATTCCGTATAAAAAGGAGTATAAAAAATTAATAATAAGTTTTGTTGGTTATAAGACAGATACAATAAATGTTAGCAGTACAAAACCAATCAATCACTATTTAACAGAAAGTAATACGTTAAATGAGGTTGCAGTTTCTGCAAAAAAAAGTTCAACACAAAGGTCGTATTTACAAACACAAAACTTGGTAACTATTAATAGTGATGAGTTGTTAAAAGCCGCTTGTTGTAATCTGTCAGAAAGTTTTGAAACCAATCCGTCAATAGATGTTAATTTTTCTGATGCGTTAACAGGTACAAAACAAATTCAAATGTTAGGATTAACAAGTCCATATTTGTTAATTACCCAAGAAAATATTCCCTCAATTAGAGGAGCTGCACAAGCATTCGGATTAACATTTACACCTGGGACTTGGGTTGAAAGTATTCAAATAACAAAAGGAGCAGGAAGTGTTGTAAATGGTTTCGAAAGTATTTCGGGACAAATAAATACGGAGCTAGTAAAACCATCTACTAATCATAAGTTTTACCTTAATGCTTATGGAGCTTTGGGAGGAAGGTTAGAGTTCAATACCCATTTCAATCAAAAAGTGAGCGAAAAGTGGCAAACAGGGTTGTATGTACATGGAAACTATAGAGGAGAAAAATTTGATAAAAACAAGGATAACTTTTTAGACAACCCATTAGCAGAACAAATTAATGTGATGAATCGTTGGCAATATACCGATGCCGAAAAAGGTTGGGTAAGTTTTATCAATTTTAGGTATTTAGACGATTCAAAACAAGTAGGAGAAGTTGGTTTTGACCCAGAAGTAGATAAAGGATCAAATACTGTTTGGGGAAGCGAAATTAAAACTAAACGTTTTGATACTTCTGTAAAAGTAGGTTATGTGTTTCCTGATATGCCATTTCAAAATATGGGCTTTCAAGCAGCATATAGTAACCACAAACAAGATTCGTATTTTGGATTGAGAGATTACAACATTCAGCATCATAGCTTTTATAGCAGTTTTGTGTTTAGCTCTATTATTGGAGATACTCGTAATAAGTTTAAAACTGGTGCTAGCCTTACGTATGACAATTACGAAGAGTTTGTTAGTGAGCTGCTGTCCCCTAATTTTAATAGAAAAGAGAATTCTGTAGGAGCTTTTTTTGAATATGCTTATGACAATGCAGATAATCTTAGTGTTACAGCAGGCGTTCGATTAGACCATCATAACTTGTTAGGGACTTTTGTAACACCAAGATTGCACATGCGTTATGTTCCTTGGGAAAGAGGAGTATTAAGAGCTTCTGTAGGAAGAGGAAAACGAAGCGCGAATATTTTTGCAGAGAATCAACAATTTTTTGCTTCATCACGAGCAATTACTATTGAAAGTTCAGGTGGAAATATTTATGGCTTAGACCCAGAAGAGGCTTGGAATTACGGAGTATCGTTTTTACAAGGATATAAACTATTTGGTAGAAAAGGAGATGTAACATTCGATTTTTATCAAACAAATTTTTCAAATCAGGTAGTAGTCGATTGGGAAAATCCACAAGAAATTTCTTTTTATAATTTAGAAGGAAAGAGTAACGCAAATAGTTTCCAGATAGAAATGAATCAAAATATAATCCCTTATTTTAATACTCGATTCTCTTATAAGTTTTACGATGTTTCTACTGATTATAAATCAGGAAACTTAGCGAAAGCTTTACAAGCTAAACATCGTTTTTTTGCCAATGTATCTTACGAAACTAAAACAGAAAAAAGCGATGCCAGTTGGAAGTTTGATGTAACCTATAACTGGATAGGAGAGCAACGACTACCTAATACAAACAACCAGTTACCAACATATTCAGATAGCTATAACTTATTAAACACGCAAATAACAAAAGTGTTTTCAAAAAAGTTTGAAATGTATGCTGGGGCTGAAAATATTACAAATTACAAACAAAAAAATCCTATACTGGGAAGTGATAATCCATTTGGTGCAAATTTTGATACTACTATTGTATATGCACCAGTTTTTGGAAGTAACTTCTATGCAGGGTTACGATTTAAAATAGATTAATTCAATAAATTAAAAATCAAGAACACATGAAAAATATATTTTTATTAGCAGTTGTTTTATTATTAAGCACATCAACATTTGCTCAGAAGAAGAATGCAAAAGTATCTTTTGAAGTAGACGGTGTTTGTATGATGTGTAAGCAGCGTATAGAAAAAGCAGCGTTAAAAACTAAAGGAGTGAAATTTGCAAAATGGGATGTGAATACTCACGAGTTAAGTTTAATTATTGATGAACGCAAAACAAGTACAGAAACAGTTAAAAAAACTATTGCTGGTGTAGGTCATGACACAAAAGAGTTTAAAGCAACAAAAGAAGCTTATGATAATTTACATGAATGTTGTAAATATCGTGATAAAGAAGTGCAAGAAGATCATAAAAAACCAAAGAAGTAATAAAAAAATCCCGAGTATTAACTCGGGATTTTTATGTTATAACATTTGTAAAGTGTTAATTTCTTGTTGTGTCAATTCACGCCATCTACCACGAGGTAAATTCTTTTTAGTTAAACCAGCAAAAATAACACGATCTAATTTTTTTACATGATATCCATAATGTTCAAAAATTTTACGAACAATACGGTTTCTACCAGAGTGAATTTCAATACCTACCTCAGTTTTCTTTTCACCCTCTACGTAAGAAACGGCATCAATAAAAACTTTTCTTCCCTCAATAATTACATCACCACGTAATTTTTCTAAATCAGCAATGGTTAATTTTTTATCTAAAGAAGCATGGTATAATTTACGAACGTTATGCTTAGGGTGCGTTAATTTTTTTGCTAATTCACCGTCGTTAGTAAATAATAATAAACCAGTAGTATTTCTATCTAATCTTCCAACAGGGTAAATTCGTTCTCTAGTGGCGTTTCCTACTAATTCCATTACAGTTTTACGACCACGGTCATCTTCCATAGTAGTAATGTAATTTTTAGGTTTGTTTAATAAAACGTAACGTTTCTGTTCCATAGAAATTAAAGTTCCATCAAAACGAACTTCATCAGTAGGCTGCACTTTGTAACCCATTTCCGTAACTAATTTCCCGTTTACAGAAACACTTCCGTGTTCAATATACGTATCTGCTTCTCTACGAGAACAAATTCCTGAATTAGAGATAAATTTGTTCAAGCGAATTCCTGTATCCTCAGTTTTTTTCTGAGTAGGTTTATTGCTTTTTGGTTTTCTGAAATCTTTTTTGAATTGATTTTTTCCTTGAGGATTGCTGTTACGTCCAGCTTGTCGTCCTCTCGACGAGTTTTTTGAATTCATAATTAAATTTTAAAAGTTTGCAAATTTACGGTAATTATTTGGTTTTTAATCTAAAACCTCAACTACTTTATCTACAATTAAAGATTTATCGATAAATAACAAGCTAAAGACTCCTATTAATAACAAGACCTTTAAAATGTTGTGAGCTAATCTATATTGATTGTTTTTTGTTGATTCCCATGTGTAAAAACCAACAAATATTAAGGTAATGGCAGCTAAATAAAAATAATATTTCATGTATTCTATAGCAGGGTAGTTAAATAAAACTCCAATAGGTACTAAAGTTAATACCATTAATAAAATAATTAGCTTTTTAGTATTTCGTTCTCCATATTTTACAGGGAAGGTGTTGTAATTATTAGCAATCGCTCCTTTAATATTTTCTAAATCCTTCATAAGTTCTCGAATCATGATGACTAGAAAAAGAAAGATTGCGTGTATGAAAATTACTTTTGAAAAATTTTTGTAGTGTACAAAAATTACAAAAAAAGGAAGTATGGTTAATACTGTGGCTGTTATTAATCCTATTAGTGGATGTTTTTTTAGTTTATGAGAGTAAAACCAAATGCCAAATATATATACAGAGAAAAAGAATGCTGCTCGCCATGAAACTAACCATCCGAAGAAAAAACCAATAAAATTTAGTGTAAAATATAACGTTAGTTTTGTTTCTTGCTTTACATAAGAATCTAAGCCTGTTTTTATAGGTCTGTTAATAATATCAGCTTTTTTATCGTAAAAATTATTGATGATATATCCGGAAGCAACTACACAAACGGTAGCAATAACTAAATAAAGTAAATGCCAATCAAAAACTACAGGTTTAACTGATTTTGCATCAGAGAAAATAAAAATAGCAGCCAAATATTGGGCTGCTATTAATACTAGAATGTTATAACCTCTTATGACAGATAAAAGGCTAAATATTTTTAAGAAAAATGTATTGTTTTTAAATGTACTCATAGTAGCATTTTAAAAGCGATACACTAATTCTAATTTATAATCTTTTAAACTGTTTTTTGCTTTTTCGTAATCTTCAGTAAATCCTAAGATGTAACCTCCACCACCAGAACCACAAAGCTTTAAATAGTAATCGTTGGTTTGTATACCTTTTTCCCATACTTTATGAAAAGCAGTAGGAATCATAGGTTTAAAGTTAGCTAATACTACTTTTGATAGTTTTTTCACGTTACCAAATAACGATTTTACGTTTCCTTGTAAAAAGTCTTCAATACAAGCATCTGTATGTGTTGCGAACTCTTCGCTAATCATTTTTCTGAAACCTTCGTTTTTCATCTTGTTCATAAAGATGTTTACCATTGGTTCAGTCTCCCCAATTTGCTCAGAATCTAATAAGAAAACAGCTCCTTTTCCTTCTTTTTGAGAAGGGATTCCTGCTGGTTCAATATGTTCTTTTGAATTGATTAAGATAGGTAAACTTAAATAAGAGTTTAAAGGATCTAACCCAGAGCTTTTTCCATGGAAAAAAGACTCCATCAATGAAAAAATTTGTTTTAAAGTTAAAAGCTTGTCTCTCGTTAGGTTTTCTAAAATTGTAATTTTATCATTAGCGTACTTATCGTAAATAGAAGCTACTAAAGCGCCAGAACTTCCAACTCCGTACCCTTGAGGTATTGAAGAATCGAAATACATTCCGTTATCAATATCACTTTTCAAAGAATCTAAATCAAAAGATACTAATTCAGAATTTAAGTTAGTCAAATAACTATAAAACTTCGCTAAGCTTTGATTTGACTTCTCAGCTTCTCCAGTTAAGTTTTTTGCAGATTTTAACGCTCCTTTATAAGAACTAAAAGGTATTGCTAATCCTTTAGAGTCTTTGATAATTCCATACTCTCCAAAGAGTAATATTTTTGCGTAAAATAAGGGTCCTTTCATAGGTGTTTTAATTACGGTGCAAACATACAAGTAAAACTACTAGTTTACAAACTAGTACACGTTTTTGTAAAAAGTTTTCCAAACGCCCACTTTTTCGTTATCGCGGTATTTACCTTTTGTTTCTATTTTACCATTCTTATAAAAAGTTTTCCATATACCTTCTCTTTCACCTTCTTCATACTTTCCTTCCTCTTTTAACTCACCAGATTCATAGTATACCTTTCGAATTCCGTGAAGTTTTCCATTTTTGTAATTGGCTCTATGAAAAGGTTTGCCATTGGTATGGTAATATAGTACCAAACCATCAAATTCTTCTTGGTTAGGAGTTTTCACAGTACTAAAACCCTCCATTTGTACTTGACCATTTTTGTAGTAATCTACAATCCAAAAGCCGTCATTCATTCTTTTAGGAGCAGGTCTATAAAACTCATGCTCTCCTTTAGTTGTTTCTTGCCAGTTTTTATCAAACCAAATAGTATCTTGTGCATTGACTGAATTGGTTATAAAACCAATAAAAAGGGCAATTATTAATGTTGAAGTTTTCATAATAGTAGGGAATTTAGGTTAAAATAGGTCTCGCGCCAAAACCCACACTATCACAAATATAATGATTTTTTTGGCAGTATGCAGCTAAATTATTCTTAATAAATACTTCAATCTCAGTCTTTTCCGAATTAGGGTATAATACATGTACATTCGCGCCTGCATCTAAGGTAAAGCAAACATTGCTATCATTTTCTTGTCTGTATTCCCATATTTTATTGATGATTTCTAACGTGTTCGGTTTCATTAAAATGAAATATGGACTACTTGTTAACATCATTGCATGTAATGTTAAAGCTTCGCTTTCAACAAGGTCAATAAATGCTTTAATATCTCCATTTTGAAGGATTTTTGAAAGTTTTTCTAAGTTTTCATTGGCCTGATTAAAACGATTTTCAGCATACGGATGATTATGCATTAAATTGTGACCAACTGTACTTGAAACTTGCTTTTCACCTTTATCAACTAATAAAATAGTATCCTGGTAGTCTTCAAAAATAGGATGAATTTTATAAGGGAATTTTGTGCCGAATAAATCTGAACTTCCTTTAATCTCAGGATGATTTCCCCAAACGACTAATGGCCCTTCAATACTTCTACTAGCACTTCCTGATCCTAAACGAGCTAAAAAAGAAGCCTTTTTATTAATATATTCATCAGTTAAATTTGGATTTAATTCTTTTTCCAAATTCATTAAACACATAGCAATAGCACTCATTCCACTTGCAGAAGAAGCAATACCACTACTGTGTGGAAATGAATTTTCAGAAGAAATAACCATGTTATACTCTAAAATATAGGTACAGTATTTTTGTATTCTTTCAAAGAATTTGGCTATTTTAGGTTTAAAATCATCTTTCTTTTTTCCTTCAAAGTACAATTCAAATTCTACTTGGTTTTTTGGTAATGTCTTTGTGAATTCAATTTTTGTAGTTGTATGGCAATTATTCAATGTAAAGCTTATTGAGGCATTTTTAGGAATTTGAGGTTCGCTTTTTCCCCAGTATTTTACCAAAGCAATATTACTAGGTGTCTGCCATGTAACGGTTAAGTTATCTACTTTTTTATCTTGAGAAAGAAATAAGAAATCTGATGTATTCAACGTGTAAAAAATTTGCTGTAAAGATAGAACTTCGCTTACACTTGTGCTAATTTTTGTAAAACGCTTTCTTTATAGCTTCTGCTTATTGAGATTACTTTTTTAGTAACTTCAATATATTCATTAGTATATGAGGAAATTTTAGAAACTGAAACAATGTAAGAACGATGTACTCTTATAAAACAATCACTTGGTAATATGGCTTCAAAATTACTAATGGTTTCTCTAGTAACTATAGTATTTCGTCTCAAGTTTTAGCGCCAGCATTTGGATTGTTGAGGGCTATTCGATATTATCTTGTTGTGGAAAAGAGATAGCTAATCTAGATTTTTGATTAGTTAATCCTTTTAATACCTATTTCTAACATAGAAATGGGTATTTTTGTTGTATGAGAAAAATTAAACTGATTTGGGACTTTAAAGGTCCTGATGGATTGGAAACAGCAAAACATCACTGTATACATTTAAAAGAATTTACGCAGATAGATGGTTTGCCGTATCATGAAGTAAATTTTGTATCTTTAAACGAAATGCATACCATCGCTTTTATTGTGGTTGATGAGGAATATATGAAAACCTTTAGAGATGCATTGAAACCTCATAGAGGAGAATTAGCATAATATAACACAAAAAAATAGATCTATGTTTTTAATTAATGCCTTAGCAAAACCAAAAAAATCTTCTGAACATTATGATCAAGTTATAGGAGCTTACGTAAGCTTGTATATTGATTATAAAGATATTGAAGGAGCTATGCGATTAGCGAAATTTTATATCAAAAATGAAGATTGGAAAGTAGTAGAAATAGAAGACGAATATTTTACGTTAGATTCTGTGGATGATGTAGAAGATAATGAGCAAAAAGAATTGTATGAAGAAGCTGTAGAGTATGGATACTCTATTATTTTTAATTGCTACGAAGAAGAAGGAGAAGACGAAGATTAAAAAAAGGATGTCATTTCGAACGGAGTGAGAAACCTCAATTATTTTCGTTCGAAATGATATTTTATTTATTCAGCAATTGCATTAGCACAAATAAAACCACCTGTCCAAGCATTTTGAAAGTTGAAGCCACCAGTAACGGCATCAATATTTAATACTTCACCTACAAAAAACAAGTTTTTGTGTTTTTTACTTTCAAAACGTTTAAAGTTAATTTCTTTTAAGTCTACACCGCCAGCAGTAACAAACTCCTCTTTAAAAGTAGTACGTCCATTTGCATTGAATAATCCTTTGGTTAACTGATCTGCTAAGTTTTGAAGTTGCTTATTGCTCAAATCAGCCCAGTTTTGGTTGTTTTTTATTTCTGAAGCCATTACCAAACGTTCCCATAATCGGCGAGGAATATCACTAAATGGAGATTTTAAACTAACTTGTTTTTTAGTTTGTGATTTTTTTAACTCTTGTAATGTTGAAAAAACTGAATCGGTATCTTGTCCTAACCAATTTACCAGTACGTTATATTGATAGTTTTTATCAGCTAAAATACGAGCACCAAAAGCGGATAATTTTAAAATAGCAGGACCACTCAAGCCCCAATGGGTAATTAGTAACGGACCAGAATTTTCTAAATTTGTTCCAACAAGTGTAACTTCTGCATTTGGAACTGATATTCCGCCTAAATCAATAATTCGCTTGTCTTTTATATTGAAAGTAAATAAGGAAGGAACAGGTTCAATAATTGTATGATTTAACGTTTTACATAAATCCCATACTTTTTTACTACTTCCTGCGGAAACCACTACGAAATCAGCTTCAAAATCTTGATTTTTTGTGTTGATAATCCATTTCTCATTTTGTTGATAAATGGAGTTTACACCATGGTTTTTTAACACGCTAATTCCAAGGTTATCAACAGCGTTTTGAAAACAATCTATAATAGCTTGTGAGGTGTTTGCTTCTGGAAATACTCGATTATCTTCTTCTATTTTTAAGGGAACTCCGCGATTTTCAAACCATTCAAAAGTATCACCTGTCATAAATTTATGAAAAGGACCCAATAATTCTTTTTCGCCTCTAGGGTAGAATTTTGTTAGTTCTTTAGGTTCAAAACAAGCATGTGTAACATTGCAACGACCTCCACCAGAAATTTTTACTTTTTGTAAAACCTCTTTTCCTTTCTCAAGAATAGTAATGTCCAATTCTGGATTGAGTTCTTTTGCATTAATTGCAGTAAAATAACCTGCGGCTCCACCACCAATAATAATAACTTTTTTCATCTTTTTTATGTCAGTTCGAGTAATTTTTCAGTAGAAATTGTATCGAGAACTTTTTTAAATCATTTCGATACAAATTTATTTCATTCTTCAATAAATTCACTCGATGTAACAGGCTTAATTTTATAAAATCATTTCTTTATAGGTGAGGATAGTATTGAATCCTTTTTGTTGAAAATAGCTTGTAGTATCTTCATTTCCTGTAGCTAAAATAAAATCACCACCCCAAGCGCCTAAACTTTTTACTTCACCAAAATAGTCAGAAAATAACCTTTGTTTTACAGTGTCTTGTTTTATAATTGAACTAATGATTTGCTCATGCTCAATAATGATTTTTTCTAAATCTATAGAAGTGTTGGCTTTTAAAAACTCTTGAGTTAAATTGTCAATTTCAGGGATTAAGACTTTAGCTTCTTCTTTGTGTTTTTTATAGTGAGCAATTCCTTCTCTGCTATTTTGTTTTTGGTTCAAATGCACAAAAAATAATTCTTCAGAAAAATGTGGATTGAAATTTACTTCTTCAATATAAGGTTGTTTTTCTTCTAGTTTATATAGAATCGGAGTGTTATGTTTTGCACAAGCGATATCGTAACCACTTCCAGAAAAAGCGTTCCAAAGTAAGGTAAACGGATTTACATTTGCCCAAGTAGCTATATTATTAATTAAGGTTGAGGAACTTCCTAATCCCCAGTTTTGAGGAAATGTTAGATTTGTCTTTACAACGAAACCGTTTTCAGTAGTTAGAAATTCAGGATTTAAACGTTTCGCTTCTTGTAAAATATCACGTAGTGTTTCAGCAATAAACTCAGCACTTCCTTCTTTATCAGAATTAAACGTAGCTGAGGTTAAGCGTAGTTTGGGTAAATCAAAAGAAGCCTCGAACCAACATTCTCCAGTATGCGTAAAACTTCCCCAGATAAGTTGTGATTCTTTAATTGGTTCAACAATTAAGTCTTGTCCAAACTTAGTAGGAACAGCTAACGATGTTGCACCATCTAAAACAACATATTCTCCAGTGAGTAATAATTTTCCGTTAGAATAGTGTCGCATTATACCAGTCCGAATTGTTTAAAGTGATGTGTAAAATGTTTTACTTGGAATTTTTTCCAATATTCATAATCTAGCTCTCCAAAAAATGGATGTACAACTGTTCGGTTTGGATTTTCATTAAAAACAGTTTCGAAGTGCTGCACTTGCTCAATCAAATCAATAACAGCTTCGTTTATAGAACTAAACTTTAACGGAGTTGGAGCTTCTGATAAAAATGGAGCTTTAAATCCAGTTTGTAACTCATTATCAGAATTTAAAAATGGTTTTCTTCTAGCTGATTTCTCATCAGAAACATAGGTGTCAACCTTCCAGTTTCCATTCGCTATTTGAGTAACCAAGCTTAAATGTTCTACCATGTGTTGTCCACTCATTTTACCAAACAAAGGTTTTGCATCGGCTTTTAAACTTAAAAGAGTATCACGTACTTCTTCTTCATTTAAAAAGTCTATCCATTGTACTTTTGGCTTACGAAGCTCATTTAGTTTTTCAACCACGGCACTATGAGAAGCTGTTCTGTCTTCAAAATAGGAGGCTACAATTTCTTTTTCTTCATTGGTAGCTTTGTGTTGATTTAAAATGTTCATCAAGTGCATTTTCATATGCCCATGTTGAATTCCTTTGGTTGTTAAAGCACGCAAAGCAGCAAAATTTTGAGCTAAACCAGCAGCAGCAATAATTTGCATTAAAGTGCGAGCACTAGGTTTTTGCATCATATCTAACGATAATTTTGCCATTGGGTGTAAGGCAGTTAATCCCCCCACAGTTCCTAATGCTAAAGGAATTTCAATCCAAAATCTAAAAATTCCGTCTTTTACTTCACAGTGAGTTAAGCTTTTGTATTGTCCGTCTTTTGAAGCATACGCATGTGCACCCGCTTCAATAGCTCTAAAATCGTTTCCAGTAGCTAATACAACAGCATCTATTCCGTTCATAATACCTTTGTTGTGCGTAACTGCACGGTACGGTTCTACCTCTGCAATTTTAACAGCTTGTTCAAACTTTTGAGCAAACTTCTCAGGATTCTTCCCGCCCAATTCGGCTACTTTACAGCTTACTTCTGCTCTAACTAAACATTCAGGAACGTAGTTAGAAAGAATGCTCATAACTATTTCAATATCATCTTTTCTAAAAGTCTTTGCAATAGCTTCTAAGCAAGAATTAATAAAGTTAGCCCCCATACTATCTTTTGTTTCAAACGTAACATGTAATTGATAGTAGTTTGCAAGCTTATCTGTTTTATCAACTAGTTGAATATCTAATATTCCGCCACCACGTTTTTCCATGTTTTTGGTAATGGATGCGGTAGCTGCGTATAATTCTGTTTTTTGTTGATTAAAATAGGTTTCTAACTCTTTTTTGTTACCAGCATACATAAAATGTACCTGACCAATTTTTGTAGTAGAAATTACTTCTGTTTTAAATCCTCCACGAGTACTCCAAAACTTGGCAACTAAAGAAGCAGCAGCAACAACAGAGCTTTCTTCAACCACCATTGGTATTACATAACTGCGTCCGTTAATAATAAAGTTAGGAGCAATGCCGTAAGGCATATAAAAATTAGAAATAGTATTTTCAATAAAATCATCATGCAATTGTTGTAACTTCTCGTCTACATTCCAATATTGCGTAATAGTTTGTATAATTTCTGGTTGATTGTTAAAGTAAGTTTTAGCCAACCAGTCTATTTTTTCTTCTTTGGTAAGTTTAGAAAAACCAGAGATCGTTTTAGACATTCTCAATTCATTTTTGATGGCTCAAAGATACGTGAATCATGTTAAAATGCTTGTGTTATTTGGTTTTTATGATTTTTTTGAGCGGGTTTTTGGCTATTTTTCCGTAAACTTGGCAAACTTTTTAGATAAACAACAACTTAACATGAAGAAATTATTATTATTGTTTATAGGGATATCTTCGCTAGTACAAGCTCAAAAAAAAGATATTTCTTTAGAGGATATATGGCGAAAAGGCACATTTAGAGCCGATTATATGAACTCTTTAAATTCTATGAATGGAGATTTTTATTCGTTATTAAATTATGAGAATGGAAGTTCTACTGTAGATAAATACAGTTATGAAACTTTAGAAAAAGTTGCAACGATTGTTGATAGTAAAGATTTAGCTGGATTGAAATATTTTCAATCATATAGTTTTAATAATGATGAGACCAAATTAATTTTAGGAACGAACTTTAAGCAAATTTTTCGTCATTCATATTTAGGTACTTATTATGTGTATGATATTGCTAAAAAATCATTAGACTTAATTGGTACAGATATTCAAGAACCAACTTTTTCTCCTGATAGTAAAAAAATAGCATACGCTAAAGACAACAATTTATTTATTAAAGATTATTCAGATGCCAATGTGGTAATTCAAATTACCAATAGTGGTAAAAAGAACGAAATCATTAACGGTATTACTGATTGGGTTTATGAAGAAGAGTTTGGTTTTGTAAAAGCTTTTGAATGGAGTAAAGACAGTAAAAATTTAGCATATTTACGTTTTGATGAAAGTAAAGTTAAAACTTTTTCAATGGACGTATATGGAAAAGAAAAATACCCAACACAACATGTATTCAAATACCCAAAGGCAGGTGAAGAAAATGCTAAAGTAGCTTTACGTATATTTTCATTAGAAACGAATAAAACTGCAGAAATTAGAGTAGGAGATTATGAATATATTCCTAGAATTAACTGGACAAACAATCCAAACATATTAGCTGTTAGAACATTGAACCGTCATCAAAATGATTTAAAAATGTATTTTGTTGATGCAACTACTTTTAATAGTTCTGTAGTTTTAAATGAAACAGATAAAGCATATGTAGATATAACAGATGACCTAACTTTTTTAGACGATAATAGCTTTATTTGGACAAGTGAAAAAGATGGATACAACCATATTTACCACTATGATAAAGATGGTAAGTTATTGAATCAAGTAACGAAAGGAAATTGGGAAGTTACTTCTTACTACGGATATAATGCTGATAAGAAAACTATTTATTACCAATCAGTAGAAAACGGTTCTATTAATAGAGGAGTGTATAGCATTTCTTTAGACGGTAACAACAAAAAGCTATTGAGTAACTCTACAGGAACAAACAACGCTGCTTTTAGTAAAAACATGCACTATTTCATCAATACTTTTTCTGATGCAAATACACCACCAGTGTATACGCTAAGAAATGATGAAGGTAAGGTGTTAAAAACTATAAAAGATAACGCAGCTTTAAAAGAAACTATTGCAGGATATAATTTAAGTGAAAAAGAGTTTTCTACTATTAATGTTAACGGTAACGACTTAAATATGTACACTATTAAGCCTGCAAACTTTGATGTAAATAAAAAGTATCCAGTTTTAATGTATCAATATTCAGGGCCAGGTTCTCAAAATGTAAAAAATAGTTGGAATGGTTCAAATGATTATTGGCATCAAATGTTAGCACAAAACGGATATATTGTTGTTTGTGTTGATGGTAGAGGAACAGGTTTTAAAGGTCGTGATTTTAAGAAAGTTACTTATATGAACTTGGTGAAGTATGAAACTGAAGACCAAATTTCGGTGGCTAAAGAGTTAGCAAAGTTACCATATGTTGACGCGAATAGAATTGGTATTTGGGGATGGTCATTCGGTGGTCATATGAGTACGAACTGTTTATTAAAAGGAAATGATGTATTTGCAGCAGCTATCGCTGTGGCACCAGTTACTACATGGCGTTTTTACGATACAATTTATACAGAACGCTACATGCGTACACCAGAGGAAAATCCAGCAGGGTATGATGATAACTCGCCATTGAATTATCCAGAATTATTAAAAGGAAAATATTTACTAATTCACGGAACAGGTGATGATAATGTACATGTTCAAAATGCTTATAGAATGGCAGAGGCTTTAATTCAGGCAAATAAGCAATTTGAGTGGGGAATGTATCCGGACAAGAATCATGGTATTTATGGAGGTAATACACGTTTACACTTGTATACTAAAATGACTAACTTTATTAAAAACAACTTATAAAATTCGACAACTATGAGTACAGTTAAACAAACAAACCAAAGTGAGTTTTTGGGGCATCCCAAAGGACTTTATGTATTATTCTTCGTAGAAATGTGGGAGCGTTTTTCATACTATGGTATGAGAGCTATTCTAACACTTTTTTTAGCAGCACCTGTTCTTTTAGGTAATCCACAATCAGGTTATGGTTGGTCTAACGCAGAAACGCTATCATTTTACGGAACATATACAATGTTTGTTTATTTAATGTCTATTCCTGGAGGTTGGATTGCTGATAAATTTATTGGCCAGAAAAAAGCCGTTATGCTTGGTGGATTGTTACTATGTATAGGACACGGTATTTTGGCAATTGATGCTCAATGGGCATTCTTTACTGGACTGATACTAATTGTAATTGGTGTAGGTTTTTTAAAGCCGAACATTTCAACAATGGTTGGAGGACTTTATAAAAAAGGAGATGATAGAAGAGATAAAGGGTTTTATATTTTTTATATAGGAATTAACCTTGGCGCTTTTTTAGGAGCTTTAATTGTAGGGGCAGTAGCTGCTAAATGGGGATGGCATTATGGTTTTGGATTAGCAGGTATAGGAATGGCTTTAGGCCAAGTGGTATACATGTTTGGTTTAAAATACTTAGAAGGCGTAGGTGACTTTTTAGGAAAACAAGATTCTCCAGATAAAGATTTAATGAAGAAACCTCTTACTGCAGTAGAGAAAGATAGAATGTTAGTTATGTTTTTATCTTTCTTAATTATCATTGTTTTCTGGGGAGCGTTTGAGCAAGCTGGAGGTTTAATGAGTTTATATACAGAACAGAAAACAGATAGAGCACTTTCTTTTTCATTACCACTTATAGGAAATGAAGTTCCTGCAGCTGTTTTTCAATCAATAAATGCATTTTTCATCATTACACTAGGAACTTTAGTGGCTAACTTCTGGTACAAGTGGGGTAAAAAAGGTAAAGAATCATCTTCCTTATTTAAAATGGCTATAGGAGTTATTATTATGGCTTTTGGTTTTTTCTTTATGAGTAAAGCTAGCATGGAAGTGGTTATGGATGGAGATAAAATAGTAGAAAAATCAGCAATGATATGGTTGGTGTTAGCATACCTATTTCATACAGTTGGAGAACTATGTGCTTCACCAGTAGCATTGTCATTTATTACTAAATTAGCGCCAATTAAGTACGCCTCATTCATGATGGGAGCTTATTTCGCAGCAACAGGTTTAGGAAATAAAGTAGCTGGTTTTGTAGGTGAACTTTCAGAAGGGGCAGGAGAATTCCAAGTGTTTACTGGAATTGCTATATTTTGTACAGTTTTTGGATTGTTAATTTTAGCAATTTTAAAACCTCTGAAGCGTTTAACTCATGGAGCAGAAGAGTTTAATAAAACTTCGCAAGAAGAGGCTGAAGGATTTGAGTTGGCAGAAAAGAACTAAAAAAAACTAAAACTTGAATTACGCTTTTATCTATGCGTTATTCAGGTTTTAAGTTTATTATAAATTATATTATTTATGAGTGAAACATCAAACGATTTTTTTAAATCAAAAGTATTAGGGCATCCATCAGGGTTGTTTGTGCTATTTTTTACAGAAATGTGGGAGCGCTTTTCTTTTTACGGAATGCGTGTTTTATTAGTTAACTTCTTAACAGCAGCAGCTATTGGAACTAACCCTGGTTGGGAATGGTCAGCAGAAAATGCAGGTGCTTTATTTGGTACTTATGCAATGTTATTGTATTTAACCCCAATTTTAGGAGGAATTTTAGCAGACAAATTAACAGGATATCGTTGGGCAGTTGTTATAGGCTCTATTATTATGACACTTGGTCACGCTGCTATGGCTATTGAAACTGAGTTTTGGTTGTATGTAGGTTTAGCTTTATTAGTAATTGGTACAGGTTTCTTTAAACCTAATATGACATCTATTATTTCTGAGATGTATAAAGACTTACCAGAAAAAAAAGATGGAGCATATACTATATTTTATATGGGAGTTAATGCAGGAGCTTTCTTTGGAATGATGTTGTGTGGATATTTAGCTGAAAAGATAGGTTGGTCTTGGGGGTTCGGTTTAGCAGGAATTTTCATGTTATTAGGTACTTTACAGTTTTGGTTAGCAAAACCATTATTTGGAACTATAGGAGATGTTCCTTCAAAAGAAGAAAATAATGTTGTTGAAACTTCTGGTTTAAACTCAAAAGAAGAAGATAAAAGAAATCCTTTTACAGGTTTAGATAAAATATTAATTGTAATTTCCTCTGTTATAGGTTTAGGTTACGCTATTAACGATCCTTTGTCAAAAATTGGAGGTATAGATGTTTTTGGAGCTCTTAAAATAGGAAATTTTGAAGGACAATATGTAGCTGTACTGTTTGGGTTAATAGTATTTTTAGTTTTAACTATTTCTCGTATATCTCGTTATGCTAAGGTTGTACGAGATAGAATGATTGCTGTAATTATATTTGCTTTTTTTACTGTTTTCTTCTGGATGAGTTTCGAACAAGGAGCTTCTTCTTTAGTGCTTTTTGCTCGTGATAATGTTGATAGAGTTTTAACAGGTAATGCACAAACAATTTTTAATATTGTAAATACACTATTAACTGTAATTCCGTTAGCTATTATTACTTGGGTACTAATTTTATTAGGAAAAGAAACAGGAAAAAGAATTCCTGTATCCAACTTTGTATTAGCAATATGTTTTCTGGGAGTTTGGGCATTGGTAGGTTGGATGTTATATCGTGAGTTTTCAGCAGAAGCTTCTGAAATAACGGTATCATGGTTTTCAATATTAAACTCATTTTTTATTATAGCCTTTGCTAATTTCTTTTCTAAATGGTGGGATTCAAAATACAACCCGTCTGCAGCTGTAAAGTATGGATTAGGACTAATTATAATGGCAGTAGGTTTTGGGTTGTTAGCATTTGGATCTTATGGAATAACCGATGGTGTTAAAGTGAGTATGATATGGTTAATATTAGCATATTTGTTTCATACCTTAGGGGAGTTATGTCTTTCTCCAGTAGGTTTATCATATGTATCTAAATTAGTACCTGCAAGAATGATTGCATTTATGTTTGGTATGTGGTATTTAGCAATAGCAATAGGAAATAAAGCAGCAGCTGTTTTAGGAGGTCAAATAGAAAACATAACAAAAGAATATAGCCTATCAACATTCTTTTTAATTTTCACAATAGTTCCAACATTAGCAGGATTGTTAGTAATAGCTTTAAATCCGTTAATTAAAAAACTAATGCATGGAGTTAAATAACTCTAAATAAAAGTTAAAACAATATTTTTAGAACCTGTCAATTTTAAATATTGGCAGGTTTTTTTGTAATTTTGGAACACTTATTGAGACTTAAAGAGTATGAAAAAAATAATATTAATAGTAGTTTTAACCTTTATTTCATATGGAGTAAAGGCACAAGACAAGGTAAATTGGTTAAGCTTTGAAGAAGCGATGGAAATGAGTGAGAAAGACCCTAAACCAATTTTAGTAGATATTTACACCGATTGGTGTGGTTGGTGTAAAAAGATGGATAAAACCACTTACAAAAACAAAGTAATTGTTGAGTATATCAATACACACTATTACCCAGTAAAGTTAAACGGAGAAGCTAAACATGATATTACATTTCAAGGAAAAACCTTTAAATACCAGTCTCAGGGAAGAAGAGGTTATCACGAGTTAGCGGCTGCTATTATGAAAGGACAATTAAGTTATCCTTCAACAGCTTTTTTTAATACTGATAAGCAATTATTACAAAACGTACCTGGCTACTTAGAAGAAAAAAGATTTGAGAAAATACTGGCGTATTTTAACAAAGATAATTATAAAAATACACCTTGGACAGAGTTTGAAAAAAACTTTAAAAGTGCCATGTAAAAACTTATTCTTTTATAATATAAGCACCATTTTGACCAGTATACCAAAATGGTGTTTTTTGTTTATAACAAGTTTCTTTCCACCCGTTAATGTACGATTTGTAATTACTTCCATCAGCAATGATTTGCTTTGGTTTTAGCCAATAAATAAGTCTGCTTAAATTTATTTTTGGGTTATTTTTTAAAACCACTATTGGGTTTTTAAGTTTTTTTATTTGATACATCCCTAAACTATCTACAATTAAAATTTGTTTGTTACTGAAAGAAGCAATGAATGATATCGAATCAATATTTTTAGAAATAATGCCTTGAGCAACTCTGTAAGATTGTAAAATTTTTTCTTGCAGAAGAATAGAGTCATTTAGTGAACTAAAAATGTTAAGCTCGTTCCTGTTTCTTTCTCCTAAAATTGAATACCTACTTTTATGAAATACAATAAATTCACTTTTGTTTACTCGCTGGCTTTTTTCATATAAATAAACCCCTTGTAAAATAATAGTTGAAGTTAGAAAGAGTACAATATTATTATAGGTTTTACGAAACCAAAGTTGAAATAAGAAAATAATGAATATGTACCAAGCTATCATTGCTTCAAAAGACATAGAAAGTTCTTTCAATAAAAACACTTCTTGTTTCGAAACCCAACTAACAAAATAATTCATCAAAGAAATAATTGATCCATATATATTCGCCAAGAATTGAGGCAATATATTAAACGTTGCTAGTATAATAATTACAATTCCACCAAACAAAATTGTACCTAAAAAAGGAATGATAATTAAGTTAGATAGGATAAACAACCCTGGAAACTGATGAAAGTAATACAAGCTAATTGGTAAAATTCCTGCTTGTGCAGCTATAGAAACTGTAAATAATTGCCAACCTTTGTCGAGAAATCGTAATTTAGGTGTCCAAATACTGTAAAGTAAAGGTTGTACCCAAACAATACCAAAAACTGCTAAATAACTTAATTGAAACCCAACATCAAATAAAAACATCGGTTTTATTAAAAGTAAAAATAGCATGGAGCTTATTAAAGAAAATTCAATAATCTTTTTTCGTTTAAAGGATAACCCGATAGCTACAAAAGTAAACATAGTTACTGCTCTAACTACCGAAGCAGATAAACCAGCTATAAAAGCAAATGACCAAAGTAGGAAGATAACACAAACGGTTTTAATGATTGTTCCATACGGAAGGTTTTCTAAAGGTTTGAGTAGATAGGAGAGTAGTAATAATAAAATTCCTACGTGGAGTCCTGAAATGGCAAGAATATGAATAGCGCCTGCGTTGGTGTAGCTTTCTAATAACTCTTTTGAAATTTCTTGACGTTGACCAAGCAATAGAGCATTAATCACAGCAAATTCATCATTTGTAAAATGATACTTTTTTAAGGAAGCTTGTATTTTACCTCTAATATGAGCAGATAAACTGATTAAAGAAAGCTTTGAGTTTTCAAGTTTTTTGAATTGATGATCATCTATAAATACTTGATGATAAACATACTGTTTTGCTAAATACTGTTTGTAATCAAATTGATGTGGATTTAACGGCGGAATTAATTCTTTAAAAGGAGTTTTGATAAATATTCGATTACCCACCTTTAATATAGGTGATAAACTGTCCTTTTGAATATTTAGAAGAATATATCCAGTGGTTTTAGTAGAATCTACTTGTGAAACTTTAACTACATATTTTGTATAGTAGTTCCCTGGTTTTAATACTTTTTGTACATCAAGTATATAAGTAGAATTCTTAGTTAATTGATGTTTATAATGGCTTACATAATTCTTTGGATTGTGAATATAGGTGGTGCTAACCCCGATAAAAACAAAGAACAATAATGTGACTATACTAAAAGCTTTTCGCGCTTGAGTTCTTTTTAAGAAATAAAGAATGACAAGAAACCCTATTAAAGAATAAAACAAGTATATAAAATTATACAGCCATATCTGTGTATAAAACTGAAGAGTTATTCCAATAATAAGGCACACCAAAAAGTGAGAAGGAGGGTATTCTAAAATTTTTTTCATAGCTCTCTAAAGTTATGAAAAAAAAATGAGTGTAAGAGTTTAATTGATTTTCTTCGTTAAGAGTACCTTCAGGAGATGTTTAAAGTTTAGATTGTTGTAGTTTTAATTTTCTATTATCAAATTTATCTACTAAAATAGAATTAAAACCAAACAAAAAAGCAATCTCAAACGAGATTGCTTTTTAATTATATTCAGTTTTAGAAATAACCTATACGATTTCTACAAACAAACCTTCGGCTGTTTTTTCAACTTTAGCAAGACTGTTTTTAGTTAGTCCTTTAATAGTTTTGTCCCACTTTTTATTAGACAAACCACTTTGAGATTTTAAATCATTTAAATCTATTTTTTCAGCTTTTTCTAATAAAGCTAATACAGCTTTTTCATCGTCGTTTAATTCAACTGTAGGAGCTTTCTTCTCAGGTTTCATTTGTGGGAAGAATAACACTTCTTGAATTGAAGGATTGTTCGTTAAATACATAATTAAACGGTCCATTCCAATTCCTAATCCAGAAGTAGGAGGCATACCATATTCTAACGCACGTAAGAAGTCTTGATCGATAAATTCACCAGCTTCATCATCACCACGCGCAGCTAACTTTAACTGAGCTTCAAAACGTTCACGTTGATCGATAGGGTCGTTTAATTCAGAGTATGCATTGGCAATTTCTTTACCACATACCATTAACTCAAAACGCTCGGTTAATTCAGGATTGTCACGGTGTTCTTTACACAATGGAGACATTTCTTTTGGATAATCGGTAATAAATGTTGGTTGAATGTAGTTTCCTTCACATTTTTCACCAAAAATCTCATCAATTAATTTTCCTTTACCCATGGTGTCATCTACCTCGATACCCATGTCTTGAGCAGCTTTACGAATTTCATCTTCCGATTTTCCGTTGATGTCAAAACCAGTAAAGTGTTTGATAGAATCTGCCATCGTAACACGTGCATACGGAGCTTTAAAATCTACCTTATGCTCTCCAAAAGTAGCTTCCGTAGTTCCGTTTACAGCTAAAGCACAGTGCTCTAATAATTTTTCGGTGAACTCCATCATCCAGTTGTAGTCTTTGTAAGCTACATAAATTTCCATTGCCGTAAATTCTGGGTTGTGAGTTCTGTCCATTCCTTCATTACGGAAGTTTTTAGAAAACTCATACACACCGTCAAAACCACCAACAATCAAACGCTTTAAGTATAACTCATTTGCAATACGCATGTACAACGGAATGTCTAATGCGTTGTGATGTGTAATAAATGGTCTTGCAGCAGCCCCACCAGGGATTGGTTGTAAAATAGGTGTTTCTACTTCAAAATAACCAGCATCATTAAAAAACTGACGCATGGCATTGAATAACTTTGTACGTTTTACGAATACTTCTTTTACTTGTGGGTTTACCACTAAATCAGCATAACGTTGACGGTAACGCATCTCAGGATCAGTAAAACCATCAAAGGTATTTCCTTCAGCGTCTACTTTAGGTAATGGTAATGGCTTTAAAGACTTACTTAATAATTTAAAATCTTTTACCATCACGGTGATTTCTCCAACTTGAGTTTTAAACAACTCTCCTTCAATACCTACAAAATCACCAATATCTAATAACTTTTTGTATACTTCGTTGTACAAAGTTTTGTCCTCACCAGTACAAATTTCATCTCTGTTAAAGTATACTTGAATACGTCCTTCACTATCTTGCAATTCAGCAAAAGAAGCTTTTCCTTGAATACGACGAGACATTAACCTACCAGCAATAACTACCTTCTTACCTTCCTTAAACTCCTGTTTAATCTGTTTGGAATTTGAATTGAATGGAAATAAATCTGCTGGATATGGATTGATACCCAGTTCACGTAATTTTGATAGTTTTTCTCTACGTACAACTTCTTGTTCTGATAATTGCATTGACTTAATTTTTAAGTAATTTTAATTTAAAGGTGCAAAGATACAATCAATTACAAAATTAGACAACGGTAGTATCACATAGATTTTATAAAAAAGTTATTTTTTATTTGTGAGTTTCTAAAAAGAATGTATATTTGCAGGCTGTCTAATTTTAAAAGGACAGCATTTAGTTGTGTTGTTAGATACTTTAAATAGTATCATGGTTTTGTTAACCAATGGAAAGCTTCCCTTAGATGGGTTGCTTTTTTTTTGCATTTTATTTACGTTTATTTTGAAGCTATTTCCCGCTTTCCGCACTCGCTCTCTTCGAGGAGCTTAAACAAATGCTTTAATCTGGGGATTAAGTGTAATTGCTAACTTCTTAAATAATGAATACCTGTCATTCCAAACGAGGTACGAGGAGGAATCTCATGATTGGAAGTAAAAAGCTAAATATAGCGAGCTTATTCCTAAAAGAAAGCACCTTTATACTCCCAAAACTTAACAAAAAATAGCACTAAGAATACCATAGAAATTGAAAACTTAATGGTTGCAGAAGCTAAAAAACCTAAAAAAGCACCAAATGATGCCTTGATTGCTCTGTTAGTGTCTTTGCTATCATAAATCAATTCACCAACCAAAGCACCTACAAAAGCGCCAATTAAAATTCCGAAAGGAATAGGAGAGAGTAGTCCAATAATTAATCCGATAGTAGTGCCATATACTCCATATTTGGTGCCGCCAAAACGTTTAGTTCCCATAGCAGGGATAAAGTAGTCAAGAAAAAAGATAATGACAGCAATAGCTAAAGTGATTCCCAAAAATGTCCAGTTTTGAGGAACAGCTTTTGTTAAATGTAATAATAACAAACCTACCCAGCTAGTAATAGGACCTGGTAATACTGGTAAAAATGAACCAATAATTCCTAAACATGCAAATACAAAACCGAGTATTACTAAAAATATATCCATTAACTTTTTTATTGATAAGACGAAGATATAAAAGCTTTGTTACATATTTATCAACTAAAAAAATAGTTTAAACTAATTTTTTAGTTATATTTGTTTCAGAAATATTTATAAAAAGATATCATGAGTAAACAATTAACGAAGGCAGAAGAGCAAATAATGCAGGTATTATGGAAGTTAAAAAAAGCTTCAGTAAAAGAAGTAATAACTGAATTACCTGAGCCAAAACCAGCATATAATACTGTCTCAACTATTATAAGGATTTTGGAGACCAAAGAGTTTGTGGGGCACGAGTCAAAAGGTAGGGGATATATTTACTATCCATTGGTAGAAAAGTCTGAGTATAGTAATGAGAGTTTACATAAGTTAATGAACGGCTATTTTGGAGGTTCGTTCAAGAGCATGGTGTCGTTTTTTATGAAAGAAAACAAAATGGATATTCAAGAACTAGAGAGTATTTTAAAAGAGGTGAATAAAAATAAAAAGTCATGATAAATTATATCATTCAAGTTGTATTATTCCAGGTGCTTTTTGTGGCGGTGTATGATTTCTTTTTAAGTAAAGAAACTTTCTTTAACAAAAATAGATGGTACTTGTTAAGTACTGCACTGCTTTCTTTTGTGTTGCCTTTGTTTAAAATTTCAACAGTTCAAAAAGCAGTACCGCAAGAATATTACACTTTGTTGCCAGAGGTAGTGTTGTCACCTCAAAAAGTGATTGAAAAAGCGGCATGGTATCAATCTTTCAATTATTTAGATGTACTATTTTGGATTGGGTGTTTATTGTTTTTTGTAGTGTTTTTAGTGAAGTTAGAACGGATTATTCGATTAGTTTTACAATATGGCGTTGCTAGAAAAGAAAATTATAAGTTGGTTTTATTGCCAAAAGAAACAAAGGCGTTTTCATTCTTCAATTATATTTTTTTAGGAAAGGATATTCCATCGTCAAAACAAGAAAAAATTATTCAGCACGAATTAGTACATAGCGAACAGAAACACACATTAGATTTGTTGTTTTTTGAGTTTTTGAAAATAATTATGTGGTTTAATCCAATGGTGTATGTGTATCAGAATCGTATATCGTTAGTTCATGAATATATTTCAGATGCTGTAGCCAGCAAATCAGATAAAAAAGAAAATTATATCAACCATTTACTCGCTGATATTTTTCAGGTCGAGCATATTTCATTCATTAATCAATTTTACAAACATTCATTAATCAAAAAACGAATTATTATGATGACGAAAACACAATCAAAAAAAGTAAAACAACTAAAGTATTTGCTGCTAATTCCATTATTAGGAAGCATGATTTTATATACTGCGTGCTCAAGTGTAAAACTTAGTGAGAAGAGAAGTAAGAATATTACAAAAGAAAACATGAGTGAAGTGGAAGATGTACCATTTTCTAGTTTGGATAAAGCTCCAACATTTCCTGGTTGTGAAGAAGGTGATAGAAAATGTTTTAATTTAAGTATGATGAAGTTTGTGAAAAAGAATTTTAATGTAAAGTTAGCAGATTCAATAAAGGAGATTTCTGGAAAAAAAAGAATCTATGCTTTGTTTAAAATAGGAATAGATGGGAGAGTATTTGGTTTTAAAGTTCGTGCACCGCATCCAGAGTTAAAAACACACACAATTGATATGCTAAAAAAATTACCTCAAATGAAACCAGGAGAAAAGAATGGTAAAATTGTAAGAACTGGGTTTGTATTGCCTATCACATTTTAATGTATAATTAACTATATTGCCAGCTTAGATAACTTATGAATAACACCAAAAATAGAAACGTGAGAAATAAAATTTTACTTATTGTTTTTGTAATAGGAATTTTAAAAGTCGAGGCACAAGTTTCGACTTTTAAAACTATTGATAGTTTAGTGAATATAGGACGTTACCAAACAGCATTAAAAAAGTTACATGAGTTAGATACTACTTTTCAATCAACCTCAAAAGTAGCATCTATTTACGCTTCAATTGATGATTATAAAAAAGCTTCTATATATTACGAAAAAGCATTGGAGTTAAAAGATGATTATTCAGTAAAAATAAAGTTAGCAAAAGCTTATAAAAAAGAGAATAAACTACAAAAAGCTATTGATGTTTATGAAGGTATTATAAATGATGATGCTGAAAATTTACTCATTAAGTATCAATTAGGAAAATTGTATACACAAACCAAGCAACCTGCAAAAGCAATCGATACTTTTAAAAATATCATTAAACAAGATAGTACAAGTGCAAATTATTATTACCGATTGGGAGTTGCTTATGGAATGTTAAAAAAAAGAAATCTAAAAATAAATAGTTTTTTAGAAGCTTATAAAAATGATACAACTCACATTAAGTCTATTCACCACTTAGCATTAGCCTACACTTCATTAAGAGATAAAGATTCAGCAAACATTTTTATAAATAAAGGTTTGGTAGTGAACCCAAATCATATGAACTTAAATAAGTTGAAAATTAATAATTTATATAGAGAAGAGAAGTTTACTGAAGCCATTCAATATTTACAAAGAATAGATACTATAGCGCCCAACGAACATTACACACAGAAAATGCTAGGGCGTTGTTTTTTCAATCTAAAGAAATATGACGAAGCAAAAAAGTACTTTAATAAAGCTATAAGAATTGATAGATCAGATTTTAAAGCGTATACCTATTTAGGAGACATCAATTTTGAAAAGAAAAAGTTTTATAAAGCTCAGCTAGATTATATGGTGGCAACTTTTGCGGGTAAAGAGCCTCGAGATGTTGAGTACTATCAATTAGCTAGAGTGTACGAAAAATTAGGAAACCCAAAAGAAGGGGTAAAGTCTTATAAAAGAGCTTTTGAAGAGAATAGAAAAAATTATAAAGCCTTGTACCAACTAGCTAAAACTAGTGAAGATTATTATAAGGATAAACGAATAGCTTATAAACATTACAAAAACTACGTAAATCGTTTTGAAAGAAAAGATTCAGTTTTAACCAAATATGCAAAAGAGAGAATAAAAGAAATTAAAAAGTACTATTTCTTACAAGGAGAGATTTTACAATAGTATTTAATTTTGTATATTCATCTTAAAATCAATAAGATGAATTCTCGTTGTGTAGCTTTTTTATTTTGTGCTTTACTATATTCTTCTTGCGACTTCTTTTCATATTTAAAAAAAGATAACTCACAAGTTGTAGATACAGTAGTTGACTTTACAAAAGTAGATGAGTACCCTGCTTTTAATAAATGTAAAGATCTACTTGATAAAGCAAAAGCGAATTGTTTTAGAAAAGAAATTCATAAAAGAATAACGACGAGTTTACAGCAACATAATTTTGTTACTAAAAATAGTTTAGATGAAGAAGTTTTAATTGATATTCTAATTAATAAAGAAGGGAAATTTGTTTTAACTGAGGTTACTGCTTCTAGTGTTGTTATGACTCAATTACCAGAATTAGATAGTATAATAAAGTTGGCAATAGAAAAATTACCAAGAATTGCTCCCGCTACCAAAAGAGAAATTCCAGTAGTAACAAAGTACCAATTACCTATTAAAATTAAAACAGAATAGTAAACTATAGCTTTAAAAGTTCTTCAACAAAATCACGACTATTAGATAAACGAGGAATTTTATGTTGTCCACCTAATTTTCCTTTTTTCTTCATCCAGTCATAAAACAGGCCTTCACGAGCTTGATGTATCTTAGGCATTGCTAAAGTCATATTATTATAACGCTTAGCTTCATAGTCAGAGTTGCAGCTTTTTAAAGCTTCGTCTAATTCTTCAGTAAAAAAGGTAAGGTTTTCAGGAGCTTTTTTAAATTCAATAACCCATTCATGGGCTCCATTTTCTTTACCATTCATAAAAATAGGACCAACGGTATATTCTTTAATTTCACAGTTGGTTTTATCGCTCGCTACTTTTAAAGCATCCTCAGCGTTTTCAATAATTAACTCTTCTCCAAAAACATTGATATGATGCTTAGTACGTCCAGTAATTTTTATACGATAAGGATTGGTTGAGGTAAACTTAACAGTATCTCCTATTAAGTAACGCCATAAACCACCATTTGTGGTAATAATAATAGCATAATTAATGCCTTTTTTTACTTCAGAAAGAGGAATTGCTTTAGAATTTTCTCCGTTGTATTCGCTCATTGGAATAAACTCGTAAAAAATTCCGTAGTCTAACATTAACAACATTTCGTCAGAATCATTTCGGTCTTGAATAGCAAAAAAACCTTCTGATGCATTATAGGTTTCATAATATTTAAAATCGTCTCTTGGAATGAGTTTCTTATACTGCTCTCTATACGGGTTAAAGTTTATTCCTCCATGAAAATAAACCTCCAAATTAGGCCAAACTTCTAAAATATTATCCTTTCCTGTTTTTTCTAATACTCTATTTAATAAAACTAACATCCAAGAAGGAACACCAACTAAGCTTGTAATATTTTCATGAATGGTTTCGTTAATAATAGCTTCCATTTTTGTTTCCCACTCACTCATTAAAGCAGTTTCTTGCTTTGGAGCTGAGCTAAAATCTGCCCAAAAAGGCATGTTTTCAATAATTATAGCCGATAAATCACCAAAATAACTGTTGTTGTCTTCGTATACAGCAGAACTACCACCTAAACGGAGTCCTTTACCAGTGAAAAGCTTTGCGTTTTCATTGTTATTGATATATAAGCATAACATATCTTTTCCTGCTTTAAAGTGACAATATTCAATAGCTTCATCACTTACAGGAATAAATTTACTTTTTGCATTGGTAGTACCACTTGATTTGGCAAACCAACGTATAGGTGTAGGCCAAAATAAATTTTGCTCTCCTTTTCTACAACGCTCAATAAGTGGTTCAATACTTTCATAACGTTGAATGGGAACGTTGTTGGCAAAGTCAGTATAACTTTTAATTGAAGAAAAGTTTTGTTGTTTCCCAAATTCAGTGTTTTTAGCAGCAGTTACAAGCTTTAGTAGTAGCTCGTTTTGAACATCAATAGGATACTTTAAAAACAACTCTACTTGATGTTTACGCTTTTTTAAGAACCAAGAGATGATTGAATTTATAAATGGAAACGTCATAGATTAACTATTAATTCAATTTTTTTACTGTAATTTTGTGAAGCTAAATGTAACAAAATTTAAGACATGCAGTACCAAGGAGTTTTAAAAAAAATGCCTACCGAGAATTTAAACACAGTTCAATACTATTTAGATATGGGAGTGGATTTTTTGAATATGAATCAGTTATTGAATAAAGAATTAACCTTAAGTTTTGTTACTTACGAGTGTTTAAACTGTCATTTAGAAAAGAAAATATACCGTCAAGGATTTTGTAAAAAATGCTTTTTTGAAATTCCAACTGCAGGAGATTGGATTATGCGTCCTGAATTGAGTAAAGCACACTTAGGAGAAGAAGATAGAGATTTGGAGTATGAAAAAAGGGTACAGCTACAGCCACATATTGTGTATTTAGCAAACTCAAGTAATGTAAAGGTTGGAGTGACAAGAAAGCAACAAGTACCCACTCGTTGGATAGATCAAGGAGCGCATGAAGCTATTGAAATAGTAGAGGTGCCGAATCGTTATTTAGCAGGAATTACCGAGGTAGCTTTAAAAGAGCATGTAGCGGATAAAACGAATTGGAGAACCATGTTGAAGAATGATATTAAAGATGAAAACTTGGTAGAGTGGCGTGAGCGATTACAAGAGTTTATTCCTGATGAAGCGAAAGAATATTATATAGTTAATAATACTGAAACGAATATTAATTTTCCTGTTGAAAAGTTCCCTAAAAAGCCTAAAAGTTTGAATTTAGAGAAAGAAGGAACGTATACAGGTAAATTGGTGGGAATTAAAGGACAGTACTTAATTTTTGAGGATGAAACAGTGTTTAATGTTCGTTCTAATGAAGGATTGGTGGTTAAAATTGGGCTATTATAATAGTTCAATTTCTTTCTGAATATTTTTTCGTGCTGTTTCCTCAAACTTTTGGTAAAAGTATTCTGTTTTGAATATATTTTTCATTGTTAAAAAATGCAGTAAAGCTTTTTTACGACCTGAATTATAGATTATATTAGGATAAATAGCGTATTCTTTTCGAACATTTTTATAATATTGAGTATATACTTCCCAGCTTTGACCTAAGATAGATAAATCAGCATCTGTAAAGTAGTTAGTGTCTGAATTTTCAGATGTTTTATGAGATTTAGTAGCTAAAATCTGTGAAAAACAATTTTCTATAACTTTATTGGGAATTGAAAGTTGATTCATTCTTTTTACAGCTAACTCAGCACTTTTTTCTTCATTGTTGTTTTTTAAAGAATTATAGATAACATCGTGATAAAACAGTGTGAATAGAATTGTGTTCCAACTACTTATTTTGGTTCTTATAGGAGTTAATTGAAAAAGTAAATTTTCAAGATGTTCTAATGTGTGATAATGTCTTTTTTTACTGGTATAATACTCTTCTATTTCTTGCCACAATAAAATATTGAAGCTATTATCGTTTGAGTAAGTAGCCAATAAGTTTAAAAAAGTGTTCTTTAACATAAAATGAGTAGAAAAAAAAGGGTTCATTCGAACCCTTTTTTTAATGTTTTACAGCTACATGATTATCGTTCATTTTCAACTCGCTAAGAACGTTTAGCGCTTCATTTACATAAATATCTTTCTGAAGGTTTTTATGCCATGCAACTCTTTTTTCTTCTAAAACAGTATCCTTTTTAAATAAATTTAACTCATATTTAGGAGAGACAAAAGTTAGATGAGAATCAAATTTAAAAATATCTTTAAACTGTTCTCCTTCTTTTGTTTTAGCTTCGCTTTCCTTTTTAAAAGCATCATAGTTTAAAGAATAGACTCTTTCGTCTTGATTTTTCTTTAACCATTTAGCATAGTCATTTATTTTATTAAACTTTTCGTTATTCATTACACGTTGTTTACTGTTGTATACTACATCAGCAAAGTTACTGTATGAATTCGTAGCAGTATATTTTGCTTGTTGTACCTTATCCCAAGGCAAAGCACCGTCTAAATCACGTTCTCCAAAGTCCATATAACTATATCGGGTAGGTAAAGAAATATCAGAATAAACTCCTTCAATTTGAGTAGAACCACCATTAATTCTATAGAACTTTTGAATGGTCATTTTTAAAGCACCTAAATCGTTAGGATATTGTTCATAAAAACGGTTTATAGGTAATACATTTTGTACAGTTCCCTTACCGTAAGTTTGTTTACCACCAATAATAACACCACGTTTATAATCTTGCATTGCAGCAGCAAAAATTTCAGAAGCTGAAGCAGAAAATTCATTTACCATTACTACTAAAGGCCCTTCCCATTGAATTTTTGGATCAGTATCAACTTTTACTAAAGGATCTTCACCACGATATTTTACTTGAACAATTGGTCCTTTGTTAATGAATAAACCACCAATTTCAATAGCTGTTTTTAAAGACCCACCACCGTTGTCACGCAAATCAACAATTAAACCTTGAACATCTTCTTCTTTTAAACGCTCAATTTCTTTTTCCATGTCTTTAGCAGCATCTCTACGGCTTAAGTCATTAAAATCTATATAAAACCTAGGAAGATTAATAATCCCATACTTTTTGCCATTCTTTTCAACAATACTTGATTTTACAAAAGTTTCTTCAAGCTCAACTACATCTCTAATAATTGGAATTACTTTAATAGAACCATCAATCTTTTTCTTTACAGTTAAACGTACCTCAGTTCCTTTTTTTCCTTTGATAAATTTTATGGCATCATCTAAACGCATTCCAACAATATCTAAAGGCTCTTCATCACCTTGTGCAACTTTTAAAATAATATCGTCAGCTTCTAATTCACCTTGTTTCCATGCTGGACCTCCAGAAATTAATTCAACAATATGGGTGTAAATTCCTTTTTTTTGCAAACGAGCTCCAATACCTTCTAATTTACCAGACATCTCTTGATCAAAACGTGTTTTAATTCGAGGAGACATATAGGTTGTATGTGGATCAAAACCGCTTACTACACTGTTTAAAAAAGTAGAATACCAATCAGAGTTCTCAAGTTCACCGATACGCATATATAAATCGTCCATATTTTTTAGGACTTTCTTTCTTGCTTCAGCCTCTAGTTCTTTAAAGCTTTTCTTTTTAAAACTTTTATCCTTTTTAGCTTTTTCGTTTTGCTGGTTTTCGGCGTCTTCAATGTTACTTAAAATAGATAGTTTTAATTGCTTTCTCCAGTAATTCATTAATTCAGTTTCGTTTTTAGCATACGGAACCTTATCATAATCAACATCAATAACCTCTTTCTTTTTATAATTAAAAGGTTGTTTTAATAAGGAACGATAGGTCTTTTTACCAGACTCCATCTTTTCTAAAAAGCGTTGATACACCAATTTGTAAAAATCAATATTTGAGTCTCTTAATTGATTGTCTATTTGATATTTATATTGAGAGAATTCTTTTAAATCTTCTTGAGTAAAATAACGTTTATTAGGATCAAGTCCATCGATAAATGTGTTATATACATGTTCGGAAAAGTCATCATTTAATTTTTTTTGAACGTAATGATATCGACTTAAAATATTTTTTAAAACGTAAACAATTACACGATCTTTTTCTGGATCGTTGTTAGGAACTGTATTAGAACTAACAGAATTAGAAAATAAAAGTGTGATTGCTAAAAATGGTATAATAAACTTCGTCTTCATAAAATCTTCTGTCTTTTTAATTTGTGTTGAGTCGTTGTGTTGCTAAGCTACTAAAATAATGCCAATTTTTTAGCATTATTACTTTTTATAAATGCCTCTAAAAACTTCTTGAGTCTTTTTATGGTCTTCATTTAGAAGATTCCAAACTTGAGTTACAGAACCATCTTTGTTTTTTGTCCAAGTAACTTGATTGTAATAATTGCCTTTATCTTTTTTTATAAGATCACTTTTTAAAATCATAGAATTATCTTTAAAACTACCTTTTAAAACTAATGAAAAACCAGTGTTATCAATCCAAACCTGATTCCAAGTATTATCTTTTTTATTGTAATAATTGTAGCTAGTCCCTTTATTTTTGGATGTTTTTGAATCCCAATTTTCTTGAATAGCACAGGCATTAGGCGTTTTTATAACATTATTGTGACCAATTAATTTTCCTTCAGTGTTATAAACATTCCAATTTCCGACCCAAAAATCAAATTGGGTATAACCTATTTCGTTACATGGTATTGTGGGGGCGTTTTGTGCTGAAATAATTGAAAAAAAAGAAGAAATTATAAAAATAGTTACATAAACAATAATCCGTACCATAATGCTTGGGTTTGATTACCACAATTTTACACATAAAATGAACCAATTTGTCTTTACAAAATGTTAAAAAAAGAATCCATTTTTTATATTACATTTGTTGTAAAACTTACTTACTATGCAAGATAGACCTTTGATTTTAGTTACGAATGATGACGGAATTACGGCTCCTGGTATTCGTATGTTGATTGAAATTATGAATAAAATAGGGGATGTAGTGGTGGTGGCTCCTGATAGCCCACAAAGTGGAATGGGGCATGCTATTACGGTGAATAATGTGTTACATTGTAACCCTATAACCATTGATGAAGGTCCACAAATAGAGTACAGTTGTTCTGGTACGCCTGCAGATTGTGTTAAAATGGCAAAAAATGAAATCTTAAATCGTACACCAGATTTATGTGTTTCAGGAATTAATCACGGATCCAATTCATCCATCAATGTAATTTATTCAGGAACGATGAGTGCTGCTGTTGAAGCAGGTATTGAAGGGATTCCAGCAATAGGTTTTTCTTTATTAGATTTTGATTGGCATGCTGATTTTAGAGCTGCACGTAAGTTTATAGAAAAAATAGCGTTAAATGTTTTATTAAACGGATTACCTGACGGGGTAATTTTAAATGTAAACATTCCGAAGTTGAAAGAAGACGAAATTAAAGGAGTTCGTATATGTAGACAAGCGAATGGTTATTGGAAAGAAACGTTTGATAAACGTAAAAGTCCGTTTGGCAAAGAGTACTATTGGCTTTCAGGAGAGTTTATTAATAGAGATAAAGGACAAGATACTGATATTTGGGCGTTAGAAAATGGTTTTATATCGGTAGTGCCTGTTCAATTTGATATGACAGCACATCACGCAATTCAAAAGTTACATACATGGGACATATAAAAAAAGAAATACTAATAGGAATCATAGTCTCATTGTTGGCAACAACTTGTGGCTTCTTTGTTTATTTAGAGTACATTTCAGAACTTAGTATTTCAGAAACGATTTCTAAAATAAGAGAAGGAGGGGTATTAGGTTCTGTAATAGCTCTGGCAGCAATACCTAACTTATTTGTTTTTTGGGTGTTTTTAAAGAAAAAACAAGATTACAGAGCAAGAGGAGTGTTAATAACTACAATTGCTGTAGCTTTATTAACAGCATATTTAAAGTTTTTCTAATTTTAATACATGAAATATTACATTCTTGTAGGTGAGGCTTCAGGTGATTTGCACGGAGCTAATTTGATGAAGGCCTTGTTAAAGGAAGATCCGAAAGCTGACATTCGTTTTTGGGGAGGTGACCTAATGCAAGAAGTTGGCGGTACACTTGTTAAGCATTATAAAGAGCGTGCTTTTATGGGCTTTGTTGAGGTGTTGATGAATTTACGAAAGATTTTAGGAATGATTTCTTTTTGTAAAAAAGATATTGCTCAATTTAATCCTGATGTAATAGTTTTTATTGATAACTCAGGTTTTAACCTTCGTATAGCTAAGTGGGCAAGAAAGCAAGGTTTTAGAACCAATTATTATATATCACCTCAAGTTTGGGCAAGTAGAGCAGGTAGAGTAAAAGATATTAAACGAGATATCGACCAAATGTTTGTAATTCTCCCATTTGAAAAAGAGTTTTACAAAAAGTATGATTATAATGTTCGCTTTGTGGGTCATCCTTTAATCGATGGAATTGCAGGAAGAGAGCAAGTTTCTATCGAAAAGTTTAGAAAAGAACACGACCTTGGACATAAGGAGGTTATAGCACTGTTACCAGGAAGTAGAAAGCAGGAAATAACAAAAATGTTATCAGTAATGCTTTCATTGGTAAAAGATTTTCCACAATATCAGTTTGTAGTGGCAGGAGCACCAAGTCAATCGTATGAGTTTTATAAAGAAATTATTGGAGATGCCAATGTAAAATTCATTAATAATAAAACGTATGACTTGTTAAGTATTTCACATGCTGCTTTGGTTGCGTCAGGTACAGCAACACTAGAGGCAGCTTTGTTTAAAGTACCTCAGGTAGTGTGTTATAAAGGAAGTAATATTTCTTATCAAATAGCTAAGCGAATAATAACATTAAAATATATATCGTTAGTAAATTTAATAATGGATAGAGAAGTGGTAAAAGAGTTGATACAAAATGATTTTACCAAAAAAAAATTACAGTACGAATTAACACGTATTTTAGAATTAGAACATCGCCAGAAATTATTTTTGTCATATTTTGATTTAGAACAAAAATTAGGAGGAAAAGGAGCTTCTGAAAAAACAGCGAAGTTGATTGTTGCAGGAGTGAAAAAATAAAAAAGCATGATAAAAAAAATCTTATTTATATGTATAGTATCATTTTTAATGATTTCTTGTGGATCATCAAAAAATGTAAGTACTACATACCAAACAAGAACAAAAAAAGTAGCAAAAGTTAAGAAAAACACACAATTAGCAACAACTAAATCATCAAGCAAAATTACAGTTGCAGATAAAATAGTATGGACAGCAGTTACTTATAAAGGTGTGCCATATCGTTTTGGAGGAATGACGAAAAGAGGAATGGATTGTTCAGGATTGATTTTTACTTCGTTTAAACAACGAAACATGCCTATCGCAAGAACGTCTCACCAAATGTATTTACAAGGAGAAAATATTTCTTTACGAGAAGTTCAAAGAGGAGATTTACTGTTTTTTAAAACCTCAAGAAAAAGAGGAAAAGTAAATCATGTAGGGTTGGTAACTTCTGTAGATAATGGAGATATTCGTTTTATACATTCAACTACATCACGAGGAGTAATAGTAACCTCGCTACATGAGAATTATTGGAAACGAGCTTTTATTAAAGCAAAACGGGTGTTGTAAAATGTTAAGAAATCAAATATAGTTTTTAGCATAAAAATAACCTTTAGTTAAAGATAAAAATAATTTAATACTTTTGGAGAACCCTCTTAAATCTCTATAAAGTAAATGAAAATATTAGATGTAGTAATAATTGAAGATGAAGATTTAGCAGCAACTTCTTTAGAAAACTTATTGCAGAAAAGTCCTTATCCAATTTCTGTAAAAAAGCGGTTGGAAAGTGTAGAAGATTCAATTCTTTGGCTTAAAGAAAACACTTGCGATTTAATTTTAAGCGATATTCACCTTGGAGATGGTTATAGCTTTGAAATTTTTGAAAGATTGAAAATTTCAATTCCTATTATTTTTACAACAGCTTTTGATGAGTATGCCATCAAATCATTTCAGTTTTTTGCCATAGATTATTTATTAAAACCCTACAGTGAAGAGCTACTTAATAAAGCCATAGAAAAATATGTAAACCTTAATGAGAATAAAGGATACACTGATAAGCTTGAGCAATTATTGTTACAAATGAACAATAAAATAAAGCATCAAAAAGAAAAAGAACGCTTTTTGGTGTCAAAAGGAAGTTTATCTATTTCTATTAAAAGAGAGGAAGTCGCTTATTTTATGGCACAAGGAAAGTACTTGTTCTTGTTTACTTTTGATAACGAAAGTTACCTTTATGATGGAACAATTTCTAGTTTAGAAGAAGAACTATCTGAAAAATACTTTTTCAAGATTAATAGAAAATATATTATTCAACATTCAGCGATTAATAATATATCAAAATATAGTAATAATCGTATAAAAATAGAATTACAACCAAACTTAAATGTAGAAGAGATGCTTTTAGTGAGTGCTCAAAGAATTAAAGAGTTTAAAAAATGGTTGGATAATTAGTTCTTATGAAGTTTCCATTAAAAAAAAGAAAACATCAATACTACCTGCTGGTAAGTGTATCGTTAATAATATTATTTTTTATTGGATACGAATTAATAACAAATAAAATTACGTCAGAAGCAGAGAGGTTAGTAGAAGAAGCAACAACTCAAAACGTAAGAGAGAAGAAAGGAATATTACAATTTGATTTTAACGAGTTTGATAAGTTTATTTCAGGAGCAGAAAAGATTATAGATAACAGTACTGTATTAAAGAGAGAGCAACTTAAAAATCGATTGGTTTTTAATAGCGAGCTAGCTTTTTCTGAGGAAATTATTGATGCTAGTTTTATTTATTTTTTTAAAGAAAATGAGGCCGTATATACTTCTTTTTTAGGAGAAAAAAAACTAGAAAAAGAAATCCTACACGGGATTAGAAAATTAAAAAAAGAAAATCAGGTTTTTGAAGTAGTATCAACACAAAAAGATACTACGTATTACCAGAAAATTATTGTAAGAAAACAATCAGACAATACTACAATAGTATACGGCTACAGTATTAATTTATTAAAATATTGGAATTATTTTTCACAAAAATATAGTGTTTATGGAGGGTATGTTATTGTAACAGACAAAACAGGTGTTTGTATGTTGCATCCAGATACTAATTACATTGGAAAATATGAAAAGACATTTTTTAATACTATTTCACCCCAAAATATAATTAAAAAAACGAAGAGTAATGAATTGAAAAATAATGGGCCAATAAAAGTAACAGTAAAATCAGAGTATTTAAACCTAGAAGTGGTAAGATATTATGATGTGTTACAAGTAGGTAACTCTGAGTTAATTTTAATAACAAGTTTCCCTTTAAATATTTCAATCAGAGAATCTGTTAACGATATTAAACAATATTTATTATGGATGAGTTTGTTGGCATTACTAACCTTTATGTTAATATTAGCTTTTTCTCGAGGTCAACTAAGGAGTCAATATTTAAAAACGCTTCAGTACGAACAAGAAAGAAAACGATTGGCTATTAGTAACGAGCAATATCAACAAAAAAACGCACGATTACAATTAAGTCAATTACGAAAAAAGCTGAATCCTCATTTTCTATTCAACACCCTAAATTCTTTACATGTTTTAATAGGAGTAGATAAAAAAATGTCTCAGCAATTTGTATTAAAACTTTCAGAGGTATATAGGTATTTGTTAAAAGAAAGAGAAGCAAACTTGGCTACAGTAAAAGATGAATTACATTTTTTAGAGCAATACTTCTTTTTGCAAAAAATTAGATTTAGTAATAGTATAAATCTATCTGTTGTAGATAATAGTGGAGGAAAAGCTTTATCAAAAAAAATTCCTTTTTTAGCATTAGAAACATTGGTTGAGAATGCTATTAAACATAATGAAATAACAAAAAAAAATCCTCTTTTTATTAAAGTTTTAATTGAAGAAGACCAGATAATAGTAAGTAACAATTATAATCCAAGAAAAAATAAGAAAGAAGCAAGTTATAGCGTAGGCTTAGGGTATTTAAGTAATTTCTACGCATTTTATAACGTAAAATCATTTAAGACAGAGGTTTTTAATGAAGATTTTAAATGTTATATGCCTTTGTTGTCAAAATAATAAAATTCACTCCTTTATAAAGTAACTTCACTCTCATTTAGTTTTAATCAAACATCTTCATTTCTACATTTGGTTTCTTCTTAATAACAACATAATTTATGAAGGGGCATTCTCAAATGAAGAACATTAATTTAAAAGTACTTAGTTTATTCTTGGTGTTTTTTACCACAATGGTAGCAGCACAAAAGAAAGAAGAAGAAAAAACAGATACTATTAAAAGTACTAGTAAAGTTTCGTACAAGAAATTACAAAAAGAGGGAAACAAAAAAGAGGGACTGTTTAATATTTACAGATTAAAAGAAGACATCTACTTTGAAATCCCAGATTCATTGCTTTCAAAAGATTTTTTAATAGTAAATAAAATATCTCAAGTTCCTTATGAATTTAATGGGTACGGATTGAACAAGGGTATGGCCTATGAAACTAAATTAATTAGGTTTTATAAAGATACCTTATTAAATAAAGTGTGGGTAAAAACAATTAATCCAAGAGTAACTTCTCCAAAAAATAATGCAATAACTCGTTCAGTACGTAATAATTTTGGAGAGTCTATTATAGAAGGTTTTAAAATAGAGTCGGAAAATGAGAAAAAAACATCTGCGTTTATAAAGGTAAATAGAATTTTTAATGGCGAAGATAAGAGTTTTAATGATTTATTTTCTAATCTAGGTTTACTACTAAGTGTAAAAACAAAACTATCTAAAATAGATGAGTTAAAAACTTTTTCTAAAAATATTGTAGTAAAATCGCTTTTTACTACTTCTGTAAAAGAAGGTAACAGACCAGTTTTACAGCAATCAATTGGAGTTACAACCAATATAGTTTTGTTACCAACAAATATAATGAAACCACGTTTTGGAGATAAAAGAATAGGATATTTTAGTAAACCTATGGATTATTATTCTGATAGTCAGCATGAAGTAGAACATCGTGAATTAATTACACGTTGGAGACTTGAGCCCAAAAAGAAAGATGTAGAGAAATATAAAAAAGGAGAATTAGTAACACCAAAAAAGCAAATTGTTTATTATATAGACCCAGCAACACCAAAAAAATGGGTGCCATACATAAAAAATGGAGTATATGATTGGAATAAAGCTTTTGAGCAGGCTGGGTTTAAAAACGCAGTAGTTGTAAAAGAGGTTACTAAAGAAGATAAAGATTTTGATATTGATGATGTTCGCTATTCGGTAATTACCTACGTGGCATCAGAAAGACAAAATGCTATGGGACCTTCTATAGTTGATCCAAGAAGTGGAGAAATTTTAGAATCAGATATTATTTGGTGGCATAATTTAATGAAAGGATTACACCAATGGATTCGCGTTCAAACCGGACCTATAAACCCAGAAGCAAGAGCTAATATTTTTTCTGATAAAATAATGGGAGAATCTATTAGATTTGTATCTTCTCATGAAGTGGGGCATACTTTTGGATTAAAACATAATATGGGGGCTTCTTTTAGTTATCCAGTAGACTCGTTAAGGTCAGCTAGTTTTACCAAGAAAATGGGAGGTACAGCACCATCTATTATGGATTATGCTCGTTATAATTATGTAGCCCAACCAGGTGATAATGTAACCGAAATTAGTCCAAAAATAGGAGTGTATGATAAGTATGCAATCAACTGGGGATATCGTTGGTTAGATATAAAAACACCTCATGAAGAGTTGCCCATATTAAATCAATGGATACGAAAGCATGAAAACGATCCAATGTATTTTTATGGTCCACAACAAAGAAATATTATAGATCCAAGATCTCAAAGTGAAGATTTAGGAGATGATGCTGTGAAAGCAAGTAAGTATGGGTTAGAGAACTTAAGAAGAATAGTTCCAAACATTATTAAATGGACGTATGAAGAAGGAGAAGATTATTATAAGGCAGCAAAGCTTTATAAAGCGGTGATTGATCAATGGCAACTATACAGCGGACATGTAATGGCAAACATAGGGGGTATATATATAAATAACACAATACATGGAGATGGTAAAAACACTTTCGTTCCAGTACCAACCAAAATACAAAAAGAAGCACTCGATTATATCATAAAAGAAACAATTTTACCACAAAAATGGTTGTTTGCTCCAGATCTTATACACAAAGTATATCCAGTAAGAGACGCTCCTGATGGTGAACGTTTTTACTCTCCAATTTCCATGCACCGTGCTTATCAAACAAATATGATTTATCGTTTAATCGAAACAGATAGATTAATGCGAATTATTGAGAACAAAGTACTGGCTTCAGACAAAAATGATGTGTTTACAGAAGAGTACTTATTCAATGAACTTTTCGAGGCTATTTTTAAGAAAACGATTAATAACAAACCTATAGATATGTTTGATCGTATGACCCAGAAAAATTACGTGGATGTATTAACAGTAGATAGAAATATATTATTAAAGAAAACTAAAGAAACAAACTTAAAAAGTAAGAACTTCAAAAATGTACATTTCTCTTATATACCAAGGGTATCAGACGTAGGTTCAAACAAGAGAGCTGAATTAGAAAGAATCTTAAAATTATTAAAAAGAAAAAGAAAGAAAGGGGACAAGGCTACTCAAAATCACTACAATGATTTAATAGCTAGAATTGAATATAATTTGAATAATTAAGATGATGAACAAAAAAATAATTTACTTACTGCTTCTTATACCATTTTCGGTTTTTGCACAAAACACAAAAACGATTAGTGGAACGGTAATAGACGAAGCTAGAAATGAAACTTTACCGGGGGTTAGTATCTACGCTTCAACCAAAGTAATTGGTAACAAAACGAATATAGAAGGAGTTATTCAAGCTTCAATGATTGGAACAACTACTGATTTCGACGGAAATTTCTCTTTTAAAGCACCAAAGGAAACAAAATATATTATAATATCATATATAGGTTTTGAAACAGAGAAAATAAATGTAGAAAATAGAAGTACAGATATGATAATAACACTAAAAGAAAAGGAAGAGCTTTTAGGGGAAGTTATCGTAACAGGTTATCAAAAAATAGAGAAACGTAAAATTACGTCGTCGTTTGCAAAAATTAAAACAGATGATGTTAAAAGAGCAGGAACAGCTAATATTGATCAGATGCTTTCTGGAGAAATTTCAGGAGTACTTGTTCAACCAACTAGTGGCGCTCCTGGTGCACCCGCTAAAATTCAAATTAGAGGTACTTCAACTTTAAACGGTTCTTCTGATCCTTTGTGGGTTTTAGATGGAATTCCTTTACAAGGGAATGATATCCCTAAAGATTTTAGAGATAAAGATAATATTGATAACTTAAAATCTTTTCCAATTGCAGGAATCAATCCTGAAGATATTGAAGAAATAACAGTTTTAAAAGACGCCTCTGCAACCTCTATTTATGGAGCAAGAGCTGCAAACGGAGTAATTGTAATTACGACTAAAAAAGGTAAAGAGGGGAATATGAGGATAAACTTTAATGCGAGCACATTCTTAACTTTACGTCCTGATTTTGATAGGTTAAACTTGATGAATGCTTCTGAGAAAGTAGATTTTGAATTAGGTTTAGCTCGTAGATCAGACTTAACTTATCAAAGTGAAAGAGGAGAAGTTTCTCGTATTTTACAGGCCTATGGAGAATATAATAATTTCCAAAATAATGGTTTTTCAAGTATAAATCCGCTAGCTCAGAATGCAATTAATAGCTTAAGAAACAAAGATATTAATTGGGGGAATGAGTTGTATCAAGCAGCAATAAATCAACAATACGGATTAACACTTTCAGGTGGAAGTGAAAAATCAAGATATTATTTCTCTTTAGGATATTTTGATGAAGAAGGAACAACAAAAGGTACTGGTTTAAACAGGTATAATCTTACGTTTAAAAATGACTATGATGTAAATGATAAACTAAATGTAGGAGTGTCTGTTTTTGCAAGTAGAAATAAAAGCACATCATATATTACTGGTGCAGATGCATACACTAACCCAGCAAATTACTCAAGAAGAGTAAACCCTTATTTCACTCCATACAACGCAGATGGAGGTTATAATTATGACCCAGACTTGATTGAAAGATCAGATTTAAATTTAAAATACAATCCATTAGAAGAAAGACAAAATACAAATCAAGAGTTAACATCTTATTCTATTAAACCAATAATTGATCTTACATATAAGTTTGATAATGCTTTAACATTATATACTCAATTAGGTATGCAGTTTGACTTTGATCAAACTGAAAAATTTGGAGATAAAAACAGTTACTACACTAGAAAATATAGATTTGGCTCTAGATACCAAGATGAAGACGGTAACGATGCCTTTTTTATGCCAGAAGGAGGTATTAATCAAAACTGGAATAGTGATGCTTTTCAATATAATTGGAAAACAACATTAAATTATAACACTTCTATAAATAATATTCATGAAGTTGATGTAATGTTAGGTACCGAGTTTAGAGAGGATAAACGAACTGAAATTCATACAAAAGGATTTGGTTTTAATACAAATACTTTAAGAACTATACCTATAACAGACGAAAGAGCTTTAGGAAATGAATTGTTTAACCCATATAAGAAAACAATTAATGAAAATGCTTACGCTTCTTTCTTCGGAACAGCTTCTTACACTTATGATAGAAAGTATACAGTATTTGGAAGTTTACGATATGATGGATCAAACTTATTTGGAGTAAATCCAGAGTTTAGGTACTTACCATTATGGTCTGTTGCGGGTTCTTGGAATGTAGCTAGAGAAAGCTTTTTTGATATAGATGCTGTTAATGAGTTTAAAATAAGAGGTTCATACGGGGTACAAGGAAATATAGACAAATCAACATCTCCTTTTGTAGTAGGGAATTATAAAGATGAAACTATTTTACCAGGGAATTCTGAACAAGGAATTAATGTAATATCTGCCCCTAACAAAGATTTACGTTGGGAAAAAACAATCTCATCAAATGTAGGGTTTGACTTAGGCTTATTTAATAATAGATTATACGTTTCAGCAGATTATTATTATCGTAAAAGTTCAGATTTAATAGGATTACAATCTATACCACTAGAATCTGGCTTTAATTTTATTAATACCAATTGGGCAACATTAAGTAATAAAGGTATTGAATTAGCAATAAACTCTAGAAATATTATAAAAGATGATTTTAAATGGAGTACAAGTTTTAACATATCACATAATAAAAATAAAGTAGAAAAGATTCAAATTAGAGATAATGAATTAAAACCTTCTTTATTAGGATACGGAGTAAATGCAGTTTTTGCAATAAAAACAGCAGGTTTAGATAGTAATGGTTTGCCTCTTTTTTGGAAAGATGGAAAAAAAGTAACCGCAGTAGATTTTTATAATCTATCAGAAGGGGTTGATGGAAGCCAGTTAACAGAAGAAGAGCATAGAAATCTATATACGTATGTAGGTAACGGAGATCCTGAATTTAGTGGAGGTTTCATAAATAAATTTCAATACAAAGATTTTAGTTTAAGTGTTGCAACCAATTTTAACATAAACCAAACTATAAAACGAACACCTTCGTATCATCCAACGCAAATAAGCCCAACATATAACTATAATAAAGAAGTCTTAAAAGCAGGGACAGGAAGTTACCCAGCTTTTATAGGAAGTACAACACCAGGTTTTGAAACAGATTTAGTGTATAGTTGGTATCATACTTACGATACAGGTAATACATACAGAGATTTAGATATTTGGGTAGATAAAATTTCGTACATAAGAATTAATAGTATAAAGTTTGGATACAATGTACCAAGCAGATATTTAGAAAGTATGAATGTTTCAAGATTAAGCTTTAACCTAGAAGGAAGAAATTTATTTGTTTTCGGAACAGATTATGACGGATATTTTGATCCAGAAACCTTTGGTAGTCCATATTCTCAACCAATACCAAAAATTATTTCTTTTGGATTTAATCTTTCTTTTTAAAAAATACAGTAATGAAAAAACATATATACATATTATTAATTAGTATAGTAAGCATCGTTTCTTGTGATGATTACTTAGATATAGAACCGGTAGGACAAGTAATACCAAAATCGGTTGAAGATTACCGAAGCTTTTTAACAACAGCTTATGCAACAGAAAAAAACAACCATATATTAACTACTTATAGAGCAGATGAACTACAGTTAAGCAAAAGCTCTGTAGGTTCAGAGCAGTATGAAGATATTTATTTATGGAATGATGCGAGTGCATCACCATTAACAACACCTTTTTCGTATGCTAGTTTTTATAAAATAATTTTTCATGCAAACCATGTTATAGAAAAAGAAACAGAAATTACTGGAGATGCAACAGCAATTACCCAATTAGTTGGGGAAGCTTACGCTTTACGAGCACTACAATATTTTCAGTTAATTAATTTGTATGCAAAGGCATACGATACAACAACAGCAAGTAATGACAATGGAGTTCCTATAGTTACTAAATATAACTTAGACCAAAAGTATGACATTCAATCAGTAGAAGAAGTATATACGCAAATACTAAGTGATCTTTCTAATGCCGAAGCACGTTTAAATATAGAACAGCAAGCTTCTGGTTTTAACTATAGATTTTCAAAAATTGCCTTAAAAAGCTTAAAAGCTAGAGTGTATTTGTATAAAAAAGAATGGCAAAAAGCTATTGACGTAAGTAAAGAAGCCTTAGCTATAAAAAATACAATACAAGACTTAAATTCAGATAGTTCAATAATGCCTTCAGAATTTAGTTCTGTAGAATCTATTTTAGCATTAGATCAAGTGTCGTCTTTTGACATAGCAAGTAATGCTGCGGTTTCTGATCAATTTTTAAATAAATATGATAGAATAAACGATTTAAGATTTAATATTTACTTTAAGAAAGACGGAACAGTTTACAGAGCTGCTAAAACAGCAGACCTTAAGTATAAATCAACCTTCAGAGTAGCTGAACTATACTTAACCTTAGCAGAAGCATATACACAATTAAACGAATTAACATTTGCAAAAGAGCAACTGTTAGTATTAGTAAAGAACAGGTATACACCAGCTAAAGTTATAACTTATACCACTTATATTAATTCATTAACAAAGCAACAGTTATATGAAGAAATATTAGACGAGCGTGCACGTGAATTTGCAATTGAGGGGCAACGTTGGAATGACTTAAAAAGAACTACACAACCTGAAATAACAAAGTGGTACGAAGGAAAAAATTATACCCTAAATAAAAATGACAGTAGGTATGTCGTTCAGTTTCCAAACGATGCTAAGATAAATAACCCAAATTTTTAAGATAAAAATATCCGGCAAGTATCAAACGGATAAAAATAAATTGATACTTAATTACTAATTATTTAAATATTTACATTATGAAAAAAGTTTTCCCTTTTTTGTCTTTAATTATTGCACTTGTAATAGTAAGCTGCTCTAGTGATGATAACGATAAAGTAGTACAATCATCTTTAAACAGTATTACAAGTTTTAAAATAAACTTTGAAGGCTTAAGTGAAGATGATGTTATATACGATTTAGGAAATAACATTACAATAAGTGTTCCTTTTAAAACAGATATTACAGGTTTAGTTCCTAATATTACCATATCAGATAAAGCTACTATTTCACCAGCCTCAGGAGAAGCGGTAAATTTTGTTGACGGTGAAGCAATGCCTTTTACTGTTACTGCAGAAAATGGTGATGAGAAAGTATACAATGTTACTATTAATATTCGTGGAGAAGTAGGTAGTGGTTCTAAAATAAAGACTTTCCTTTTTAAAGACGATTATAGCGAGAGTTTAACTACTTATACATATGATGATGTATCTAACTTTATTAAGTCATATGAAATTGAAGAAGGTGGAGCAACTACAACGTACACATTGGTATATGATGATAAAAACCAAGTAATAGAAGTTAAAACTGATACGAAAAGTACAATTTACACTTACAATGATGCAGGTTTAATTGCAAGCGCTATTGAAAAAAAAGATGGTAAAGAGGTTTATACTTATACCTACACTTATGATTCTGATAATAGATTAGAAAAGAAGGTAAGGGTAAACAAAGAAAATGATAAAATAACTAATACAAGTTATGTATACAACAAAGAAGGAAATGTAAAGTCTCAAACTATTGGAACTGAAACATTGGAAAACACTTATGATGATAAAAATAATCCTTTTAAAGGTGTTTACCCATCAGCTTTTTCAAAGATAAATATAGGAATAGGGTTAGATGCAGTAAACGTAAACAACCCAACACAAGGTAGTTTTTCAAGTGATACACCTGTAACGTACACATATAACACAGATAACTATCCTGTAACAGCGTCATATGTAGTATTTGGATTCATTAACACTGACATTACGTACACTTATTTTGATTAATTGATTATTCCCCTAGTTAAGCACTCTTAGAATTTATTTTAAGGGTGTTTTTTTATGCAAATTTATAATGAATAAAGTAACCATATTATTAATAGCTATTTTATTAGTAACTTGTAAAACAAGTGCTATAAAAAATGAAGACATAGTTCTAGAATTAACTAAAGAAGAACAGCTAAATAAATTATATCAAGAAAAAATAAAACCTTTGTTTAGTTCATATATTGATATAAAAATACCTAATGAATTTAGGATAGATAAGAACGACAACTCTATTAATGCTGGAGCAGCAGATAATTATATTGAAGTAAGTCAAGGATTAGTAGATTATGATAAAGATTATATAAAAGTTTATGTACTATCTCACGAGATAGGTCACATCGTAACACTTAATCAAGCAAAAAAGTTTAAATTGGGTTCACAAATACCTTCTGGGATTGAAACAAATGATTATAAAAAAGCAGAGTATTTAGCAGACTTAATTGCGATACATTTAATGCTAACCCAAGAGAAAACTTTAGGAGAAGAATTAAAACAGAATTTAGAAGTAGTTCAATCTTTATTAGGGCCAGAAATATTTACACATCCAAGTGCTGTAGATAGAGTAGAGCTAATGAATTTGTATATTGAAAAAAGCTCTAAAGAAGATCCTAAAGTAGCTTTTAAAGAAATTTTTGAAAAGGTATGGAATGTGGATTAAAACAAAAGCGCCCCATAGGGCGCTTTTGTTACTTTCTTATTAACTCAATTCCTTAATTCAACATTTGCCACAATTTATCCTTGAGCTCCATTAAGCCTTGTTGAGCTACAGATGAAATAAATAACGCTTCAATGCCTTCTGGTAATTCTTGTTTAATTTCTTCTTTCAATTCGTCGTCTAGCATATCTGATTTTGATATAGCTAATAAACGGTCTTTATCCAATAATTCAGGATTGTGTTTGCGAAGCTCATTCAATAAAATTTCATACTCCTTTTTTATATCCTCGCTATCAGCAGGAATTAAAAAGAGTAGGGTAGAGTTACGTTCTATATGACGTAAAAAGTGATGCCCTAAACCTTTTCCCTCAGCAGCTCCTTCAATAATCCCAGGAATATCTGCCATTACAAAACTTTGATGATTACGATATTCCACAATACCTAAATTAGGTTTTAGGGTTGTAAATGCATAATCAGCAATTTTAGGTTTGGCGGCAGTAATAACAGATAATAAAGTTGATTTTCCTGCATTAGGGAAACCAACTAAACCAACATCAGCTAAAATTTTTAATTCAATACGATACCAACCTTCTTGTCCGTCAATACCTGGCTGTGCATAACGAGGAGTTTGATTGGTTGATGACTTAAAATGCCAGTTACCACGACCACCTTTACCACCTTCTAATAAGATGATTTCTTGTTCGTCTTCAATAACTTCATGTAAAATTTCGTCAGTATCAGCATCACGGATAATAGTTCCTAATGGAACAGGAATGATAACATCAGCACCATCATGTCCAGTACTTCTACTGCTACTACCATCACCACCGTGTTCAGCTCTAAAATGACGTTTAAATTTTAAATGGAAAAGTGTCCACATATTTTTATCGCCACGTAATATAATGTGACCACCTCGACCACCGTCACCACCATCAGGTCCACCTTTCGCAATGTATTTTTCGCGATGTAAGTGTGCAGATCCACGACCACCTTTACCTGATGATGCGTAGATTTTAATATAGTCGACAAAATTTCCTTCAGTCATTGTTCGTTGTTTATTTGTTGAATTGTTAAAAAGCGATTTAATCGTTATTATTTTAACAATTAAACAAGTGTTTGTTATAGTGTATCAAATACGTCTGATAAACGTTGTGTAATTTCTTCAATAGAGCCAACTCCGTTTACTCCGTAGTAGTTGTTTTGTGTTTGGTAATAGTCTTTTAAAACAGCTGTTTTAGTGTTGTATTCATTAAAACGATTACGGATTTTATTTTCATCCATATCATCAGAACGACCACTAGTTTTTCCTCTTTCTAAGATACGTTCAACTAATAAGTCTTCTGGTACTTCTAAAGCAACCATTCCGTTAATACGTTCGCCTTTTTCAGATAAAAAAGTATCTAAAGCTTTTGCTTGAGATTCTGTACGAGGAAATCCATCAAAAATAAATCCTGCAGAATCTGCATTTTTGTTAACCTCTTCTTTCAACATATTAATGGTAACTTCATCAGGAACTAAATCTCCAGCATCAATATATGTTTTTGCTAATAATCCTAATTCAGTTTTATTTTTAATATTAAATCGGAATACATCTCCTGTTGAAATGTGTACTAAATTGTATTTTTCTTTTAAAACTTCTGCTTGAGTACCTTTTCCTGCACCTGGAGGACCGAATAATACGATGTTTTTCATTTTTGGTGGTGTTGTTAATTGATAAATAGCAGGCAAGTTTCTACCATAACCTTTGTAATCTAATCCGTAACCTACAATAAATTTATCTTCAATACTTTTTCCAATATAATTTATATGTAGCTCTTTACGATAGACATCAGGCTTGTAAAAAAGTGTTACTATTTTTAGTTCTTTTAATTTTTTTGTTTTAAAGATTTCATAAATCTCTTGAAGGGTTGTGCCAGTATCAATAATATCTTCTAAAATAATAACGGTACGACCAGATAAATCTTCATTAAGACCAATTAAGCTCTTTACATTTTCTGTTGAAGAAGTGCCTTGGTAAGAAGACAATTTAACAAAACTAATTTCACAGTTTCCTTTATATTCACGTAAAAAATCGGCAGTAAAAACAAAGCACCCGTTTAAAATTCCTATGAAAATAGGAACTTCATCAGAAGGTAAATCTTTTCTTACTTGCTCAGCTAAAGAACTAACAATATTAGAAATTTCATCAGCTGAAATGAATTCTTTAAAATATAAATCGTGGAGTTTTGTAATTTTCATCAGATTGCAAAGATAGTTGCTTGATATTAAATGAAAAAACCGTTTTGAAGTTTATTCAAAACGGTTTTATGTATGTTTTTATTTAAGTTACTTGTTTTCTTCTTTTTTAGAAACGTCAAACATAATTGGCGTTGCAACAAATAAAGAAGAATAAGTACCTACTACCACACCTACGATTAATGCGAACATAAATCCTTTAATACTGTCCCCTCCAAAGAAGAAGATAGCTAACATTACAAGTAATGTTGTTAAAGAGGTGTTGATAGTCCTTCCTAATGTACTGTTTAATGCTTTGTTTACTAAACTAGCAGTAACAGAGTTTTTGCCTTCTGTAAACTCTCTAATTCTATCAAAAATTACCACAGTATCATTTAATGAGTATCCTACTACTGTTAAAATTGCTGCGATGAATGATTGACCAATTTCCATATCAAATGGCATGAATTTGTATAGTAAAGAGAATACACCTAATACTACTAACACATCATGAAAAACAGCTACTACCGCACCAATAGAGTATGCCATTTTTCTAAAACGTAATAAGATGTATAAGAAAACTACGATTAACGATCCTAAAACTGCCCATAAAGCTGATTGCTTAATATCATCTGCAATAGTAGGTTCTACCTTAATGTAGCTCATAATTCCGTTTCCTGCTTTTTCAAAACCAGGTTTAAAGTTTTCGTAAGAAGTGTCTCCTAAGTATGGTTTTAATCCTTGATATAAAGCGTTTTGAACTTGTTCATCTACATTAGTACCTTCTTCATCAATTTTGAAGGCAGTAGTAATTTTTAATTGGTGATCAGAACCAAAAGTTTTTACTTCTGGAGCTGTACCAAATACTTCTTTCAGCTGCTCTGATACCTCATTACCTTTCATGGCTTCGTCAAAACGTACCACATAAGAACGTCCTCCTTTAAAGTCTACCCCTTGCTTTAAACCTACAGTAAAAATAGAAGCTAAGCCTACTACGATAAAGAATCCTGAAATTATATAAGCTATCTTACGCTTTTGTAAGAATTCAATATTAATATTTTTAAACCAGTTTTTAGAGAAACCAGTATTAAAAGGTAACTTAGTTCCTTTTTCAACAGCACCGTCAATAAATAAACGAGTAATGAATACAGCTGTAAATAAAGAAGTAGCAATACCTATCATCAGTGTTAAAGCAAAACCTTTAATTGGTCCTGTACCGAAAGTGTATAAAATAATACCAGTTAATAAAGTAGTAATGTTAGCATCAATAATTGCAGATAATGCTCCTTTAATACTAAATCCTTCATCTACTGATTCACCTAAGTTTTTTCCACCGTTTAAGGCTTCTTTAATTCTTTCAAAAATAATTACGTTTGCATCTACTGACATACCTATGGTTAAGATAATACCAGCAATACCAGGTAAGGTTAATACTGAATTAAATGAAGCTAAAATTCCAAAAATAAATAAGATGTTAACTACTAAAGCAATGTTAGCATAAATACCAGCTCTACCGTAGTATAAGAACATCCAAACCAACACTAAAATAATAGCTAACCCGAATGACCACATACTTGCATCAATAGACTCTTTACCTAATGATGGTCCAACTACTTCAGCTTGAATAATACGAGCAGGAGCAGGTAGTTTACCAGCTTTTAAAACTGTTGCAATATCTTGTGCCTCAGTTACTGTCATGGTTCCTCCTGAAATTTGAGTACTACCACCAGTAATAGCTGCATTTACAACAGGAGCAGTATATACGTAGTTGTCTAATACCACAGCAACGAACTTACCAATATTTTCGCTAGTCATTTTTGCCCATTGCTTAGTACCGGAACCATTCATTAACATGGATACTACAGGTTTACTCAATTGATCGTATTCTTGTTTAGCATCTGCAATTACATCACCACCAATAGGAGCTTTATCTTTTCGGTTAGATTTTATTGCATACAAACCAATAATCTCTGTTCCATCAGCTCCAGCTTGAGTTTTGTAATCCCATAAAAACTTTGTATATTTTAAGTTGTTAGGTAATAAAGCTCTTACCTCCTTGTTCTGTAAGAAACTATTTACTTTCGCAGTATCTTGAACTCTAGCTTGTGCAACTAACGAGCTTACTTGTTGTGGACTCTTAGCTACATTAGGGTATAAGTAAGTAAATAAGTTCTTTTGAGTTTCAACTTTTGTAGAATCAGCAGATTCACCCAATAAATCATCAATATCATTGTCTGCCTTAGCAGTATCTTTCACTTGTTCAGTTGCAGAATCATCTTTTAACATTTCAGCAACTTTAGCGTTTGCTGTAAAGAAAAAGTTTTGAACATCTGCATTCGTGTGTACTTCCCAAAACTGTAATTCAGCAGTACTTTGTAATAGTTTTTCTACACGATCAATATCTTTAGCACCTGGTAATTCTACTTGAATTCTACCAGAGTTTCCAATACGTTGAATGTTCGGTTGTACAACTCCAAATTTATCAATACGGCTACGTAATACTTCAAAAGCAGTGTTGATAGAAGTGTTTATTTCTTCTTGTAAAGTCGATTTAACCTGCTCGTTTGTTTTGTTGAAGTCTATTTTATCACGTAAAGCCTTTGTTCCAAAAATGCTAGGGTCACTTAATTTAATACTACCATTACTTAATTTTTCGAACTCGTTGTAGAATAAATCTAAGTAATTCTCTTGGCTATCTTTTTGAGCTTCATCAGCATTCGTTAATGCTTGCTTAAAAGTTGTGTTTTGAGAATCGTCAGACAATCCGATTAAGATATCTTTTACTGATACCTGTAAAATTGCGTTAATACCCCCTTTTAAATCAAGACCAAGGTTCATCTCCTTGTTTCTGATATCATTGTAAGAGTACTTTGCAAATCCTAAATTTACTATCTCTTTGTTAGCTACGCTATCTAAGTATTTTCGTTCATATCTTGCTAGAGCTCTACCGTTGTTATCACTAACATTAGCTTTAGCATATTGTTTCGCACTATCTTCTACCTTATTGGCAAAGAATGTAAACGATAACTGATAAATACTCACTAGACCAAAAAGTATAGCAAATAATTTAATTAATCCTTTGTTTTGCATTGTAAATAATTTAAATCGACTTTATTTTAAAAACGTGCAAATATAGCGTTTCGTTAAAAGAAAAGCCAATTCTTTTATCATATTTATGTGATTAGATAATAAATAGGGAATATTTGCTAACAAATGTCAGTTTTTAGGGGGATTATATTACGTATATTTACCTATTTTTTAGCAAAATAAATAACTTAAAAATTTTAAATAATTCGCCATGGCGCATTTAACAGATATCGAAATTGCTCAAGCAAAAGAATTACAACATATTAAACATATAGCAAGTAAATTAAAAATTAAAGAAGATGATTTAGAAATGTATGGGAAATACAAAGCTAAATTACCTTTAAGTTTAATAAACGAAGAGAAAGTAAAAGAAAATAACTTAGTGTTGGTAACAGCACTAACACCTACGCCAGCAGGTGAAGGAAAAACAACTGTTTCTATAGGTTTAACAGAAGGATTAAATAAAATAGAAAAACAGGCAACTGTAGTATTGAGAGAACCATCATTAGGACCTGTTTTTGGAATTAAAGGAGGGGCAGCTGGAGGTGGACATTCGCAAGTTGTACCAATGGAGGATATAAACTTACATTTTACTGGAGATTTCAACGCTATAGAGAAAGCAAATAATTTACTGTCAGCTTTAATAGATAACAATTTACAGAGCAGCACTGATAATTTAAATATCGATCCTCGTACGATTTTATGGAAACGCGTGATTGATATGAACGATCGTTCGTTACGTCAAATTACAATTGGTTTAGGAGGAACGGCAAATGGAATACCACGCGAAGATGGATTCAACATTACACCAGCATCAGAAGTAATGGCTATTCTTTGTATGGCAACTTCTTTTGATGATTTAAAAGAACGCTTAGGGAGTATTTTTATTGGGTTCACTTTTGATAAAAAGCCAGTTTTTGCACGTGATTTAAAAGCACAAGATGCAATGGCTATTTTATTAAAAGATGCAGTAAAACCAAATTTAGTACAAACCTTAGAAGAAAATCCGGCAATTATTCATGGTGGACCTTTTGCAAATATAGCACAAGGTACTAATACAATTATTGCAACTAAAATGGGGTTGTCGTTATCAAATTATGTAGTAACAGAAGCTGGTTTTGGAGCTGATTTAGGAGCAGAAAAGTTTCTAAATATAAAATCACAATATGCAGGGTTAAATCCTAAATGTGTGGTTCTAGTTGCTACTATTAGAGCATTGCGCCACCATGGAGGATCATCAAAAGAAGAATACAATAGCCCAAGATTAGAGCGTGTACAAAACGGATTTAAAAACCTAGAAAAGCATATAGAGAATATTAGAAAATTTAATATTGAACCTGTAGTAGCTATCAATTCTTTTATTTCAGACACTGAGGAAGAAGTTAATTATGTGATTGATGCTTGTGCTAGTTTAGGTGTACAAGCAGTTGTTTCAGAAGGATGGGCAAAAGGAGGTGAAGGAACTAAAAAATTAGCTGAGGCTGTTGTTGATGTAGTTGAAAACAAAGCTACCCAATACAAACCGTTGTACGATTGGAAAAGTCCTGTAAAAGAAAAAATAGAAAAGATTGCCAAAGAAATTTATGGAGCAGATGCTGTAACCTATGATAAAAAAGCTGAGTTAAACTTGCGAAGAATTGATCGTTTAGGTTTTAATGACTTTGCTGTTTGTATGGCAAAAACTCAAAAGTCATTTTCAGATAATGATAAGTTAATTGGAAGACCAGAGGGGTTTACAGTAAATGTTAGAGAAATAGAAATAGCAGCAGGAGCACAATTTATAATTCCAATTTTAGGAAAAATGATGCGTATGCCTGGGTTACCCGCAACTCCAGCATCAGAAAATATGACAATAGATAACAAAGGGCTAATTTCTGGTTTGTCATAGGTGTTTTTTACGTTTATAACTTAAATGTGTTTTCATGTTAAAAGAGAGCCAAGTTTTAAAAAGTAATAATAGTTATTAATAAATAAGTCCCGAGTTTGTTTATCACTCGGGACTTAATTTATTAAAAGATTATTCGACAATAAGATTATTTAATTTTATGTTTTTTAGAGCTTGTAAACTCCCCTCTATAGAGTTTAAATCCCCTTTTAAATTATATTTTTTACCTTTTATATTAACAAGTATACCAATGCTGTTAATCTTACTTTCTTTGATTGTTTGGTAAACTTGATAAGTAACACCCTTGTTTTTAAAAGCTAAGGTGTCTTTTGTTTTATTGAGTCTGAAATTGTAATCTCCTCCGATCAATTCAATAGGGAATGAGAATTCTACAGTTCCATCAGGTTTAATCAAAGCGTAATTAAGAGCTAATCCATTCATGCTAAATAGAACAGCCCGTTTCTTGTTTTTAATAAGATTAAATGATAATATTTTAGAAAGCCCATCATATTTTAAATCTAGTGTTTTAGTGGTTTTGGTATTTTTTTTATTTCCGTTCCATTTTGTTATAGTAGTCGAATAAAAAGGAGTAAAAGCAGCATTTTCTTCTACAATTAAAATAGGAGTAGGTATATTGTTTACTACTTTAAAAGTTGAATATTGATGCCAGCAACAACCACTTTTAGTAATGGTATGAATGGTTTTTGTTTTGTCATCCGTTTGAAACATACCACAATATTCTTGTGCTAATCGAGTAAACTCAGGGCTAAATGTTAGTTTGTTGTTAATTTCTAGATAAATTTTAAAAGACGGTCCATGATAGCAGCTAAACTGTCCATCCATGATAGCTAAGTCTTTAACACCATCGAAATTAAAGTCTTTATAAATTAAAATACTTTGTTTTCCATATGGAATGTTTAACATACTTGTTTTAACAACTCCAGAGGTTTCTAACTCAAAAGTTAATTCATCAGAGTGTATTTCTATAATTTTTGTATTTGTTTTAGATTCGTAAACAGCAATACTTCCTTTTTTGAAAATTTCATTTTCATAACCTTTTTCAATAACCAAGAGTCCTTTATATCTTTCTGAAAAACCTATGATCTCGTAATGAGTTTGACCAAATATCTTTAGAAAAGTAAATATAAACAGTAGCGTGAAATTCTTTTTCATGAAGTAAACTATTGGGATGTTAATTCTAAATGATGTTCCATAAAACAAAAAATATATTAAGAATGAAGGAAAATAAATATAAAAAAGAAATCCTTTGGTTACTGGATAATTTACCAAAGGATTGTTTTATTTTATAATAAAAATATTTTTATGTTAATTCACACCACGTTGTTTGTTAATTTCGTCTTGTAATTGTCTACGTAATTTTTGTTCTTTTTCAATGGTCTTTTTTTTGTATTGTTCAAATTCCTCTTCAGTTTCAGTTAATAAACTTTTTGTTTCTTTAGTAACTACATTACTGTTATTAAACCTGTATATGAAGAAAGCTAAGGCAGCAAGTAAAACAAAAATAATACCCCATACTATAGAGTTGTAGGTGGATTTGTTTAAAGGAATTCCAACAAAAGAAATAGCATCTTCCTTATCAATAGAAGTAACTAAATCTTTGTTTAGTGTATCTATCTTAGTTTGTAATTCAACAATACTTTTTTGTTGTTCATCTATTTTTACCTGTTTAGCAGCAGCATCTGTTTTAATAACCTTTATACTGTCTAAAATACTATTTTGTAGTCTTAAGTATTCATTTTTTTTTACGACCTTATAAATTTGGTAGTTGTTTGATTTCTTATAAAGTTCTTTAAACTGGTTTTCAACCGTATTAGGTTGGTCAGGAGAACTGGTTTGAGCTATAATACTTTGAGATAAAATAAAGATGAATACTATTTTTAAAAATTTCATGATACTGATATTTTAGTTCAATTGATGAATACATATGGTTTAAAAAAACCCAAACGTTAAGGTTTGGGTTTTTAGTATAAGCAAGGTTATGAAACTTATTTTACTTTTTCTACAATGGCCTTAAAAGCTTCTGGATTGTTCATAGCTAAATCAGCTAAAACCTTACGGTTTAATTCGATATTATTAGCTTTAACTTTACCCATAAACTGTGAGTAAGACATTCCGAACTGACGAGCTCCAGCGTTGATACGTTGAATCCATAAAGAACGGAAGTTTCTCTTATTGTTTTTACGGTCACGGTATGCATAAAGCATTCCTTTTTCAACCGCATTCTTTGCTACTGTATAAACGTTTTTACGACGTCCAAAGTAACCTTTTGCTTGCTTCAAGATTTTTTTTCTTCTATTTCTTGAAGCTACTGAATTTACTGATCTTGGCATAATTCAAATGTGTTTTTGTAGTAGGCGACTTACTTAAAAGTTCTTTAAAGAGCCCAACTCCATGGTTAATAATTAAATTCCCTGAGCTAACAATTATTTTAAAACTAATTGTTGCTTAATGTTTGCTTCATCAGATTTATGTACTAATGTAGCATGTGTTAATGCAAGCTTACGTTTTTTAGACTTTTTTGTTAAAATGTGGCTTTTAAACGCGTGCTTTCTTTTGATTTTTCCAGTACCAGTTAACTTGAAACGTTTTTTAGCACTAGATTTTGTTTTAATTTTAGGCATCTTTGTTTTTAGTTTTATCTTGCTTATATTATTGTATGTATTATTTACCTTTTTTAGGAGCAATAAACATAATCATACGTTTTCCTTCTAGTTTCGGCATTTGTTCTACCTTACCGTATTCTTCTAATTCTTGAGCTAATTTTAATAGTAAAATTTGTCCTTGTTCTTTAAATACAATCGAACGCCCTTTGAAGAATACAAAAGCTTTTAATTTAGCTCCATCTTGTAAGAACTTAATCGCATGCTTCTTTTTGAATTCGTAATCATGTTCGTCAGTTTGAGGTCCGAAACGAATTTCCTTAACGGTAACTTTAGTTGCTTTAGCTTTTAAAGCTTTTTCACGTTTCTTTTGCTCATATAAGAACTTTTTGTAATCAATAACTTTACAAACAGGAGGAACAGCTTTAGGTGAAATTTCAACTAAATCTAATTCTAACTCTCGTGCAATCTCTTTAGCTTTAGCTAATGGATATACACCTACTTCCACGTTATCGCCTACAAGACGAACTTCATCAACATGTCTAATTTTTTCATTAATTCTATGTTGATCTTCTTTAATTACTCTCGCGGGTCTTCTACCGCCTTTTCTTCTAATTGCTATGACTTATAAATTTTAAATTACTATCTATTTTTTTAACTACCAAAAGGAACTAATGTCTTACTAACTTCTTTCTGTATTAGAGAAATAAACTCCTCTATAGTAAATGTTCCTAAATCACCTTCACCATGTTTTCTTACAGACACTGTGCCATCTTTTTCTTCTTGTTCACCAACAATAACCATAAAAGGTATTTTGCTAACTTCGGCATCACGTATCTTTCTTCCTGTCTTCTCGTTACGGTTATCAACGAGGGCGCGAATTTCGGAATTTTCTAACAAAGTTAAAACTTTTTCGGTATATTTTTGATATTTCTCGCTGATTGGCAGTACAATAACTTGCTCTGGGGTTAGCCAAAGAGGGAAATTACCACCTGTGTGCTCCAATAAAACAGCAATAAAACGCTCCATAGAACCAAATGGTGCACGGTGAATCATTACTGGGCGGTGTAATTGATTGTCAGCACCTTTGTAATGTAAATCAAAACGTTCAGGTAGGTTGTAATCGACTTGAATAGTACCTAATTGCCAACTTCTACCTAAAGCATCTTTTACCATAAAGTCTAACTTGGGACCATAAAAAGCAGCTTCACCTTCTTCAACAACATAATCTAACCCTTTGTCTTTTGCCGCATTAATGATTGCTTGCTCAGCTTTTTCCCAGTTTTCAACTGAACCAATATATTTATCAAGGTTAGCCATATCTCTAATAGATACCTGAGCAGTAAAATCTTCAAAACCTAAAGACCCGAACACGTATAGTACTAAATCAATTACATTTTTAAACTCTTCATCTAATTGTTCAGGTGTACAGAATATGTGTGCATCATCTTGAGTAAAACCACGAACACGAGTTAAACCATGTAACTCACCACTCTGTTCATATCTATATACAGTACCAAATTCAGCAAAACGTTTAGGTAAATCTTTATATGAATAAGGTTTGTGATTGTACACCTCACAGTGATGTGGACAGTTCATAGGTTTTAGCAAAAACTCCTCGTCTTCTTTTGGAGTAGTAATAGGTTGAAAACTATCTTCACCATATTTAGCATAGTGTCCAGAGGTAACATATAGTTCTTTCTGACCAATGTGAGGAGTCATAACCATTTCGTACCCTGCTTTCTTTTGAGCAGCTTTTAAGAAATCTTCTAAACGACCACGTAAAGCAGCGCCTTTAGGTAACCATAACGGTAAACCTTGTCCTACTTTTTGAGAAAAAGTAAAAAGTTCTAGCTCTTTACCAAGTTTTCTATGGTCACGCTTTTTAGCTTCTTCAAGTAGTTCTAAATATTGTTTTAACTCTTTTTGTTTAGGGAAAGAAATTCCATAGACACGAGTTAACTGGTTGTTCTTTTCGTCACCGCGCCAATAAGCACCAGCAACATTCATAATTTTTACTGCTTTAATAATTCCTGTGTTCGGAATATGTCCTCCACGGCATAAGTCAGTAAAATCACTGTGATCACAAAAAGTAATATCACCATCTTCTAAACCTTCAATAAGTTCTACCTTATATTGGTTGTTTTGTGCTTTATAGTAGGCTAAAGCATCAGCTTTAGAAATAGAGCGCATTTTAAACTCAGCTTTTTCCCGAGCACGCTCTAAAAATTTCTTTTCTATTTTATCAAAGTCTTTTTCAGAAATAGTATCTTCTCCAAAATCAACATCATAATAAAAACCATTCTCAATAGCAGGTCCAATAGTTAATTTTGCATTTGGATAAAAATCTTGAATAGCTTGTGCTAATACGTGAGCAGAGGAATGCCAAAAAGCTTTCTTTCCTGCTGCGTCATTAAAGGTATATAAAACTAACGAGCCGTCTGTGGTAAGTGGGGTGGTGGTTTCAATGGTGTCTCCTTCAAAACTTGCAGAAATAACATTTCTAGCTAAACCTTCACTAATACTTTTAGCAACATCCATTGGAGTGCTGTTCTTTTCAAATTCTTTGACGCTCCCGTCAGGTAATGTAATTTTAATCATTATATATATGTGTTATGTATAATTTCCTTACAAGTGGAAATTTTGAATCGCAAAGATATTGTAAAAGCATTTTGTAAGCAATATATAATAATTAAAGATTATAAGATTAATTTTATAAGCACAATAATTTTAGAGAGCTAATGTTTTTTAAAATGAAATAATTACTTTTAGTTTTTTTAGCGTTTGTTTTTTAGATATGTTTTTTGATTTTTTTAAAAATAAAGGTAAGCTTGAACCATTTGAAATAAAAAATAGTAGTGCAGTCTTACTCTTAATGGCTCCTGGGTTGTATGTTTATTCTGTTTTAATTTTTTATTTTAATAAAAAAGCAATAGAACTCCCTGGTTTAAGAGAAACCTTCGCTGTTGTTTTTTTTATAGCAGGAATAATACCTCTTGTGAAAAAGGAGTGGGCTGAAAAATACTATGGCTATGTAGTTTTTTTAGTGCTATTTTTATTTCAACATTACCTTATATATACAACAAAGGTAAATGATTTTTCAATAGATTATTTGTTAGGAACTTTTATTGTGATGTTTGGAGCTATACTAATTTTAAACAATAGAGGTTTTATAATGATTTTTAGTGTTTTCCAGTTATTGCATTTAACTTATTGGGGTTTCACATCAAATATAAATATTGTATTAGAATCTGCTATATTAATATCCACTTCTACTATTTTTATTTTTTCAACAATTATTTTAAATGGTCATGTAAGATATCGAAAACAATTACAAGAAATAAATTTGTCATTAGAAAATAGAGTAAAAGAAAGAACAAAAGACTTAGAAATTAGAGCAAAAGAATTGTCAGAAAAGAACGAAGATTTAGAAGAGTTTGCCTATGTAGTATCACATGACTTAAAAACCCCTTTAGGGAATTTACATGCTTTGTCAGAATGGATGTTGGAGAGTAATGTAAATGATTCAGGAAAAAATGAACACATCAATATGCTTCGAATGATGAAAGATCAAGTAGAGCAGATAGATTTATTAATTAATGGTATCCTTGATTATTCCTTAAAAGGGAATGAAATGGAGGTAAAGAAAGAAATAAAAGTAAATAATATTGTAGAGCAAATAATAGAATTGAATTCCGTTCCTAATTGTATTATAGAAATAAAGAATAAACTACCAATAATAGAGTATAATGAAACTGAGATAATCCAAGTGTTTGAAAACTTAATAGAGAACGCGATTAAGCACAACGATAAAGAATATATATGTATAGAAATAGGAAGCAAAGAAGAAGATAAAGAATATGTTTTTATGTAAAAGACAATGGTCCGGGGATAGAAGAAAAAAATCATAAAAAAATTTTTAATCTTTTTCAAAAGCTAGAAGAAACATCTTCTTTTCAATCTATAGGGCTGGGGTTGGCTTTGGTTAAGAAGATATTGAAGAGAAGAGGAGGACGTATATGGTTGAATAACGAAGAGGGGCAAGGAACTATATTTTACTTTTCGGTCATGAAAAAATAAAGGACGTGAGTGTAACTAATTATATAATAACGTATTAAAAAATATTTAAAAAAAAGGTTTAAAAATTGCTTGTTAAGTGGGGAAAGGTATCTATATTTGCACCCGCCAACGGAGAAGCGCTAAGTTTTAAAGTTAGCAAAAGTTCATAGAGATAGGTTTAAGATATTTAAAGAAAAGGTTAAAAAATAGTTTAACAAATTCTTGTTTATTAGGAAATAAAGTGAGTATCTTTGCAGTCCGAATTTTAGGGAAGCAGTTCATTAAAATAGTGTAGCAAATCAAACGAAAAAAACTTTAAAAAAAGTTTTGTCAGATTAAAAAGAGTTTGTAGTTTTGCATCCGCTTTCACAAAGCGGCACGATCACAGAAATTTTGGAAGACGATAAGTTACTAGTTCGAGTCTAGTGTTTCTACAAGAGGATGAGTCGTAAGATAAGTAAAAACTTGTCATTGGTGACTCGCCACAAGTTCATTGAAAATATTGAAATTGACAGCGTAATTAAAGAGTAGAATTACCGGTAGTAGTTTAAGAGATTAAGCTATTATAAAATTCTTTTGGAACTTAACATTAATAATATTAAAGATTATACAATGAAGAGTTTGATCCTGGCTCAGGATGAACGCTAGCGGCAGGCTTAACACATGCAAGTCGAGGGGCAGCGAATCTAGCTTGCTAGATGTCGGCGACCGGCGAACGGGTGCGTAACGCGTATAGAATCTGCCTTGTACAGGAGGATAGCCTTTAGAAATGAAGATTAATACTCCATAATGTTTAGAGGTGGCATCATTTTTAAATTAAAGATTTATTGGTACAAGATGACTATGCGTCCTATTAGCTAGATGGTAAGGTAACGGCTTACCATGGCAACGATAGGTAGGGGGTCTGAGAGGATTATCCCCCACACTGGTACTGAGACACGGACCAGACTCCTACGGGAGGCAGCAGTGAGGAATATTGGTCAATGGAGGCAACTCTGAACCAGCCATGCCGCGTGCAGGAAGACTGCCCTATGGGTTGTAAACTGCTTTTATACAGGAAGAAACAGAACTACGTGTAGTTCCTTGACGGTACTGTAAGAATAAGCACCGGCTAACTCCGTGCCAGCAGCCGCGGTAATACGGAGGGTGCAAGCGTTATCCGGAATCATTGGGTTTAAAGGGTCCGCAGGCGGTCAATTAAGTCAGAGGTGAAATCCCATAGCTTAACTATGGAACTGCCTTTGATACTGGTTGACTTGAGTTATACGGAAGTAGATAGAATAAGTAGTGTAGCGGTGAAATGCATAGATATTACTTAGAATACCGATTGCGAAGGCAGTCTACTACGTATATACTGACGCTCATGGACGAAAGCGTGGGGAGCGAACAGGATTAGATACCCTGGTAGTCCACGCCGTAAACGATGGACACTAGTTGTTGGGATTTGTCTCAGTGACTAAGCGAAAGTGATAAGTGTCCCACCTGGGGAGTACGATCGCAAGATTGAAACTCAAAGGAATTGACGGGGGCCCGCACAAGCGGTGGAGCATGTGGTTTAATTCGATGATACGCGAGGAACCTTACCAGGGCTTAAATGTAGAGTGACAGGGGTAGAGATACCTTTTTCTTCGGACACTTTACAAGGTGCTGCATGGTTGTCGTCAGCTCGTGCCGTGAGGTGTCAGGTTAAGTCCTATAACGAGCGCAACCCTTATCGTTAGTTGCTAGCAGGTAAAGCTGAGGACTCTAGCGAGACTGCCGGTGCAAACCGTGAGGAAGGTGGGGATGACGTCAAATCATCACGGCCCTTACGTCCTGGGCTACACACGTGCTACAATGGTATGGACAATGAGCAGCCACAACGCGAGTTGGAGCGAATCTATAAACCATATCACAGTTCGGATCGGAGTCTGCAACTCGACTCCGTGAAGCTGGAATCGCTAGTAATCGGATATCAGCCATGATCCGGTGAATACGTTCCCGGGCCTTGTACACACCGCCCGTCAAGCCATGGAAGCTGGGGGTGCCTGAAGTCGGTTACCGCAAGGAGCTGCCTAGGGTAAAACTGGTAACTAGGGCTAAGTCGTAACAAGGTAGCCGTACCGGAAGGTGCGGCTGGAACACCTCCTTTCTAGAGAAAGATGGTGAGTTACAATAGAGGTTAGTTTTACTCTTTGCTGTTAATTTTAAAAAAATAGACTAAGATCTTAAAAAGGAGATAATTTTTAGATGTTTGATATTAATATCTAAGCTGTCTAAGACAGTCTCGTAGCTCAGCTGGTTAGAGCGCTACACTGATAATGTAGAGGTCGGCAGTTCGAGTCTGCCCGAGACTACAATTTTAAGACTAAGTACAGGAAATTCTAGAAGTTGGGATTCACAATTCATAATTCTGAATTCATAATTTTGAATTTGCAATTGGGGGATTAGCTCAGCTGGCTAGAGCGCTTGCCTTGCACGCAAGAGGTCATCGGTTCGACTCCGATATTCTCCACTGGGCAATGCCCAGAGATAATAATAATTATTATTTCTGAGAGTATTGCAGGCAGATTGTAACTAACAAGTTTAATTACTTGTCAGTGGCGACTCGCCACAACGTTCATTGACATATTGGTAAAATGATATCGTAAAGAATCAAGATAGAGAGTTAGATAATATCTAACAACATATTTTTATAAGAACAAGAATTATAAAGAGCTCGTTGTAGTAGAGATACTACAGCAAAAAGTACAATAAGCTAAATAAGGGCGTATGGAGGATGCCTAGGCTTTCAGAGGCGAAGAAGGACGCGATAAGCTGCGATAAGCTACGGGGAGAAGCACATATTTTATGATCCGTAGATTTCCGAATGGGGCAACCCGTCATGTTGAAGACATGTCACACCTTCGGGTGAGCAAACGTGGTGAACTGAAACATCTAAGTAACCATAGGAAGAGAAAACAAAAGTGATTCCGTTAGTAGTGGCGAGCGAACGCGGATTAGCCCAAACCAATGTTGTTACGGCAATATTGGGGTTGTAGGGCTGCGACATTAGAATCTAAGAGAACTGGAATCGTTTGGAAAGACGAACCGCAGAGAGTGATAGTCTCGTACAGGTAATCGAAGAGGATATAGCAGTACCCTGAGTAGTGCGGGACACGTGTAATCCTGTATGAATCCACCGGGACCATCCGGTAAGGCTAAATACTCCTGAAAGACCGATAGTGAACTAGTACCGTGAGGGAAAGGTGAAAAGAACCCTAAGTAAGGGAGTGAAAGAGAACCTGAAACCGTACGCCTACAAGCGGTCGAAGCACATTTACTGTGTGACGGCGTGCCTTTTGCATAATGAGCCTACGAGTTACTGTTGCTAGCAAGGTTAAAGATTTAAGGTCTGGAGCCGAAGCGAAAGCGAGTCTGAATAGGGCGATTATAGTTAGTAGTAGTAGACGCGAAACCGAGTGATCTACCCATGGGCAGGTTGAAGCTGTGGTAACACACAGTGGAGGACCGAACCAGTTGACGTTGAAAAGTCTTTGGATGACCTGTGGGTAGGGGTGAAAGGCCAATCAAACTCGGAAATAGCTCGTACTCCCCGAAATGCATTTAGGTGCAGCGTTGAATAAAAGTTTTATAGAGGTAGAGCTACTGATTGGATGCGGGGGCTTCACCGCCTACCAATTCCTGACAAACTCCGAATGCTATAAAATGTTTTTCAGCAGTGAGGGCATGGGTGCTAAGGTCCATGTCCGAGAGGGAAAGAACCCAGACCATCAGCTAAGGTCCCCAAATATATGTTAAGTTGAAAAAACGAGGTTTGACTGCCCAGACAGCTAGGATGTTGGCTTGGAAGCAGCCATTCATTTAAAGAGTGCGTAACAGCTCACTAGTCGAGCGGTCGAGCATGGATAATAATCGGGCATAAACATATTACCGAAGCTATGGACTTTTAAAAGTGGTAGGGGAGCATTCTATATGTGCTGAAGGTGTGCTGTGAGGCATGCTGGAACGTATAGAAAAGAAAATGTAGGCATAAGTAACGATAAAGGGGGCGAGAAACCCCCTCACCGAAAGACTAAGGTTTCCTCAGCGATGCTAATCAGCTGAGGGTTAGTCGGGACCTAAGGCGAATCCGAAGGGAGTAGTCGATGGACAACAGGTTAATATTCCTGTACTTCTTATAATTGCGATGGGGTGACGGAGTACTGAAAGCACCGCGAACTGACGGAATAGTTCGTTGAAACATTTAGGTATTAGACTGGTAGGCAAATCCGCTGGTTTAGCTGAAGTGTGATAGTACCACAAGTCTTCGGATGCGTGGATAGTGTGCCTAAAAACTTCCAAGAAAAACCTCTAAGCTTCAGGTTATAAGAACCCGTACCGTAAACCGACACAGGTAGTTGGGATGAGAATTCTAAGGTGCTCGAGAGATTCATGGCTAAGGAACTA